>JAHBUM010000171.1 GCA_019638075.1 Flavobacteriales bacterium | reverse complement strand
CCTACGCAGATCATCGGCGGGTTCACCTATCGCTTCGGACTCAAGAGGAACGAGTGATCGGGGGTCACATAAACCCCAACTCCAATTGCGCCGCCTCGCTCATCATCGTGCGGTCCCACGGTGGCTCGAAGGTGATCTCCACCTTGGCGCTCGCCACACCCTGCACGCCGGCCACCTTCTGCTCCACTTCGCCAGGCAATGTCCCCGCCACCGGGCATGCCGGACTGGTCAACGTCATCTTGATGTACACGCTGGCGTCATCGTGGATCACCACGTCGTAGATCAGCCCCAGCTCGTAGATGTCCACAGGGATCTCCGGGTCGTACACCGACTTCAGCATGTCGATGACGCGCTCTTCGAGGTGTTTCTTTTCCTCTGGTGTCATGACTTGGAAGAATAGGCGAGGGCGTAACGTTTCATCTGATCGATCATCGCGCTCAGCCCATTGGCGCGGCTCGGACTCAGGTGCTCGCGCAGCCCGATCCTGTCGATGAACTCCGTGGAGCCGCCGAGGATCTCCTGCGGCGTGCGGTCGTTGTACACGCGCACGAGCAAGGCTACGATGCCCTTGGTGATCATGGCATCGCTATCGGCGGTGAAGTGGATGGTGCCGTTTTGTTGCGCCGCATGCAACCACACGCGTGATTGGCAACCGCGCACCAAGTTGTCGTCGGTCTTGTGCTCCGGTGCGATCAACGGCAGGTCCTTGCCCAGTTCGATCAGATGTTCGTAGCGGTCCTGCCAGTCCGTGAGCATGGCGAACTCGTCGATGAGCTCTTGCTGGGCTTGGGCGAGGGAAGTGGACGTGTTCATGATTCAGTCGAATGCGTACCACTCCTTGCGTTCAGCACTGTATGCCCACCAGTATCCGCCAAACCCAGCAAAGGAGACAGAACATTCACCCTCCATGCTGCATGAGAACTTGCTTCCTATCGACGACCACTTGGATAGATCGTCGAAATAGGGGTCGTCTAGCGATTCAGGACACGCCCCATTCTCTTCCCGAAATTGGGCGACCCGGGTCGAGATGCGCTCACCGCGTTCTTTGGATTCTGCAAGCAACTCGTTTCTGACGGGATACCAAAGTCCCCAACAGGCGGCCAACAGAATTACCAGCGTCCATGAGTATTTGTAGAACCGTGCGATCAAGCGTTTGTCCAGTGATCGTGCTGTCACACTTGCGGCTACGCCCAAGCCCAAGAGGCCGAGAAGAATGAACTCCAAAGGCGGTATCCATGAAAACGCACATATCCATATGCCAAACCAGATAACCGGTGTCATCAACAGGCCAAAGACGATCAACTCCCGCATTCCGGGATTGGCCAACCGATGTTTCAAGTTGTTGAAGGCCATAATCACCTGAGCATCTTCACCGCCTTCTTCGCAGCGGTGATCATGACATCGATCTCCTCGATGGTGTTGAAACACGCGAAGCTGGCCCGCGTCGTTCCACTTATCCCGAACCGCTCCATCAGTGGCTGGGTGCAGTGGTGGCCCGTGCGCACGGCGATGCCTTGCTGGTCCAGCAGGGTGCCGAGGTCGTAGTGATGCACTCCTTCAATAACGAAGCTGACCACCCCCACTTTCTCCTTCGCCGTACCGATGATGCGCAAGCCGTCGATAGTGAGCAGTTTCTTGGTGGCGTGTTGCAGCAAGGCGTGCTCATGCTTCGCCATGGCGGACTTGTCGTAGTCCTCCATCCAGCGGACCGCTTCACCCAGACCGATGATGCCCGCGATGTGCGGTGTACCGGCCTCGAACTTGAAGGGCAATTTGGCCCACGTGCTCTTTTCCAGCGTCACGGTATCGATCATCTCTCCGCCACCTTGCCACGGCGGCATGCGTTCCAGCAACTCTTCGCGGCCGTACAGCACCCCGATGCCCGTTGGCCCGTACACCTTGTGTCCGCTGAAGGCGTAGAAGTCGCAGCCGAGGTCCTGCACATCCACATCGAGGTGGGCGATCGCCTGCGCGCCATCCACCACGGTGACGGTGCCATGCTTCTTCGCCTCGGCGATCAGCTGCTTCACCGGATTGATCGTACCCAGCGTGTTGCTCACGTGGCTGATCGCGAGGATCCGCGTCCGTTCATTGAAGATGTCATTCCGGCCTTGAGCCGGAGTCGCGCGATTCCGGCTCAAGGCCGGAATGACAACGTCCCACTCCCCACTCTCCGTGATCGGGATCACCTTCAACGTAGCCCCGTGCCGTTCGCACGCGAGTTGCCAGGGTACGATGTTGCTGTGGTGCTCCATGCCGCTGATCACCACCTCATCCCCCGGCTTCAACAGCAACTGCCCAAGACTGGTCGCCGCCAGGTTGATGCCCGCCGTGGTGCCACTGGTGAAGATCACCTCGTGGGCATGCTTCGCGTTGATGTGATTGCGGATGGCCTCACGCGCCGCTTCCTGCGCCTCGGTGGCCTTGGTGCTCAGCGTATGTACGCCGCGATGCACGTTGGCGTTGATCGTGGCGTAATACGCGCTCTCCGCCTTGATCACCCGCCGCGGCTTCTGGCTGGTGGCGCCATTGTCGAAGTACACCAGCGGTTTGCCGTGAACGAGCTCCTTCAGGATCGGGAACTGCGCACGGATCTCCGCTACATCGAACATCGGTTCCATCGCTACGGCTTTCATGAATGCGAATGCATTGAACCGCAACGATGCGACGACGCAACGAAAATGCACACAACATCACGGGATCCGCATTCGTTGCGATCCCGTTGCGTCGTCGCGTCGTTGCGGTTAATCCTCATAGCACTTCCAGTTTCGCGTCGATCAACCCCGCCAGGTGCTTCCTCCAATCTTCGTTGCCGATGCGTTCCAGCACATCCGTCATGAAGGCATGGGCCAGCATGCGCCGTGCTTCGGTCTCGCTCACCCCACGGCTGCGCAGGTAGAACAGCCCCTTCTCGTCCAGCCTTCCGATGGTGCAACCGTGGCTGCATTTCACGTCATCGGCGTAGATCTCCAGCTCGGGCTTGGTGAACACCTTGGCGTCATCGCCCTGCAGGATGTTCGCGTTGCTCTGGTAGGCGCGCGTGCGTTGCGCATCCTGCTTCACGTACACCTTGCCGTTGAACACGCCCGTGCCCTTGCCGGCCATGATGCCCTTGTAGAGCTCGTCGCTGGTGCAGTCCGGTACGTCGTGGCCGATGTATGTATGGTTGTCGCAGTGCGCCATGCCGTTCAGCAGGTAGGCGCCGCTGAGCTCGGCATGCGCCTGCGGACCCGCGAGCGATACGCCGAGGTCGTTGCGCACAAGGCCGTTGCCCAGCGTGATGGTGTCGATGCTGTAACGGCCATCGCCGTACACGTGCACCTGCTCATCGCTGATGTTCGTGACCCTCTCGGCATCGCGCTGCAGCTTGTGGATCGTCAGGGAGGCACCCTGCCCCACGAGGCATTCGCGCACGCCGTTGATCAGGCTGCCTTGAGCATCCGGACCGCTTACATGCTCGAAGAAGATCTCGGCCGTGGCGCCGTTCTGCAATACGATGAGGTCGCGCGGCTGCACGAGTTGGGTCGAGCCCACGGTGAGGTGCAGCACATGCAAGGGCTGTTGCAATGCGGCGCCTTGCGGAAGCACCAGTGCAAGGCCATCGGTCGGTCGCGCTGTGTTCATCGCGCTGAAGAGCCGCTCGTTCACGGGAGCCAGCGTACCGTAGTGCTGCTTCACCAACGGGTGATCGAAGTGCTGCCCCAATGCGCCGATGACCTTGCCGACGGGCACGTTCAGCGCATCGCTGAGGTCGGCGCGGAAGTGGCCGTTGACGAACACGAAGCGCGTGGCCGGGAAGGGCAGGCGCTCCGGAAGTGCCACATTGGCCTTGGCGTTCGGGGCCGTGTACGCGCTGGTGAAGAGGCGGGCGACGCGCGTGTACTTCCACGCTTCGGTCTTGGTGCCCGGAATGGGCAGGCTGGTCACCTGCGCCAATGCTTCGGAAGCTCGGGGCCACGTTCCGCCTTCCAGAAGAGGAAGCACGGTGGCCTTCGGGTCGGATATCGTCGTAGTTGTCATTCTGTTGGGGCGGACGATCGTCCGCCCGTACATCTATCCTTTCACCCAATCATACCCCTTGGCCTCCAATTCCAGCGCCAGTTCCTTCGGTCCGCTCTTGATGATGCGGCCATCGGCCATCACATGCACGAAGTCGGGCACGATGTGGTCCAGCAGGCGCTGGTAGTGCGTCACCACGATGAAGGCGTTGTCGGTGCTGCGCAGCTTGTTCACACCACCGGCCACGATGCGGAGCGCGTCGATGTCCAGTCCGCTGTCGGTCTCGTCGAGGATCCCGAGCTTGGGCTCAAGCATCGCCATCTGGAAGATCTCGTTGCGCTTCTTTTCGCCACCGCTGAAGCCCACGTTGAGGTTGCGGCTCATCAGGTCGGCATCCATCTCCACGATCTTGGCGCGTTCACGGACCAACGCGAGGAAGTCCTTGCCGCCGAGTTCCTCCAGGCCGTTGGCCTTGCGGGTCTCGTTCAGCGCGGTACGCAGGAAGTTCATGTTGCTTACGCCGGGGATCTCCACCGGGTATTGGAAGGCGAGGAAGATGCCTTTCCATGCGCGTTCCTCGGGGGCCAGTTCAAGCAAGTCTTCGCCGAGGTAGCTCACGGAACCATCGGTCACTTCATACTCTTCGCGGCCTGCGAGAACATTCGCGAGCGTGCTTTTGCCGGAACCGTTCGGCCCCATGATGGCGTGGACCTCACCGGCCTTCACTTCCAAATTCAATCCCTTCAGGATCTCCTTCCCTTCGATGTGGGCGTGGAGGTTTTCGATCTTCAACATTGAATGCAAATGCGTTACGTGTTGACGGGTTACGTGTTGCGTGTTCGGCCCGCGACGGTCGTTCGGCTCTTGTTGCCCGGTTGGCTCTGGTACCGTTCGAGGTAGATGATGAATTTCCCGATCCGTTCACCAAGTGCTTGCGCCTCTTCTTTCAGTGGTTCGAACTCCCGTTCGCTGAGGAACTCACCATCCAGACAGCAATACAGTTGGGAGCGGACCTCTCCGGCAGAGCCTTTCGCTATGGTCAGGAAGTTGATGAAGAAGTTGTTGTTGTTCCGCTCGAAGCCTTCGGCGATGTTGGACATGACCGAGACGGATGCCCTTCGGATCTGGCGGCGCAGATCGGGATCTTCCGTGAAGGCCTTACGGCGTGTGATCGTGTAGATCTTCTTGTTCAAGGCTCGTGCGTCCTTCCATGTATCGAGGTCTTCGAACTGCTTGATGGTAGCCATGGCTCAGGTGGTTCAGGTTCAGCAACGCGTAACACGCAACCCGTCAACACGTAACTCTTTTGTTCTCATCCCACAGATCCTTCCAATGACACCGCCAACAACTTCTGCGCTTCCACCGCAAACTCCATCGGCAACTGGTTCAGCACCTCCTTGCAGTAGCCGTTCACGATCAGGCTCACGGCCTTCTCCGTCTCGATGCCGCGCTGGTTCAGATAGAAGATCTGGTCCTCGCCGATCTTGCTGGTGGTGGCTTCGTGCTCCACCATCGCGCTCGGGTTCTCGCTCTCGATGTAGGGGAACGTATGCGCGCCGCAGCGATCACCGAGCAGTAGTGAGTCGCACTGGCTGAAGTTGCGCGCGCCTTTCGCGCCCCGGCCGATCTTCACCAAGCCCCGATAGCTGTTGTTGCTGAGGCCAGCGCTGATGCCCTTGCTCACGATGGTGCTCTTCGTGCCCTTGCCGATGTGGGTCATCTTGGTTCCCGTGTCGGCCTGCTGGCGGTTGTTGGTCACGGCCACGCTGTAGAACTCACCGATGCTGAAGTCGCCCTTCAGAACGCAGCTGGGGTACTTCCACGTGATGGCGCTGCCGGTCTCCACCTGTGTCCAGCTGATCTTGCTGCGATCGCCGAGGCACAGGCCACGCTTCGTCACGAAGTTGTAGATGCCGCCCTTGCCGTCCTTGTCGCCGGGGTACCAATTCTGGACGGTACTGTACTTGATCTCGGCGTCCTTCAGCGCCACCAGTTCCACCACGGCCGCATGCAGCTGGTGCTCATCACGGATGGGTGCGGTGCAGCCTTCGAGGTAGCTCACGTAGGCACCTTCATCGGCGATGAGCAGCGTGCGCTCGAACTGGCCGGTCATGGCCTCGTTGATGCGGAAGTAGGTGCTCAGTTCCATGGGGCAGCGCACACCCGGCGGGATGTAGCAGAAGCTGCCGTCGCTGAACACGGCGCTGTTGAGCGCGGCGAAGTAGTTGTCGGTACGCGGCACCACGGTGCCCAGGTACTTCCTGATAAGCTCGGGGTGTTCCTTCACCGCTTCGCTGAAGCTGCAGAAGATGATGCCCTTCTCCTTCAACGCTGCTTGGAACGTGGTCTTCACGCTCACGCTGTCGAACACCACATCCACGGCCACACCGGATAGGCGCTTCTGCTCTTCCAGCGAGATGCCCAGCTTCTCGAACGTCTTGATCAGCTCGGGGTCGGCCTCGTCGAGGCTGTTGAGCACGGGCTTCTTCTTGGGCGCGCTGTAGTAGTATGCGTTCTGGTAATCGATCTTCGGGTAGTGCACGTGCGCCCATTCGGGCTCGGTCATCTTCTGCCACAGGCGGAAGGCTTCAAGTCTCCACTCCAGCATCCACTCAGGCTCTTCCTTCTTGGCGCTGATGAAGCGCACGATGTCCTCGTTCAGCCCCTTCGCCGCCTTCTCGCTCTCGATATCGGTGACGAAGCCGTAGGCGTATTCCTTCGAGGTGACCTCGCGTAAGATATCGTCGGTGTCCTGTGGCATTAGAAGGGAATCTTTCGGAGTGAGTGGCGATCGTTGTTGATCATCACATAGTGCATCGGCACTTGGACCATTTCCTTGATGATGTCGACCTCATAACGCAGCCCGAAGCAGCATCCGCAGATCGAGCTCGATCCGTAGCCGGTACTGATGAGGTTGATGATCGAATCCTCCAGCAGCAGCTCGACTTCACAGAGAAAATCATGACCGCAAGTGGAATAGACCGTGGCGTCTACCGTCAGGGTCGAATCAGTGCCATGGATGCCAACGATCTTGTCTGGACGCCAATCACCGATCTCTTCCACGAGGAGCCCGGATACGCTATCGAGGATCACTCCTCCGGTGCAGGGGGTGAGTGAAACGCTTTGGAGCCAATAACCATGGTTCCCTGCAACTTGGTTCCTACCGCTCCCGAACAGGACGGTCGTGCCTATGAGGATATGTTCCGGGTCGAAATCGTTAACGTACAGAGTGTCCGTTCGCATTTCCGACCCGGCCATGTAGCTGACATGGACCTGCCGTTGCTGCGCGCACATCGAAGTTGATGCAAGCAGCAGGACAGGAACAGCTATGATGGCGTTCCTGCTCATCTCAAATGCTGAAGCTCTCACCGCATCCGCACGTCCGGCTGGCGTTGGGGTTCACGAACTGGAAGCCTTTGCCGTTGAGGCCACCGCTGAAATCGAGCGTGGTGCCCAGCAGGTACAACAGGCTCTTCTTGTCCACCACCACCTTCACACCGTTGTCCTCGAACACCTTGTCACC
>JAHBUM010000170.1 GCA_019638075.1 Flavobacteriales bacterium | reverse complement strand
TCGCAATAGATGATCTCGTTCGGCTCCACGAACACGTGTCCGTTGGCCGTGGGAAGGGCCATTTTCCCGAAAACGAATTCGCTTGAAGGGGCTGCGGGAGTTGTTGGCCATGGGGACATCGGGCGGCCTTGTCCCTCCGCCAAGCGGTTCAGCGTGCGGCGCAGGTCGGCCACGTTGATCGGCTTCAGCAGGCAATCGAACCGGCTGGACTTGATGGGCTGGTGAACGTAGGCGCTCTCTTTGGCAAGGAAGATCACCTTGAACGAGCGCACCGCCATCACGCCCAACATTTCGCGCCCGGTGAAGAACGGCATGCCGATGTCCAGGAACACCACCTGTGGAGCCTGCATCTGGATCCGGCGTAGACCTTCCTTGAAACAGGTATGTTGGCCCACCAAATTGAACTCCTGCGGGCGTTTGCGCAACTCCATACCCAGCGTATGGATGGAGCGGTCATCGTCGTCAATGACCAGACAGGAGATGGGGCGGGATCCGTGGATCATCGCTTGGTGGTGCGGACTGGGAGGGTCGAAAATAGGATTTTCGGCGAAATGTGAGCAACATCTGCCGTATTTTCAATGCCGGAATATCCCAGCCATGAGGAAGTGCTTCGGGTCGCATGAGGGCGGCGTGCTCAAGGGCCGTACCCTGATCCATGCTCCGGCTCTCCTCCGGCGAGTGCCGTCCTGGCGGGTTGTGGACGCATTGGTCATGGCGCTATTGGAATCTCCGCCAATCATCGGCCGCAGCCAAAAGACCTGAATAGATGGACTCCAAGGCCAATGCCCCTTTGACCGCCTTGGTGGCGCCGACCTTATCGATCTCCAAGCCCTTTTCAAGCCATTGCTCCCCTGCGGCAAGCACCAATGTCTTGGAACTGTCTTTGATCACCCATGCGTCCGCGCCTTTCGAGGCCTCCACTGTTTTGATGGCATCCTGCGCGGCCGAATATCCCAGCCCCGTCAAGAAGCTGGTGATGGCCGATATACCGGGCACGGCACCAAGGATCGCCATGCCGATGTCGGCTGAGAATTTGACGACCACAGCGGCTTTGCCAAGAAAACCGAAGAGCCCTTCGTTGCGCCGTGCATATTCGATCTCCTCATGGATCATGTGATCCAGGTCGCGGCGATGCTTCAACGTAGCCTCGTTGGTGTCACACAAGTATTTGATGTACGGACCGAAACCCCGGTTCGGTAGGTTGGTGAGGATCGCGGAGAGTTCCTGCCGGACCTCCCTCTCGTAGACCTTTCGATACTCGCTGCGCAGGTTCTGCTCCATCTTGTTGCGAAAGTCGATCCATGAAGCTTCGGACCCTGTCCGAAAGAGCCTGCCGGAAACAGCCTTGGCTTTCGCGTAGGCGTCGGCCAGCGCATGCATCTCGATATAGCATCTGAAGATCTTATGGTGCCCGCTGAGATCGACCACTGCGATCCGTGTTCTCCTTACTGCCATGGTGATATGGAGTGTTCGGGGAATGGTATCCGGGCGGTGGCTGTGGAACGCCACCGCCCGGCATATGTTCATTTGCTCACTTGCACCGCAGTGCGGCCTTCGGGGCTGCTGAATACCACCAGATAGTTCCCTGCGGCCAAATGCGCGGGTATCTCCACCACCTGCTGGTGCTCGCCAGCGGGTAGCTCCCTGCCTTGCAGGAAGGAGGCTACCTCACGGCCCTGCATGTCATGCAGCACGATGCTCAGGCGGGCGGCCTGTGCAAGGGTGTACTTGAAGGTGGTGACTTCAGCCACTGGGTTAGGGAAGATCAGTACTTCGCTCGCTGCGGAGGAAAGCTCAAGGATGCCCACCGTACAGGTTGTTTGATCAGGGCCTGTCAGGTAACGGAGGACGGCGAAATCACGGCCGGCCGCAGTGCCGACCTGAGCCCATCCGCCCACCACGATCCGCTGGCCCGCGATAAGGATGGATTCAGCGGACTCGAGTCCGGCAGCGACATTGGTTTCCACACGGCCGCTCGTTCCGAAGGTCTGGTCAATGGCCCCGTGACAATTGAGCCGGGCCAATGCGGTCCAGCCGGTGGTGCCTGACCCGCGGGAAGACCCGGCGAGTACGATGTATTCATCAGGCTGGATGACAAGGGCCTTCGCCATGTCGTCCGCGTTGTCATCCGTTCCAGAAAAGGCCACCGTAGAGGATCCGCTGCTGCCGAACGATCCGTCGGTGGTGCCGTCCGGCTGCCTGCGGGCCACCAGGAAGTCCCAGTTGCCATCGGTATCAAGCTTCTTGCCGCCATGGACCAGGAGGTTCCCGTCGGTGTCGATCGTGATGCCATGGAGGCGCACACTATGGACGGTGGCGGGTGACCCGAACGGGAACCCGGCTTGCCAGAAGGTCAGTTTCACTACGCCGTTGGTTCCCCATGCCAGATCCAGATCCCCACCACTGGTGAGCTTCGCGATGAAACCGTGCTCTGCGCCACCGAGGAAGGTGCCATCGGTGGTGCCATAGCCGGTCACGAAAATGGAGCCGTCCGAAGCAATGGCCACGCCTGTGGCACGTTCATTGGCCATGTCCGGAATGTCGATCAGCATCTTCCCGTCACTGGAGAAAGAGTTGTCCATGAAGCCTCCTTCACCAGGAGTGAATGAAGGTCTTAGTCGTGCCACAGCTACCCTATCGCCGCTGTACCCGGCCACTACGAAGCGTAATTCCGCAGTCTGGGTCGTTGTGTTGAAGAACCCTGGCTGGGCGGCGATCGCCGATGCCATGCATTCTTCACTCGGATCCGAATCGTTGAAGGAGAAGCTGAGCGCCCCTCCTATCCCCCACGCAGTTGGTTCCAGTTGCTCATCGTAGTCCCTGATGAGCCACTTCCGATCTGTTGTGGATAAGGAGTATCCCACCACCATGAGGCCGTTCCCACGTGCCAGGGCGGCACCTACGTTCTCATAGATAGGGGAACTGCTGTACGCCTGCTGTGCTAGGGTGCCATCGTTCGCATAGCGGGCGATGGCGACCTGGCGTATGCTACTCCGCACCGCATCGCCCACCACCGTGTATCCATTGCTTCGTAACAGGGCCGTGACAGCACCATCGTATACGGTGGTGCCTGACATGTCGGTAACCCTGTAACCGGTCGCGTTGAAGTTGGGGTCGAGTTGGCCTGCCTGACCATGACTTTGGCCTTGTATGGCAAGGGCGAATGCGGCCGCGGAGACGAGTCTGTATGTGTTCATGTTCGGTTGTTTCGATGTGTGGGACAAAGCAACCGACCTTGAATTCCTTGTGCAATACTGGAAAACCATGATTTTTTGGGGGACCTTAGGTTTTGATACCGCTCGCGGGCGTATCGCTCAGAGGGCAATGGTGTACCAAGGAGGTCATGCGCCTGGGGGCTTTCATCCGTGCGCGGGAACCCCGATCGCGGCCTGCGCAACAACAGGGGGAACAGTACCAAGCCGACACCGCGAAGGGCCGAAAGCAACTGACAACTGATACTACTGAGGCGGCAACAAAGAAGCGGTGTCGGAAAGCCCACCTGCTGCGCAAAGGCGCAGTCAGCGGCATGCGGATGGCGTGGTAGGCGGGCTCAGTAATACATCTGTGGGCTTGGCGATCTGGGTGTGCGGATCCTGGGAATACAAGGATCAGGAACTTCAACCAGATAGAGTCTTCCCGCCACGCCATGCCCCCCTTCCACCATATTTGCGCATGGCCTTGCGCATGGAGTTCCTCGGCACCGGCACCAGTCAGGGTGTTCCTGTCGTCGCCTGTGCATGCGCTGTTTGTTGCAGCGCGGATCCACGTGACCAGCGGTTGCGGTCGTCCGTGCGGATCACTGTAGGAGGCGCGGAGCTGTTGATCGACGCGGGGCCGGACCTGCGCCAGCAGGCGTTGCGCAGTGGGATGCAGCGACTGGATGCGGTGTTGCTGACGCACGAGCACATGGACCATGTATCGGGTATCGACGAGCTGCGGGCCTTCAACTTCGTTCAGCAGCAGGCCATGGTGTTGCATGGCCTGCCGCGCACCTTGGATGCCGTGCGGCGCATCTATCACTATGCCTTTGTCGAGCACAAGTATCCCGGGGTGCCCGAGTTGCGCCTCGATCCCGTCGGCACGGAGGTCTTCCATGCGGCCGGTGTGCCGGTAACCCCGGTGGAAGTGATGCACGACCGGCTCCCCGTGCTGGGCTACCGGATCGGCGATGTGGCCTACATCACCGATGCCAAGACCATCGCCGCCGGAGAGCGCATGAAGCTGAAGGGGCTGGATGTGCTGGTGATCAATGCGCTGCGCATCAAGCCGCATCATTCGCACTTCAACATGGAGGAGGCGCTGGCCGTGGTGGCCGAACTGGCACCCAGGCGCGCCTTCTTCACCCACATCAGCCACCTTCTGGGGCGGCATGTGGAGGTGGGCCTGTCGCTGCCCGATGGGGTGGAACTGGCCTGCGATGGCTTGGTGGTGCATGCCGATGGGCCTTGATCGTCAGCTTCGGTGCGATACTTGGACGGCAGCGGCCAATAGCTTGTCGGAATGGATCTTCGGACCGAACTTCGTGCCTGCACATGACGACCCTACATCCCCGCCACCCGCTACTGCTCTTGCTTGCAGCCGCGCTCTTTCCGCTCTGCGCCACGGCCCAGCGGCACACCGACAAGGAGGAGGTCTCCTTCATAACCGACGTACGCCGCCTGCCGGACCGCGACCGCCAGGAGGAACTGCGCCAGTGGAACGGCTGGCCTGCCTTCAAGGCGCGTCACCCGCGCTGGTCGGCGGAATTCAATGAGGAGACCGGCCTGCCCCGTCGCGCCTACGGGGACCCGATACCGGCCATCGGCTCCACACCGGTGGAGCAGGCCTTGCGCTTCCTGGGAGAAGAGCTCGCAGGCTATCAGCTTCCATTGGATGAACTGCTTCCGATGGCCACGGCTCCCACGGGGAAGCTCACCTATGTGCATTTCGAGCAGCGGCACGCCGGGCTGCCCGTGCTCGGCGCCCGTGCCATGGTGAAGCTCGATGGCAGGCAACGCGTGATCTCCTTCGCGACGGACCTGGTGAAGGACATCACCACATCACTTGTGCCCACCACCGATGCCGCCACTGCCGCTGCTGCGGCCCGCGACGGACTTTTGGGCGTAACACACCACGAGGACGGGGGCCTTGCCCTGTTGCCGGTGCCGGTGAAAGGCCGTCACGATGTGCGCCTGGTGCATCAGGTGACCGTGCATACACGGATGGGCGAGCGGCCGGGACGTTACAGCTGCCTGGTGGATGCGCACACCGGCCGCCTGTGGTACCGCTCCAATGCGGTGCGCACCTGCGATCATGGCGAGGCCGAGGATGACGCGAACGTGGATCTCTATGTGACGGCCCTGGCCTATCCGGGTAATCCCTTGGATGCTCCCGTGGAAGTGGGCCTGCCCGATCTGGAGGTCTCCTTGGGCACCACCGGTTTCCACACCGACATCACCGGCTATGTGTCCACTGGCATCGAGGGACCGGTGCAAGGGACGTTCGCGCTTCGCGGTCGCTGGGCGAGTGTGAGCACGAACAACACGACCCCTTCGTTCACCAGAACACTGAACGGCGGGTTCAGCGATGTGTCCTTCAACAATGCGGCCAACCTCCGGGAGCGTTCCGCCTACGTCTATGTCAACCAGATCCATGCGCACCAGAAGGCGGTGCTGCCCACGTTCACCGGGATGGATCTTCAGATGCCCACGCGCCTGGACCTGGTAACGGACAACTGCAACGCGTTCTACGATGGCAGCAGCATCAACTTCTATGCGGAAGCCAACGGCTGCCGGTCGCTCGCCACCATCAACGATGTGGTGTACCACGAGTACGGGCACGGCATCAACGACAAGTTCTACCTGTCGCTGAGCAGCAACTTCATCAATGGCGCGATGAACGAGGGATACGCCGACGTATGGGCGTTCACGCTTACGGAGAACCCGCTCCTTGGGCGCGGGATGCGGCTGAACGAAGACAATTCCTTCATCCGCCGCTATGACATCGATCCGAAGGTCTATCCCGTACACATCGTGGGCGAGGTGCATGCCGATGGGGAGATCATCGCAGGCGCTTGGTGGGATACCTACAGGCTGCTCGGCAATGACATGGGCCTCACGCTGGACCTGTTCGCCCATGCCTATCCCGGCTTGCAGGCACACACGTTCAATGGGAACGAAGGGCAGGCGTTCCGCGATGTGCTGCTGGACGTGCTGCAAGCCGATGACACCGATGGCGACATCACCAACGGAACAACACATGGGGCGGCCATCGTGGAAGCCTTCGCGCTGCATGGCATCACGCTCATCAGCGATGCGCTGCTGCTCCACGACGGGCTGCTGGCGGCCGGTGCGGACCAGCCCATCGAGATCGATGCACGCGTGGTGGTGGTCTTCCCCTCTACCGAATACCTCGATGCCGTGTCGCTCTTCTACAAGGTGAACGATGCGGCGGACTGGACCGAGGTGGAGATGCTGGTGGATGACGGCACCTGCACAGCGAGCATCCCTACACAGCCTGCGGGAACGCTCGTATCCTACCACCTCGGGTTGCGCGACATCTTCGGCCAGGCCAGCGCGGTGACACCGATCGCGGCGAACAGGGCCGATCCGGGGCTTCCGCACTACATTCTCGTAGGGTATACCCTTGCAGCCACGGAGAACGCTGATGACCTGAACCAGCTTGGCTCGTGGCAGGCCGGTGTGCCGGGGGACAATGCGGTTACCGGCATGTGGGAACTGGGTACCCCGCTGGCCTCGTACGGCACCTTCGGCGATCCATCGACCATTTGCCAGCCCGGCACGCAGCATACACCGGGCGGCGAGTATTGCTGGTACACCGGCAACGCGGCCAGCATCACCAGCCCGATCGGGGACAATGATGTGGATGATGGAAGCACCACCATCCTCGGGTCCAACATCGACCTTTCGCCGTACGTGGATCCAGCGATGAGCTATTGGCGCTGGTACACCAACAACCCGCCAGGCGGCGCCAATCCCAATACGGACTGGTGGCAGGTGTATGCCAGCAGCGACAACGGTGCCACGTGGGTGCCGGTGGAGGATACGAAGAGCGGGGAGCGGAACTGGCGGCGCAAGGTGTTCCGCGTGCAGGATGTGTTGGGCGATGTCACGCAGATCCGCCTGAAGTTCATCGTCAGCGACAGCATCCGCTTGGATCAGGAACTGGAGGGCGGCAGCCTGATCGAAGCCGCGATCGACGACATCGAGCTATGGAGCAGAAGCGCGCCCGATGGTGTTGCTGAGCATGCAGCGGACCGCACCTTGGCCGTATGGCCCACACCCGCCTCGGATCTGCTCACCGTCGCCGTGCGTAGGTCGCCCGAGCCTGCCATGTCCATGGAAGTGCTTGACCTCACCGGCCGCATCGTGGTGGCCCCACGTGCAGTACGTGGCGAGTTGATGCAACTGGATGTGTCCGGCCTTGCCGATGGGCAGTACGTGCTGCGCCTGCGCTGGAACGATGGCGCTGCGGAGCGAAGGTTCTCCGTGCTGCGCTGATCCTGATCACAACGGTGTGAAGGCCCCGGTGGA
>JAHBUM010000017.1 GCA_019638075.1 Flavobacteriales bacterium | reverse complement strand
ATGCCTACCTCGACGCCCTGTTAGGATTTAAGACGCGATAGCCCTGCCAGTCTTCACGTCAAGCTTGCCGTCCAACTGGTCCACAAGCGTGCGCACGAGTTCCAATCCGAGGTTTCCATCATTCTTCGGGCTGAAGCCTTCCGGCAGGCCCGCACCGTTGTCGGTGACCGATATGGACACGCGATCGCCCTCAAGGTTCGATCCGATGCGCACCACCCCTGCCCTGCCATCCGGGAAGGCGTGCTTGAAGGCGTTGCTGATGAGCTCGTTGAGGATGAGCCCGCAGGGGATGGCTTGGTCCAGCACGAGCTCCACGCGCTTCAGGTCGCGCTCCAGTGCGATGTTGCCCGTGAGGCTGTAGCTCATTACCAGATTGCGGCTCAGGCCCTCGATGTAGGTGGCGAGGTCGATGGAACTGAAATCCTTGTTCTGGTATAGGCTTTCGTGGATGAAGGACATGCTGCGGATGCGGTCGCGGCTTACGCGCAGTAGTTCCAAGATGCGCTCGTCGCCCTCCACGTGGGCGGTCTGCAGGCTCAGGATGCTGCTGATCACCTGCAGGTTGTTCTTCACGCGGTGGTGTACCTCCTTCAGCAGCACCTCCTTCTCGTTGAGGCTTTGGCGCAGCTTCAGTTCAGCTTCCTTGCGGTCGGTGATGCCGTAGGCCATGCAGGAGATCTCCTTCACACCCTTGTCGCCGGCGATGGGGTTGAGGAAGCATTCCACCCACATCGAACGGCCATCATCGCCCCACAACTCCACCTCGAACTGCTGGGGACCGCCTTTGCGGGCCGCCTTGAAACGGGTGATGGCGGGTTCCGCAGCGCCGTTCGCCACCCGCTGGCCCATGATGCCGATGAAATCATCGCCCTCGTTGAACAGAATGCCCAAACGGCGTTCAGCGGTTCTTTGGAAGTGTTCGTTGAACGAGGTGATGCGGAAGTCCTTGTCGAGGGTCCATATCATCACGTTGGCGGCGTTCTCGAAGATGGCCTTGATGCGGGCCGCTTGATGGCGCACGAGATCTTCGGCGCGCTTCTGCTCGGTGATCTCGTGGCCCACGCCGAACACTTCGGTCACGGTGCCGTCCGAGCCGAACACGGGGCTTAGGAAGATCTCGTTGTTCACGTGCTCGCCCCGCTGGTCCACCACATCGGTCTCGAACCGGACGGGCTTCCCCTCGAAGGCAATGCGGTACTTCTTCTCCCAAAAGCCGTGGTAGTCCGGCGGTGCGAAGAGGGCGCGCGGCTTTCCGGGATCCCTGTTCACTTCCGGCCGTTTCCCATGCAGCCGTTCGATCATGTCGCCGTAGCTTCGGTTGAAGGAGGTGATCTTCAGCAGGGGGTCCACCGTCCAGAACATGTGCTCGCTGCTCTCGAAGAGGGCGCGCAACTTGGCTTCGTGCTGCTGCACCTTGGCGTGGGCCGCATCCACGTGTGTCATGTCCGTGAAGATGCTGCGCGTAGCAAGGGGCCGGCCTTCCAGCGTGCGCAGGTTGGTGGTGCCCTCCACATGCACCTCCTGCCCGTGCTTTCCGATGAACACGGTGCTGATGCGCTCCACCTCTTCGCCCGCCATCACGCGGGCATGGCGGTCGAGGTAGGCCGCCCGATGGTCGGGATGCACCACATCCTCCAAGGTCAATGCCGCGATCTCCTTGTCCGTATAGCCCAGAACCTTCTTCCACGCGTTGTTCACGTACTCGAACCGGCCATCGGGGTCCACGCTCTGGATCAGGTCGGTGGCGTTCTCGAACAGGTCACGATAGCGCTCTTCGCTGGCCTGAAGCGCCTCCCGGTCCTTCTTCATCCGCGTGATATCGCGCGATACGCCCATGGCGCCGAGGAACTGGCCATCCTCATCGAACAGGCGCGATGCGGCGAGGAAGGTGGTGAAGACCTCGCCATCCTTGGTCACGTTGCGGATCTCGCCGGTGAACGCTCCGTAGGTGTTCAGTTCATGTTGGATGCGGGCGTATTCCGTAGGGTCCGCGTAGAGCTTGTTGGTGCTGGTGCCCATCACCTCGTCCAGCTCGTAGCCGAAACGCATCTGTGCCGCCGGGTTGAATTCGGTGATCAGCCCCTGCGGGTCGGCGGCCATGATCATGTCCAACGAGCTTTCCACGAGGCTGCGCGCGAACTGGCGCGAACGGCGCAGGGCTTCCTGCGTGCGGCGGTGCCCTTCGATCTCATGCCGCAGCACTTCGTTCACTTCTTCGACCAGTTGCACGCGCAGGCGTTCGCGCAACAGGTTCTGGCGGGCCTGCTCGTCCTGCATGGTGATCTGCACGGCCGAAGCGCCCTCGAACAGGGCATCCGCAGCGAACAGCCCCACTTCCATGGCCTCGTTCCCCGCCAGCCGCACCACCAGCGGCGAACCAGCCTGTTCGGTGCCATTGGTGCGTATCAGTTCCAGCACGGCGGCCTGATCGCCGGGGCGGAACAGCTCCTGTACGTACTGGCCTATGAGCGCCTGCCCGGTGAACACCTGAGCAGCGGGGTTGGCGTAATGCACAAGCCCTTCCCGCACCACCAGCACACCGTCGCGCATGTGCTCCACCAAGTTGCGGTAGCTCGAGGTGAGCGATGCCTGCTCCATCTCCGCCTGTTTGATCGCGGTGATGTCGATCAGGGTGCCTTGGATGGTGGTGACGCCATCCTCGTTCTCATCGAGGAAGACGTTCTCCAACACCTCCACCGGCCTGCCGCTGCGGTGTTTCAACGTAAGCTCGAAATTGATGAGCTGACTGTCCTTCAACAGGGCCTTCAGGAACCTTTCCCGCTCTGCGGCGGAGTGGTACATGGCACCGATGGGTTGCTGCATCAGCATGTTCCGCTCGGGATATCCAAGGATGCGCGCCAAGGCATCGTTGCATTCGATGAACCGGCCGTCCATGGTGACGCGATAGACCCCGGCGGGGTTCCTGTTCACCAACCGCTCGTATCGCTGTTGCAGTTCGGCATAGGCATCCGCCGTACCCGCCTTCACACGCTTCGATGCCTCGTTGCCAACCATGGCACGAACTTACAGCAGCGCCGCCGCTGGATCAGGATCACGGCGTGACCTCGTCGAAATGGTAAGGCGCTGGTATCCGTTCCCCATCGATCTTCACCTCCGCGCCATCCTTGTACTTCACCACGATGGCGGGCATGCCCTGTTCGTTGTACCACGTGAAGTCACCCTGCTCCAAGCCCATGCTGTAGCGGCCTTCAAGCTTCAGTTGCCCGTTGGGGTGGTACCATTTGTGCTTCCCGTTCGGGTCTCCGTTCACGAATGAGCCGGTGAAGTATTTCTTCCCGGTATCGTAGGTGTACAGCCACTCGCCATCCTTCAGGCCATCCTTGTAGGCACCCACTTCCTGATGGTCGCCCACCTTGTAGAACCACTTGCCATCCTTCAGGCCATCGATGTAGTCGCCCTGCACGATCACGTTGCCTTCCTCGTCGTATTCCACCGAAGCGCCATCCTCCCTGCCTTTGCGGTATAGTTCCTCGCGGTGCTTCTTCCCGTTCTCGTGGAACCACACCCATGTGCCCTGCGGCAGTCCGTTCTGGTACTTGCCCTTCTGCTCCACGCTGCCGTTGCGGTGGAAGAAGGTCCAATCGCCTTCTTTCCTACCCGCCTTATAGGTACCCGATGCACGCTTCTCCCCGGTGGCGTAATACTCGGTCCACTCCCCTTCCATGGCACCCACATCGTTCACCGAACCTTCGCTCACCAGTTGATCACCGGCGTAGATGCTTGCCGAAGTAGCCTCACCCTTGTCGTTGAAGGCACGGAACAGGCCTTCCTTCGTTCCAGCCCGGGAATAACTGCCCAAACTGGCTACTTTGCCATTGGCGTGGTAGGTGCGTTTGATGTCGATCATCCCGGCTTGTGAGGCTTGTTCATCCTTCACACCGTTGTCGAACTTCACCATGTCCTTCAGACCTCCCTGCGCATCGTATTCCTTGAAGATGCCCTGCCGTTCGCCATCCACGAAGCTCCCCTCCCACTTCACCTTGCCGTTGGCGTAGAACTCCTTCCACGGGCCCTGCTTCAAGCCCATGGCATCGATGCGGTTGATGTCCTCCCGCTTGCGCAACATACCTGCGCCGTACTGCAACAAGGCCACGATGCGGCCATCATCGGCATACTCATAGCCCTTCCCCTCTTCCTTCCCGGCCTTGAAGGGCACCTCCTTGTGCAGTACACCATTGGCGTGGTAATACTTCGCCACGCCTTCGCGCTGGTCGTCCACGAAGGTCTCTTCGGCCAGCAGCACACCGGTGGTATCGTACTTCAGCGCAGGCCCGTTCTTCCGGTCGCTCATGTAGGCGATGGTGCTTGCAAGCCTTCCCGATCCGTCGTAGAACTTCCAAACACCTTCCAACAGGTGATCGTGCCGACCACCTTCGCTGCGCACGGCACCGGTCTCGTAATAGGTCTTCCAGTACCCTTCGGGTTTCCCGTTCACCAACACGCCTTCGCTGGATACCTTGCCGTTCGGATGATAGTAGCGGTGCAGGCTGTCCACCTGTGCCATTGCCAAAGTTCCGAAGAACATGGCACCACCACACACACAGATCTTCAACCAACTCTTCATGTATTCTCTTTTATTCTTTAAAAAGATGATGATATAGTATGGTCGGTTGGATCTGTTGATGATCCTTCGGGCGGCTGCTTGCACGGATCGGTTATCAAAATTAGCACACGGTGAACGAACGATCCCATGGCAGCTTCAGGAACGGAGTCCGGTAAGGGTCAGGGGGTTCTTTCCGGGTATGAACGATCGTTGATCGCGGGCGATGGAAGACGGTGTGGATAACTATGGATCGGTCCGAGGGTTCGCGATCGTGCGTTGCGGGTGCAGATCGATCGACAACATGACTTGCGGATGTGGGGGTTCTTGTTAAGGCGGCAGGAGTTGTTCACAGTGCCGGAATGTTGCCCTTCTTTATCCACAGTTCCGCAGCGGATCCCACGATCGGATCGTCAGATCACGGGTGGGTATCTTTGCCGGAGCACATCTGCACACCATGCACATTCTGATCGGCAGCGACCATGCGGGCTTCGACTTGAAGCATCGGTTGAAGGACCATTTGCGGGCACTCGGCCATACGGTCACAGACAAGGGCACGCACGTGAAGGACAGCGTGGATTATCCGGACTACGCCCACGCGGTGGCAACAGGCGTATTGGCCGAACCGGGTGCATTGGGCATCCTTATCTGCGGAAGCGGCAACGGTGTGAACATCAGTGCCAACCGCCACAAAGGGATCCGTTCGGCACTGGCATGGACACCGGAGATCGCCGCGTTGGCACGCATGCACAACAACGCGAACATACTGGCGCTCCCTGCACGGTTCATCACCGCCGGGGAGGCGGAAGCGATCGTGGATGTCTTCCTTTCGGCCGAATACGAGGGCGGCCGTCACCAGCGCCGCGTGGAGAAGATCGAACTGACGAACGGATGAAGATGCGCTTTCGCTTCGGCCTTGTACCGGGTCTGCTGTTCGCCGCCGGGCTGTATGCCCAAGTAGACAGCATCGCACTGCGATATGCCGGTACCATCACACCGCACGAGCTTCGGGAGCACCTGACGATCATAGCCAGTGATGCTTACATGGGCCGCGATACCGGCAAGGAAGGGCAGAAAATGGCGGCGGCCTACCTGAAGGATCAGTTCATCAAAGCTGGCATCCCACCCGTTCCGGCGCCGGATCCAGCGATGATCGTGGATGGCTATTTCCAACCGTTCGATGTGGTGGAGACGCGCTCGGGCACCATCACACTGGAGAAGGATGGGCGCAGTTACAGGTATGGCAGGGAGCTCATCTACTTCCAAGAGACCTTGCGCGAGGGTGAGCAGGTGAACGGGCTGGTGTTCGTACCGGCCCGTGTGCAGCTGCCCGATGCCCGGCTGAACGGCAGGGCGGTATGGATGGATGCGGATGGGCGCAAGGGGCTGGCCGCCTTGGGATCGCTCCGCAGCCGGATGGATGCGTTGCGGACTTCCGGTGTGGCCTTGGTGTTCGTAAGCATCGAAGGCATATCCGATGTCATGTCCGTGGTGCATGTGGAGGATACCCGCATGCGCCTTGCCGACCAGAAGCAGCAGCCCGACAAGAGCGCACGGGAGCCACAGGTGATCATCGTGGACAAGGCGGCGATGAACAGCCTGATCGGGAGGGCTTTGCCTGCGAAATGGAACAGGAAGAAGAAGCTCGTGGAGGTGCCCGCAAACTTCGCGATCCACGTGACAGAAGGTGAACAGCGCCTGACCACGGAGAACGTGCTGGCCTACATCGAAGGCACGGACAAGAAGGATGAGCTGGTGGTGCTGACGGCCCATTACGACCACGTGGGCGTGAAGGACGGCGTGGTGTACAACGGGGCCGATGATGATGGCACAGGTACCGTGGCGATGATCGAGATCGCTGAGGCGTTCGCCGAGGCCAAGGCAGCAGGCCATGGCCCACGCCGCAGCGTGCTGGTGATGACGGTGAGCGGCGAGGAGAAAGGCCTGCTCGGATCGCGCTATTACAGTGATAACCCGGTCTTTCCACTGGCGAACACCGTGGCCGACCTCAACATAGACATGATCGGTCGACGTGATAGCGCGCACGCCACCTCGGCCCCCTACATCTACGTGATAGGCAGCGACCGCCTAAGCACCGGCCTGCACGATGCCAACGAGCGGGCGAACAGCACGTACGTGAAGCTGGACCTCGATTATACGTTCAACGCCGAGAGCGATCCGAACCGCTTCTACTACCGCAGCGACCACTACAACTTCGCCCGGAAAGGCGTGCCCAGCGTGTTCTATTTCAGTGGTGTGCATGAGGATTACCACCAGCCCGACGACGATGTGGAGAAGATCGACTTCGACCTGCTCCACCAGCGCACGTTGCTCACCTTCCACACCGCGTGGATCCTCGCGAACCAAGAACAGCGCATCGTGGTGGACCGGCCGTGAGGCCTTGGGGTAGTTGTCGGTTGTCAGGTATCAGTTGTCAGTCTGCCTCCGATCACTCGGACACACCCGCCGCGCATTGGCGCATGTTGCCCGACCGGATAGGTCAGGACAGAGTTATAGTCTGCCGCGCAGCCCCCGGAGGAAGGTATTCCTGACAACTGACCCCTGACAACCTCCCCCTACAGATCGAACTTGATCCCCTGTGCCAGCGGCAGTTTGGATCCGTAGTTGATCGTGTTGGTCTGGCGGCGCATGTAGGCTTTCCACGCATCGCTGCCGCTCTCACGGCCGCCGCCGGTCTCCTTCTCGCCACCGAACGCACCACCGATCTCCGCGCCGCTGGTGCCGATGTTCACATTGGCGATGCCGCAATCGCTGCCCGCGGCGCTGAGGAAACGCTCGGCCTCGCGCAGGTCCAGCGTCATCACGGCGCTGCTCAAACCTTGTTTCACGCCGTTCTGGATGGCGATGGCCTCGTTAATGTCGCCGCTGTAACGCAGCAGGTACAGGATCGGCGCGAAGGTCTCCTCCTGCACGATGCCCATATCGGGCTTCGCCTCCACGATGGCGGGCTTCACGTAGCAGCCGCTCTCATACCCGGCGCCGCTTACGATGCCGCCTTCCACAAGCACGCGGCCACCCTGTTCCACGGCCGCCTTCAGCGCGTTTTGGTACATGGAAACAGCCTGCGCATCGATCAGCGGCCCCACGTGGTTGTTCTCGTCCAAGGGATCGCCGATGCGCAACTGGCCGTACGCCTTCACCAGCTTCTCCTTGAAGGCATCGTACACCTTGTCGTGGATGATCAGGCGGCGCGTCGTGGTGCAGCGTTGTCCGGCCGTTCCAACGGCACCGAACACACAGCCGATCAGCGACATGTCCAGATCGGCCTTGTCGCTGATGATGATGGCGTTGTTGCCGCCGAGCTCGAGCAGCGAACGGCCCAAACGCTGGCCCACGGCGGCGCCCACAGCCTTGCCCATGCGTGTGCTGCCGGTAGCGCTCACCAGCGGTATGCGCTCATCGTGGCTCATCCACTCCCCTACCTCGCGGCCACCGTTGATCAGGATAGAAACGCCTTCCGGCACGCCGTTCCGCTTGAACACCTCGGCGATGATGTGCTGACAGGCCACGCCGCACAAGGGCGTCTTCTCGCTGGGCTTCCACAGGCATACGTTGCCCGAAACCCACGCCAACGCGGTGTTCCAGCTCCATACTGCCACCGGGAAATTAAAGGCGGTGATGATGCCGACCAGCCCCATCGGGTGCCACTGCTCGTACATGCGGTGTTCCGGGCGTTCGCTGTGCATGGTAAGGCCGTGGAGCTGGCGCGAAAGGCCCACGGCGAAGTCGCAGATGTCGATCATCTCCTGCACCTCGCCCAAGCCCTCTTGATAGCTCTTGCCCATCTCGTAGCTCACCAGCTTGCCGAGGTCGGCCTTGTGCCTGCGCAGCTCCTCGCCGAATTGGCGGATGATCTCGCCGCGTTTCGGAGCGGGCCATGTGCGCCATTCCGTGAAAGCGCGCTGGGCCGTGGCGATGACCTGTTCGTACTCGGCTTTGGAGGCGCTGCGGACCGTGCCGATGGAAGCCCCATCCACGGGGCTTACGCTTTCGATCACCTCACCCTCGCCCTTCAGCCACGTGCTGCCGGTGGAGACACCGCTGTTGGTCTGTTGCACACCGATGTTCTGCAAGGATGCGGCGATGCGGCCGGGGGCGTTGAGGGTCGTGCTCATGGTTTCGGTTTTCGGGCGGCAAAGGTAAGAGGGTCGATCCGCTGGATCAAGGCTGGTTCGTGTTTGAGCGCGCGCGGGGATGGGTTCTGTTCTGATGTGTAGCATAATCAATTGATAATCAATAAATTAAATAGACGCCAAGAATCAGCCCCAGATCAACGAACTAGGCATAGGCCAGCTCCGACCCCATAAATGTGGTTCGATGGCGCAGAACGAGAATAATGCCTACTCTTGGGCTGATGCTGCTATTGAGTGCTTGGAGAGCCATGGTGTTTGAGGGGTTGGAACCGGCAGCGACCCATGGATGTCAGGGGACTGTGGTTCGGGGTTGGAACACCGGTCCATGGCAGATGGACTACCGGAGGTAGCGATGGACCAAGGAGTTGGCATGGCTGCACCACTTTCTCGAAGCCGTCGTCGCCCCCTATCCTATCCACTTCACACGCATGATCTGCTTTCGGTTTGTTAGCGGTTGTTCGTCCCCGACGCAAACCGTTGGTGACGCACTCTCTTCCTATTAACGATCGTGGATAAGGACCGTTCAGAACATGTTCATAAGCGAATGTTCCACGTGGAACGATCCCTACCAAAGAGGGATTGGACGGTCCTTTGCAGTGAGGTATTCGGATGGGTTTTGAAGCTCCGACCCCAAGTCCATTATCATCAGGTTAAACGGAACGGGCGGGTTCCTGCGACACCCTTCGGGGTCGAATACTGTGCCGGTCAGGGTTCTAATCTCTGTGACCCTTTCAGGGTCAGGCATGCGTGACTCCCACGACCCTGAAAGGGTCACAGAGATCAGCAGGAACACAGGATCGGTATTCGACCCCGAAGGGTGTCGCAGGTCGATAGGTCTCCGTCCTAATTGCGCTGCGGGCTTTCTCTTCGCGTCCTCCGCTACTCTGCGGTCCAAGCATTTCGTCCACCACCCACCGACGCTGAAGCTTTAGCGCAAGCGTCAGGCGGACTTTATCAACCGCAGAGGGCAGAGTAAGCGGAGAATGCAAATGCGCGCAGACCACCTAATGCTTGCGCTGAAACTTCAGCGTTCGCGCACGGTGAGTGTGCCCGAATTATGACGGAGTGCATGGCCGACCGCAACACACTATCCGTGGCTCACGGCAGCACTGCTTCCAACGAAAGAGAAGAACCGCTCAACGCCCCAGATAAACCATCAGCACACTAAGATCAGCGGGTGAAACACCACTGATACGGGATGCTTGGCCGAGCGTATTCGGACGGATACGGTCCAGCTTCTGCCTTGCTTCGATGGATAGGGACGTGAGTCGGGAATAATCCATCTCCAAGTCCAAGGGGACTTCTTCCAGCCGGGTCAGCTTCTCGGCCATCTCGCGTTCCTTCTCCAGATACCCTTCGTACTTCACGTTGATCTCCACCTGTTCGACCACCTCTTGGCGGAGGTCGTTGGCTTCGGCAAGCACGGGTTCGGCGGTGGTCGAAAGCGGAACGATGTCTTGGAAGGTGATCTGTGGCCGCAGGAGGATGTCGTACAGCTTCACCTTCTGTTTCAGGGGCGATGTTCCACGTGGAACGATCACGGCATTCGCGGCTTCGGGAGACACGCTATCGGCCTTTAGTGCGCCCACCAAGGCTTCTGTGAGGTGTTGCTTCCTGAGTACCCTTTCGAGGCGTTCGTGGGACGCCAATCCGATGGCGTGCGAGCGTGCGGTAAGGCGCAGGTCGGCATTGTCCTGACGCAGCAGGATACGGAACTCCGCACGGCTGGTGAACATGCGGTAGGGCTCTTCGGTGCCCTTGGTAATGAGGTCGTCGATGAGCACGCCGATGTACGCTTCGTCGCGACGGAGGACGAAAGACTCCTTCCCGGCCAGTTTGAGGTGGGCGTTGATCCCGGCCATGAGACCTTGGCAGGCGGCCTCCTCGTAGCCCGTGGTACCGTTGATCTGGCCGGCGAAATACAGCCCGCTCACGAGCTTGGTCTCCAAGCTGTGCTTCAGTTGGGTGGGGGGGAAGTAGTCATACTCCACCGCATAGCCGGGGCGGAACATCCGTGCGTGTGCGAAGCCGGGGATCTTCCTGAGCGCAGCGAGCTGTACTTCTTCCGGCAGGCTTGTACTGAAGCCGTTGATGTAGGTTTCGACGGTATCCCAACCCTCCGGCTCCACGAAGATCTGGTGGCGGTCCTTGTCCGCGAACCGGTCGATCTTGTCTTCGATGCTGGGGCAATACCTCGGCCCCAAGCCCCGGATCCGCCCATTGAACATCGGGCTGCGGTCGAAGCCGGTGCGAAGGATGTCGTGGACCTCGGGGCTGGTGTAGGTCATCCAGCAGGAGAGCTGCCGGGTGGGTGGGGCGGTGGTGGGGGAGAAGCTGAACTTGCCGGGATCGGCATCGCCGGGCTGCTCTTCCAACAGGCTGTAATCGATGCTTCGGCCATCCACCCGTGGCGGTGTTCCGGTCTTCATGCGGCCTGCCTCGAAGCCGAGCCGCACGAGCTGTTCGGTGATCCCATAGCTGGCCTTTTCGCCGGCACGGCCGCCTCCGAGCTGCCGCTCGCCGATGTGCATGAGGCCGTTCATGAAGGTGCCGCTGGTGAGGACTACGGCGCGGGCCCGGATGGTTTTTCCAAGCCCTGTGCGCACACCGCCCACGGCCCCCTCTTCGATGAGGATCTCGTTGACGCTGTCCTGCCAGAAGTGGACGTTCGGGGTGGCCTCCAGCATGCGCCGCCATTCGTTGGCGAACAGGCTGCGGTCGTTCTGGGAGCGGGGACTCCACATGGCCGGACCCTTGCTCCGGTTGAGCATGCGGAACTGGATGGTGCTGCGGTCCGTGACGATGCCGGAGTACCCACCCAGCGCGTCCACCTCGCGTACGATCTGGCCCTTGGCCACGCCGCCCATCGCTGGGTTGCAGCTCATCTGCCCGATCACCCCCATGTTCATGGTGATGAGCAGGACCTTCGACCCCATGTTGGCCGCTGCTGCGGCTGCTTCATTCCCCGCGTGGCCGGCCCCGACCACAATTACGTCATACACGTCCTCCATTGCGATGTTCCACGTGGAACGTCCTATTCAGGCCCCTGGTCTTCAGCCAATTGCCAACGATCAGTAGGTATAGGTTCCATGGACGCAGCAAAGTTAGATCGATCAGAGATCGGTTGGATCACGATCAGAATTGATGGGCAGCCCATTGCTTGATGGGGTGGGTGGAGGGCTTGGACGTACATCCTGCGCTGGACGCGGGTTCTGGAGGGTGTGCTTTCTGCGGCAGTGACTGGCATGTGCTTTGTCTCCACGAGACATCAAATACCATCGCCATGGAACGCGCCATCGTCATCCTCGAACAATTCAGCCAGCTCACGGACGATCGCCATCTGTACATCGTTCGCGAAGAGAAAGAGCCGGCGGATCATCAACACGATACCCACGAACGCCAACTCGACGAGTGGCGGGATGTGATGCATCGTCTCCAGAACGCGGAGTTGAAGCAGTGTGCCTGAGCGCCCCGTTCCGGGTGATCATTGACACAATGTGCCGCCCCTTTTCCACGCCGCTCAGTTCAGCCCCCGGCGGACCAAGAGCGGCTGTAGCCGGGCATCACGTCCGGCGAAATCGCGGTAGAGCTGCTGGCCCTCCTTGCTGCCGCCTTGCGACAGTACCGTGCTGCGGAAGTGCATACCGTTGGCGCGGTTGAAGCCGCCGTTCTCGGCGAACCATGCGCAGCCATCGGCATCCAGCACCTCGCTCCACATGTAGGCGTAGTAGTTGGCGGCATAACCACCGCCCCAGATGTGGCTGAAATAGCACGTCTTGTAGCGGGGTGGCACTTGGGCATTGTCCAAGCCGTACTTCTTCAGCGCGGCACGCTCGAAGGCTTCCACATCGGTGACCAGTGGGGCATCGGCGGAGAGCGTATGCCACTCGATGTCGAGCAGGGCCGAGGCGAGGTATTCGCTGGTGGCGTACCCTTGGTTGAAATTGCGGGCGCGCTTCAATTTGGCGATGAGCTCCGCAGGCATGGGCTCGCGGGTCTGGTAGTGCTTGGCGTAGTTGGCCAGCACGGCGGGGTCGGTGGCGAGCGCCTCGTTGATCTGCGAGGGGAACTCCACGAAATCGGTACTGGTGTTGGTGCCGCTGAAGAGGGGATAGGTCTGGCGGCTGAGCATGCCGTGCAGGGCGTGGCCGAACTCGTGGAACAGGGTGGTCACGTCATCGAAGCTGAGCAGGCAGGGCTGGCCGGGCGCGGGCTTCACGTAGTTGCAGTTCTGCGTGATCACCGGCTGTTGCCCCAGCAGTGTGCTTTGGCTGACGAAGGCATCCATCCACGCGCCGCCGTTCTTGTTGTCGCGGGCGAAGTAGTCGCCATAGAACAGGCCGATCACCGTGCCGCCGGTGTCGATGATGTCGAATACGCGCACATCGGGGTGGTACACGGGCAGGTCGTGGCGCTCCTTGAAGGTGAGGCCGTAGAGCCTCTCCGCCGCGAAGAGCACACCGTTCACGAGCACGCTATCGAACTCCAAGTAAGGTTTGAGGGCGGCTTCGTCCAAGTCGTATTCGGCCTTGCGCACTTGCTCGCTGTAGAAGTCCCAATCCCATGCCTCGATGGTGTGACCAGCCTTCTGTTTGTCAGCCAGCACTTGCAACTTGGCGGCTTCCGCCTTGGCGTTCCGAGCCGCATTGGGTGCGAGTCCCGCCAGCAGCTTCAGCGCCGCTTCGGGGGTCTTCGCCATCTGATCGTCCATCACGTACGCGGCCCAGTTGGGGAAGCCCAGCAGCTTCGCTTTCTGCGCCCGCAATTGGGCGAGGCGTGCCACCACGGGGCGGTTATCGGTATCGCCGCTGGTGTTGCGGGTGATGCTCGCTTGGTGGATGCGTTCGCGCAGGCTGCGGTCCTTCAACGAGGCCAAGGTAGGCTGTCCGGTGGTGTTGATCAGCTCGATCAGCCACTTGCCTTCGTGCCCCTTCGCCTTGGCGGCTTCTGCTGCCGCAGCGATGGCTTCTTCGGTGAGGCCATCCAGTTCCGCCCTGTTCTCCACTACGATCGCGGAGGCCGAGCGCGCCTTCAGGATGTTGTCTTGGAACGTGGTGTTCAGGTTCGCCTCCTCCTCGTTCAGCTTCTTCAACTGCTCCTTGCCTGCGGTATCCAGCAGTGCGCCAGCGCGGACGAAGCGGGTGTAGTAGCGTTCCACCAAGCGCAGTTGTACCGGATCGAGCCCGGCATTGGCGCGGCCATCGTACACGGCTTTCACGCGTTGGAACAGCGCATCGTTCAGGGTGATGGCATCGCTGTGGGCCGAGAGCTTGGGCATCAGTTCGGCCTTCGCGGCCTGCAGCTCGTCGTTGGTGGCGCTGCTGGTCAGGTTGAAGAAGATGCTGGTGGCGCGTGTGAGGTCGCGGCCGGTCTTCTCCATGGCGGCGATGGTGTTCTCGAACGTGGGCGCTTCGGGGTTCGCCACGATGGCTTCCACCTCGGCGAGCTGCGCGGCCATGCCCGCTTCGATGGCGGGCTTGTAGTCGCCGTCCTTCAGCTTGTCGAACACCGGGGCTTGGAAGGGGAGGGTGCTGGCGGTCGCGAGCGGGTTGGTCATGGGTTCTTGCTTGGGTGTGTTGGTGCCACAGGCCACCAGGGGAAGGGTCAGGAACAGGAGTCGGCGGATGGTGCGCATGTCGCGGGTATTCGGGCTGCAAAGGTGGCCGATCCGGTGGTGGGGCAGGAATGGGGTAGGGTGGGCGGTTGTACACAGGGTGGTTGGGGAAACCACGGCCTACCTTTAGAGCCTGTTCGCAAGGGGGGTCAGTTGTCGGTTGTCAGGGGCCAGTTGTCAGGAAATGCCTGTCTCCGTGGCTTCTGCACGGGACTTCCCGCCCAGCCGCCGCCCACCAAGGAGACTGACAACCGACAACCGACATCTGACAACTACTTCCCCCCATGCTCCGAACCCTGCTCCTGCTCGCCTTGGTGCCCACGCTCGCCCACGCCCAGCCCATCTGCGCCATACAGGGCACGGGGGAGGCCAGTCCGTACGTGGGCCAGCAGGTCAGCACGGAAGGCATCGTCACGGCGGTGTTCAGCGGCAGCGGCTCCATGAACGGCTACTACATCGAACAGCCGGGGTGCGATGCCGATGTGAACACGAGCAACGGCATCTTCGTGTTCGCCCCGAACCCCGGTGGCATCGCCGTGGGCCAGCGCGTTTCGGTGGCGGGCACGGTGGCGGAATACAACGGGCTTACGGAGATCACCAACGCCACGTACAATGTGCTGGGGACCGGCACGGTGACACCCACGGACATCACCCTGCCGATCGGCTCCAACGCGCAGTGGGAGCGCTACGAGTGCATGCTGCTGCGGTTCCCGGGGCAGTTGATGGTGGTGGGCAACAACGCATGGTCGCAGTATGGCGAGGTGTACTTGGCGCCCCAGCGCACGTGGGTGCCCACGGACCATATCGACCCCAACGACGCGAACGCTTCGGGCACGAACTACACGGGAGCATCGAACGCAGCGGCAGTGACGGCCGCACAAAGCGCGATCGACCGCAGTTACATCGTGCTGGATGACGCGCGCACCACCACGTGGCCCACACCCGCGCCATGGTCCGATGCTTCCGGAACCCTGCGCTCGGGATCCACCGTGAACGATCTGCGGGGCGTGCTGCACTACTCCTTCGGGACCTACAAAGTGGAGCCGACCGCTCCGGTGGTGTTCCAGCATGCGGCGCGGCCTGCGGTCCCCGAGGTGGGCGGCACGGTGCGCGCGGCGGCCTTCAATGTGCTCAACTACTTCACCACCTTGGGCAGCTGGGGTGCTGGCAACAGTGGCGAACTGGGTCGGCAGCGCACCAAATTGGTGGCGGCGTTGCAGGCCATGAACGCCGATGTGCTGGCGTTGAGCGAGATCGAGAACAGCGACGATGCGTGGGTGCACTTGCTGGCCGGGCTGAACACGGCCATGGGAGCCGGTACATACGCGGCGCTGGAAGAGGATGCCTTCGGCCAAGGCACGCGCACGGTGATCCTGTACAAACCAGCGGCAATGACCCCGGTGGGCCAGTTGTATGCGCTCAACACGAGCCTTTTCCAACGGCCGCACCTTACGCAGGGGTTCCGGCTGAACGCTTCCGGCGGGCGCTTCCTCTTCAGCACCATGCACCTGCGCAGCAAGCTCTGCGACAATGCCTCCGGCGCGAACACCGATCAGGGCGATGGGCAGGGCTGCTTCAACGACATGCGCCGTAGTCAGGCCACTGCGCTCATCGACCATTGGGCGGGGGTGCGCAGCGCCACGGGGATCGACGCACAGTTGATCATGGGCGACTTCAATGCGTACACCCAAGAGGATCCCATCGACCGGCTGCGCGCCTCGGGCCTGACATACCAAGCCGTGGACGGGGGCTACACGCACTCCTACGCAGGCATGTTCGGGTCCATCGACCATGTGTTCGCCACCAGCGCCATGGATCAGGCCGTGAGCGGTGTCGCCGTCTGGCACATCAACGCCGACGAACCCACCACGCTGGATTACCGCGACAGCAACCAATCGCGCTACCAGCCCAACGCCTTCCGCAGCAGCGATCATGATCCGGTGCTGGTGGGGTTCAACGGAACGGGCCTCAGTGTGGGCATCGAAGAAGCGGACGTGCCGCCGGTGGTGGCGTTCGCGCTGGCCGGAAGGCAGGCATCGTGGCGGCCGGATCGGCCGGGACAGGGCATGGTGGAGCTCTTCGATGCGCGTGGCGCGGCCGTTCGCAGTGTGCCTATCGCAGGGGGCCTTGCGGAAGCCGACCTGAGCGGACTGGCCCCGGGCATCTATGCGTGGCGCACGGGTGGCGCGGGCGTTGTGGGGCGCTTCCTGCTGCCGTGATGGCACCGGTGCGGCGGGTGGATGGGTCCGTTCGTGTTGCATTCGGCTTGTGGCCGGTGCTTCTACGTACCTTGGCGGCACAGAACCTGTCGTGCCGAACAACCCTTGGGCTGTTCGGTGCGTCGATGACGCATCAACCCCATTGACCATGCGCAAGACCATCCTCACACTCGCAGCAGCGGTATTCGCCTGCACCGCCACGTTCGCACAGGAGAAGGCGAAAGACCTCACCAAGCCCCAGCCCGCCGCCGTGGCAGGCGACGAGCTGACCCAGCAGAAGCGTGAGCTGTCCAAGGAATTGAAGGACGCCGTCCGCAAGAACGAGAGCATGATCCAACACGCCACGCAGCTCGCAGCAGGCGCTACGGGTGCCGAGCAGGAGGGCCACACGGCGAAGCTGGAAGCCCTGCGCGGGGTCCAATCACAACTGACCGATCAGCTCAACTTGGTGAACCAAGCCACCCCGGAGAACAGCAAAACGGTGTTCGCCACCGCGCGGGAAGTGCTCGCCAAGGTGAACAAGAGCTTTGCGGAATACAAGGGCGGTGCGGATGTGAAAGAGCCTGCCGAAAAGTAGGATCGACCGAACAGGAACGGAGGGCCGCTGCCGCATGGTGGCGGCCTTCTTCTTTTTTGCTTGGTTCCGGTGTGAAGGGCTTGGATCCCCATAGGGGGTGCCGTCACACCTTCGCGAACCGGGCCAGATACTTCTCTTCCATGCCGCGCATGGCTTCGCGCTGGGCCTTGGTCTTGTCTTTGTGCCCGAGCAGGTGCAGCAGGCCATGCACCATCACGCGGTGCAGTTCGTGCCGGGCGCTTACGCCGAAGGTGGCGGCGTTCTCCCTGATGCGTTCGTAGCTCATCAGCACATCCCCAGCCACGCCGTTGTTGCTTTCCACGGGGAAGGTGATCACGTCGGTGTGGTCGTCGTGGTGCAGGAAGGTCTGGTTGTAGTACAGCAGGGCCTTGTCCGTCATCAGCACGAAGCTCACGGCATCTATGCGGGTGCCGTGGTCCTGCGCCACGGTTTGCAGCCACCTGCGCAGCCGCGCACGCTCACGGAACGCATCGGGCACTTCCTGAACAATGAACCCGATGGTGCCGCTGGTCGCCATCACTCTTTTACCGGCTGAAGGCTGAAGGCCATGGCCACCGTGGCGCCATGGTCGCTGAACGAGACGTTGTCGGCCAGCGCGCGCATGAGGAACACGCCACGGCCGTGGGGCTTCTCGATGTTCTGCGGGTCGGTGGGGTCGGGCAGGTGCTCGAAGTCGAAGCCGGGCCCTTGGTCCTGCACCACGAAGTGGATCTTGTCGCCCTTCACTTCGTAGCTCAGGCTCACGGTCTTGGAGGGGTCCAGCGCGTTGCCGTGGTGTATGGCGTTGTTCACCGCTTCGGTGAGTGCGATGAGGATGTTGCCATAGTGGCTCTCATGCACGTTGTGCCTTGTGCAGGCCTCGTCGATCAGTTTCTCGGCCAAGGCGATGTTCTCGGCCTTGGCGGGAAAGTCGATCCTTTGGGTGGATTCCATCTCTTGCGTCGGGGCTCCCATGCCGGTTCAGGGTCGGTCAAAAGTACCGAAATAGGCATTGACCCGATCGCGATAGTACGGCTTCAATCCCGGTGGCACTGTTCGTAACAGTTCGGCTTCGCGCGCTTTTCGGCGCTGGTAGTCGAAGTAACGGGCCGGGTCGGCGGCCGGGAGGGGCTTTCCCTCGTTGCTGGTGCGCTGTTGGTCGAGTTCGCGTTCGCGCTCGGCTTTTTCGTGTTCGAGCAGGCGGGTCATGATCTCCTGCTGGCGGCGCAGGGTCTCGGGCGTGATGTTCTTGTTCACGATGTCCTTCTCGTTCTGCTCCATCTGCTCGGCCAGCTTGTTCAGCGGGTTGCCGGCGCCGCTGCCGTCCTTGTTCAGTTCCTGCGCCAGCTTCTGCATCTCCTTGCGGATGGCGGCCTGTTGCGCGGCCATCTGCGCCAGTTGCTGGCTCATGCCGGGCATGCCCATGCCGCCGTGGTTCTTGTCGCCCGGCTTTTCTCCCGGCTTCTCACCGGGTTTCTTCCCGCCCTCCTGCATGGCCTTCCGCATCTCCTCCAGTTGCTTCTGAAGGGCCTGCTGGTTGGCTTTCATCTTGGCCATTTTCGCCGAGTCGCCGGGCTTGGCACCCGCCCCGCCGGGCTTGTTGCAGTTGCCGCTTCCGGGCTTGCTTTGGGCGTTCATCTGCGCCATCATCTGTTGCAGGGCTTCGTCCAGCAGCAGGGCCAGATTGTTCAGGCTGGTCATGGCGTGCTGCTGCTTGTCCGCCGCCATGGGCTTGGAGCGGTCGTTGGCGCGGGCATCGCCGAGCAGGCGCACGGCCTCGTCCATGTTGCCGTTCACGGCGTTCATCTCGCGGTTCACGATGCTCTGCAGCTGGGGTACGCGCTTGCTGAGGGCGAAGAGCGAGTCCTCGATCACCTTGGCGTCATCGCGCAATTTGCGCTGGGTGCGCCCTTGTTCAATGAAGCGCGGGTCCTTGGTGCTGGTGGTGGTCACGGCGGTCATCAGCGCCTCCTCGTCGAAGCTGAGCTGCACGATGTTCTCCAGCAGTTGGCGCAGCGCATCCATGTCCTCCTCCTGCTGCTCCTGAGCCCCGCTCTGCATGCCGCTCTTCATTTCGTGGGCCAGTTGGTCCATCTGCTCGGCGGCGTTCTTCTGCGACTGGCTGGCCTTCTTGTTCTGCTTCTTGTCCAGTTCCTGACCGCTCTGCTTCTGCTGGTCTTGTATGCTCTTCTCCTGTTCATCCGTCTTGGGGATGTCCATGGGGCTTTCCAGCTCGCTGTTCTTCTGCTCCAGCTCGTCCAGTTGCTTCACGAGGTCCTGCATCTCCTTGTTCAGTTCCTCCTGCCGCTCCTTCAATTCCTCCTGGCTGGTCTTGCCCTGCTCGGTGTCCTCGGCCAGTTTTTCCTGCTTGTCGGCAAGGTCTTCAAGTTGCTTGATGATGTCCTCGGCCTTCTGCTCCACCTCCATGCGCTTGAAGGTCTCCAGCGCGCGGTCCAGCTCCTTCTCGATGTCCTCCTGGTCCATCTTCATTTCCTGAAGCTGCTCCTGAAGCTTGTCCTTGTCCAGCTTGTCCATCAGCTCCTGCACCTGACGGTAGAGCTCTTTCATTTCCTCGCTCAGTACGTTCTCGAAAAGCTCCTGCACCTGCCGCTGCTTTTCGAGCAGGCGCTCGTCCTGCGGGCGGAATTCTTGTTGCTGCTGCTGGCTTTCGCGCAGTTGCTCGGTGCTCTTCTCGATCTGCTGCTGCAACTGTTGCTGGCGCTGCATCACGTTCTCCAACTTCTGTTTGTCCTGCCAGTTGATCTCCTTCTTCTCCAGCAGTTCGCGACGCAGCTTGTCCAGCTCCTTCTGTAGGTCCTGCGCCTCCTTGATGTTCTGTTTCAGGTTGCTCTTGATGGCTTCGCTCTGCTGGTTCTCCTGCTGGGCCAATTCCTTCAATGTGGGTGCCGCGAACACCTGCGGGGTGCTGCGCGAGCTCTTGCTTCCATTCACACCATCGTTGTCCCACACCTCGAACCAATGCTCCACCTTGTCGCCGGGGTTGATGGTGAAGCCGTAGAGGTCCCAACTGTGGAAGAATTCCTGCCGGGCGTTGCGTGGGTCCACGGGCAGTTCCTTCACACCGCTGCGGAGTTCGGTAGGTACGCTGTCGCCACCCTGCACGAAGCGGTAGTGGAACAGCAGGCGCTTGAAACCATGGTCGCCGCCGAGCTCGCCCCGGAAGGACAGGCGCTTGAGGGCGGTGCTGTCGGTCTTCGTTTCCACGTGGATGGTGGGGTACAGGTCGGGCACTACTTCCACACGGTACTGGAGCGGGTCGCGCGCATGGCGGTCGCCGTGGCGCGGGTTCATGCGGTAGGTGCGGCTTTGCAGCAGGCGGCGCGTGGCGCGGAAGCTGCCCCGGCCTTCGTTCGTGGCTGTGGGTGCCAGCGCGAAGGTGGTGTCGTCGAAGGCGAGATCGAGGCCGTCGGCGCTGCGGGCATTCACGTTCCACGTGATGCGGGTGCCTGCCGGCACGGTGATGTCACCGGTGTTGCTGGCGGTCTCGTTGGGGCGGCCGAGGTAGCCGGGGTATTCCAGCGCGAGGCTGAAATCAAGCAGCAGTGGATCGGGGATGGTGCGGAGGGTGAACGCCTCGGAACGGAAGCCTTCGGCCGCGAAGCGGAAGGTGATGGCCTCCTGCACGTTGCGGAAGCGGTGGGTGAAATGCGTGGCGTCCTTCTTCACCAAGGGGATGCGCTGCCCGTCGATGTCGAGTTCCACCTGTTGCGGAATGGCCTGCCCTTCGATGCGGACGGTGGCCTCGTAGTCCTGCGCTTCGGGCACTTCGAGGGTGTCGTTCTCCAACACGAAACGGAACGGCGCTTCGGGGATGAACTCGCTGCCGTGCGCGATGAGGCGCTTGGTAGGTCCGGTGATCAGGCTGGGTGCGGTGAAGAGCAGGATCGCCAGTACCGCGAGCGGCGGCAGGGCATAGCGGAGGTACCGCGTGTTGCGGCGCAGGTCGATGGCGTTGACGAAGGGGATGGGTCCCAACTCGCGGTTGCGTTGCGCGATGGCCGCGTCGATCAGTGCGCGCTGTCCGGGGTGCGCGGCTGTCATGCCACGCAGTTGCAGGGTGTTCAGCAGCTTGTCCTTCACCTCGGCGAAGTGGGTGCCGATGATGCGCGCGGCCTCTTCATGTGAGATCACCGTGCCGAGGCGGAAAAGCTTCAGCAGGGGAATGATGATGAAGCGCCCGACCACGAAAGCGCCCGCAGCCACCGTACCCCAGAAGAGCAACGTGCGCGCCGTGGTGCCGAAGCGCCCCACGTATTCCAGCAGCGCGGCGGCAAGGAAGAACACCACCAGCAGGCCCACGCTGTACAGCAGGCCGCGGATCACGCGGTCCTTGTAGTACTTGCGGATGAAGGCGTCCAGCTTGGAGATCGGATCCCGTTGGTCCTGCATGTTCTTGACCCCTCAACGGCCGTGCCGAAGCGGTTGTTGCACAAAGCTACGGCAACACCAAGCGGTCTTGGAGGATCCTATCGAACGGCGGGGCCATGAGGCATCCCCGCGAAGCATGCTCCGTCTACTGGCGTATGTGGCGAAGCGGATGTCGGGTCTTCCGTCGGGTGCGTCTGTTGTGCCTGCTGCTGTTGCCATTGGGCGTGGTGGGCGAAGTGCGAGCCGAACCGAATGCGTGGTCGCCATACCAGCCGTTCGGCAAGCGGATCTCTTCGCGGGTGAAGCGCTCCAACAACACCTACGGCTCTCACTATTTCGCTTCGTTCTCGGCCATCCCCCTGCGCAAGCAGACGGGCTTCTACAAGAACACCATGGTTTCGCTGAACACCGTGGCGTACGGCCTTACCGAGCATCTTTCGGCGGCGGGCTCGATCGATCTGGTGTCGCTGATCCGTGCGCGCGATGGCGGGCCGGTGTATTCGGGCCGTCTACAGGTCTCGGGATCCACATCGGAGGTGTTCCATCTGGGCGCTTCCGTCACCTATTTGAACACGCGGGTGCCGGTGGGTGCTCCGGTGGCCGAAGGGGTTGTCGTGCCGCCGGGCTTTTTCCTCGGCATGGCCATGTGTACCATCGGGAACAAGGACAACCAACTCACCATCGCGGGCGGGTGGACGCATGATGGCCGGCGATCGGGCAGAAGTCCGGTGGTCAACATCGGCGGTGCGGTGCGCGCCTTCACCAATGTCATGTTCGTCACCGAGCACTGGATCTTCACCGACCCGGACCGCGACTTCATAGCGCACAGCTTCGGCGCGCGCATCCTTGGCGATGACCTGGCCATCGACATCGGACTTGCCTACGACAAGGAATACACCATCCGGGTCACAAGGGTGGGCATGCCGTTCCTTGGGGCCACGCTCAATTTCTGAGGGGGCGCGGGCAGGGGCGGGATAAATGGAGCAATGGAGGAGTGAAGCAAAGGTGCCCCTGAAGAACGCCCGTGCTATGCTTGATAAGCTCGCTGGCACCACCCTTTGCTCCATTCCTCCATTCTCCCATTGCTCCATTTGTCCTGCTTGCACGCCCCCTTTTGCGAACACATCGCCCTTCGGCACCCATCGCTACCTTTGGCCGCCGCCCATAGGCGGAGACGTTGCCCATGTCCCAGATCGACATCCTGCTGCCCAAGATGGGCGAGAGCGTGGCCGAAGCCACCATCATCAAATGGCTTAAGAGCGAAGGCGACCGCGTGGAGGCCGACGAACCCATCGTGGAGATCGCCACGGACAAGGTGGATAGCGAAGTGCCTGCGCCCGAGGCCGGCATCCTGCTGAAGCGTTTGGTGAACGATGGCGATGTGGTGAAGGTGGGCCAGCCCATCGCGCAGATCGGCAAGGCCGGTGGTGCGGTGGCAAGTGCGCCTGCTCCTGCGGCGGCGGCCAACGGTGCCCCGAAAGCGGCTCCCGCGCCGACACCAGCGCCCGCTACGTTGCCCGCTGCCTCCGGCCCTGTAGAGCGCACCGGTCCCAGCGGCAAGTTCTATTCGCCCTTGGTGCGCAACATCGCCCAGAACGAGGGTGTCTCCTTGCAGGAACTGGAAGCCATCGCCGGATCCGGCCAAGGCGGGCGGGTAACGAAGAAGGACATCCTTGACTACCTGCCCACGCGGGGAACTCCGGCCACGGGCCACGGGCCACAAGCCACGGGCACAGCGCCGGAGTCCGCCGCCCGCACCGCACAGCCCGAGGCCCGAGGCCCGCAGCCCGTGGCCGAGCCAGCCCCCAAACTCGCCCCTGCCACCGGCGACGAGCTGATCGAGATGGACCGCATGCGCAAGCTGATCGCCGACCACATGGTGATGAGCAAGCGCACCAGCCCGCACGTCACCAGCTTCGTGGAGGCCGATGTGACCAACCTCGTGCTCTGGCGCGAGAAGGTGAAGAAAGCGTTCGAGCAGCGCGAGGGCGAGAAGATCACCTTCACCCCCATCTTCATCATGGCCATCGTGCAGGCCATCAAGGAGATGCCCATGATCAACGTGCAGGTGGATGGGTACACCATCATCAAGAAGAAGGACATCAACATCGGCATGGCGGCGGCCCTTCCGAGCGGCAATCTGATCGTTCCGGTGATCAAGAACGCCGACCAGCTGAACCTCGTGGGCCTTACCAAGAAGGTG
>JAHBUM010000169.1 GCA_019638075.1 Flavobacteriales bacterium | reverse complement strand
CTCCTTGAAGAGGCGATCGCGTACGTGGCGGCTGGTGACGAACTGCCCCTCGCGACCGAAGAAGGGCGAGTTGTTGATGGTGAACAGCATGCTCATCGTCGGCTCGTCCACCTTGAACTTCGCAAGGCCTTCGGGGTTCTCGGCATCCGCGATGGTGTCGCCGATGTCGAAGTTCTCCAGGCCCATCACGGCCACGATCTCGCCGCAGCCGATCTCCTCCTTCACCTTGATCTTGCCCAAACCCTCGAAGGTCATCAGTTCCTTCACCTGGCCTTTCATGGTGCCGCCCTCGTTCTTCACGAGGGTCACCAGTTGGCTCGGCTTGATGGAACCGCGGCTGATGCGTCCCACAGCGATGCGGCCTTGGAAGCTGCTGTAATCGAGGCTGGTGATGCGCATCTGCAATGTGCCATCCACCTTCTTCGGCGCAGGCACCTTCTCCAGGATCACGTCGAGCAGGTAGCTCACGTCCTCCGTGGGCTTCTTGGGATCGGGGCCCATCCAGCCCCCCTTGCCACTGCCGTAGACCACCGGGAAGTCCAGCTGGTCTTCGTTGGCATCCAGCGCGAACATCAGGTCGAACACCGCCTCGTGTACTTCGTCGGGCGTGCAGTTCGGCTTGTCCACCTTGTTGATCACCACCACCGGCTTCAGGCCCATCTCGATGGCCTTGCCCAGCACGAAGCGCGTCTGCGGCATGGGGCCCTCGAAGGCGTCCACCAGCAGGATCACACCGTCGGCCATGTTCAGCACGCGTTCCACCTCGCCGCCGAAGTCGCTGTGGCCGGGGGTGTCGATCACGTTGATCTTCACACCCTTGTAGCGCACGCTCACGTTCTTGCTGAGGATGGTGATACCGCGTTCCCGCTCCAGATCGTTGTTATCCAGCAGCAGGTCGGCCTGTTCCTGGTTCTCCCGGAAGAGCTGGCACTGGTGCAGGATCTTGTCCACCAGGGTGGTTTTACCGTGGTCGACGTGGGCGATGATGGCGATGTTACGCAGCTCGGTCATGTGCATTGGAATGGGACCCGCCGCCGCGAGAACGCCAAGGCGGGTGTAAAAAGCCCGCGAAGGTAGACTTTCTGAAGGGATGAGCGGACCGAACGCTATCTTTGCGGCCGCTTGACCGGCAAGTCAGGCGAACCGGCCCCGTAGTTCAATTGGATAGAATGACAGATTCCGGTTCTGTTGGTTGGAGGTTCGAATCCTCCCGGGGTCACCAGGAGCGGCGCGATGAGCGCCGCTTTTTTCATGTGTCCATGTGCTCATGTGTCCATGTGAACATGATGGTCCGATCAATGTCTTCGGAACCGACGAGCATGGCAGCTACCACCACGAAGGCATTCCATGGCCACATGCCCACATGGGCACATGACCACATGTGAGCCCTCTCATGCGGATCGACAAATTCCTCTGGTGCGTCCGCCTATTCAAGACGCGGAGCCTCGCCACCGATGCCATCAGGCGCGAACAGGTGAAGGTTGGCGATCGTGTGGTGAAGGCTTCCGCCGAGGTGAAGGCCGGTGATGTGATCGCCTTGCGTGAGCCGCCGGTGTGGCGCAGTTGGGAGATCCTTGAGATACCCGCTTCCCGCGTAAGCGCCAAGCTCGTTCCGGGGCTGATCGCGGAGCGCACCTCGTTCGAGGATCTCGAGAAACTGGAACTGGCGCGCATAGCGAAAGCGCAGCATCGCGAACCGGGTGAAGGCCGCCCCACCAAGCGCGACCGCAGGGACATGGAGCGGTTCACTGGCGAGTGAGCGATCGCCCTCATGCCCGGTGTGCCCGCTCCGTACACCAAGCGATCCGTTCGGGAAGGATCGCATAGGTTTGTCTTCGAACCAAAACTTCATTACATGACCAACAACCTTACTTTCCCAGTAGTAGGTCTTGCCGTACTACTGGCAATGGGCACCGAAGTATCGGCGCAGGACCGGACCTCGTTCGGTGGCACGGTGCGCCCTGTACGCAGTGCCGCATCGAGGCCGCAACTTCCGCTCCCTTTCCGCGGTGGAGCGCCTGCCAACGACGATTGCTCCGGTGCAGAGACCATCGGCCTCGTTCACTGGTCCACCTGTGGCACCAGCGCGACCATGGGGGACAATGGCACGGCCGTACCGTCCGTCACGGTCCCGAGTTGTGACATTGCAGAAGACGGGGTGCAGGACGTGTGGTACACGTTCAACAGCGGCTCCTACTCCATGGTGTACATCACGCTTACACCCGGCATGGACATGGATGACCACGGGTTCGCGGTGTACGATGCCTGTGGCGGCAACGAACTGGCTTGCGAGATCATTCCTGATGGGGTCGTAGGCGTACCGGTGGCTGCTGGTGCCGACTACCTGATCCAAGTATACAGCAACCTCGACTGGGGCGTGGGCGGCTCGTTCACCCTGTGCGTGGCCTACGAAGATGCCGATCCCCCGGCGAACGATGCCTGCAGCAGCGTGGCGCCCCAAGCATTGGCCATTGGCGGTTCCGTGACCTTCAACGGTACCACGGTAGGTGCCACCGTTGATGGCGACTTCGTGGACCCTGACAACGCGCCTGCCGTTTGGCATGGTATCACGCTGTCCACCTGTGCCACGTTGACCATGGATTTCTGCGGCACCACTCCGGCGTTCACCAACGGATACGGCATGATCGGGACCTCGTGCCCGCTTGACGGGAGCGAGGCCATCTACTACACCACTGCGAACAGCACCGCATGCGGCGATGACAACTACACCATCACCTATGTGAACGTCCCTGCGGGATCGTATTACATCCCCGTCTGGTCCGAGATGGGTGTGGCCTATGGAGAGTACACCCTGAACGTGTCGGCCACGGAATGTATCAATGCTCCGGTCAACGACGACTGCACCGGTGCCATTTCCGTGACCCCCACAACCATCTGCGATCCGGTGGCTGGCACCACGTTGATGGCGACCGAGTCCATGCCTGCCGAGGAGTGCAGCACCTACACCGGCAACGCCAACAACGATGTGTGGTACAGCTTCGTGGCCACCAGCAGCGTCATGACCATTTCCACCACCACGGCGTTCGATGGTGTGCTTCTGGCATACCGTGGCACGTGCGCATCGCTGCAACCGATCGATTGCATCGATGATGCCCTTTCCGGTGAAGAGGAAACACTGATCCTGTCGGGTCTGACCCCCACGAATACCTACTACTACCGCATCTACTCCTACCCCGCCGCAGCGCCGGCCGACCCCACGTTCACCACGTGCGTGACCGGCTCCGATGGAACGGGTCTGGCCGAGCTTGATGTGGTTGCCAACTGGAGCCTGTTCCCGAACCCCGGTAACGGCCTGCTGAACATCGTCTATGGCGGTGCGAGCGAACAGGTGGTCATCGAGGTGCTCGACCTCAGTGGTCGCTTGGTACACAGTGAGCAGCGCCACCTGAGCAACGGCCAGACCGCCGCGCTGAACCTGAGCGGCCGCCTGGCCACCGGCACCTACAACGTGCGTTTGGCGAACAGCACCGGCCGCAGCACCCAGCGCGTGATCGTGGAGTGATCGCACACCGCCCTTGACAAGGAACGCCGCCCTGACTTCAGGGCGGCGTTCCTCTTATGGCGCACTCCTCTCCTTTTCCCACCTTTACCGCACCATGAACATCCTCATCCGCCTCATCATCTCGGCCATCGCCGTGCTCGTTACCGACCTGCTGCTGCCCGGCGTAAGCCTTGGTGACATGAGCCAGACGAACGGCCTGCTCACCGCCGTGCTGGTGGCCGCCGTGCTGGGCCTGCTCAACGCGCTGCTGAAACCTGTGCTGATCCTGCTCACACTGCCCGTTACGGTGGTCACGCTGGGCCTGTTCCTGCTCGTGATCAATGCCGTGATCGTGCTCATCGCCGCCAACCTGATCAACGGCTTCACCCTCGAAGCGCCGCGCTTCTGGTGGGCGCTCGGCTTCAGCCTGCTGCTCTCCTTCATCACGAGCATCCTGAACGCGCTGGACAAAGGGCCGAAGCGGAGGGAAGAATGAGTGGCGAGTTAGCAGTGTACGACCACGCCAACTCGCCACTCACTACTCGCTTACTCAGTTATCTCCATCCAGCAACCGGCCAAGCCCGCCGAGGATGCTTCCCTCCTCCTTGCCACGCCCACCGGCTTTGGGGGCTGCGGCGATGATGTTGTCCGCGAGGCGGCTGAAGGGCAGGCTTTGGATCCACACACGGCCGGGGCCTCGCAGTTGGGCGAAGAAAAGCCCTTCGCCACCGAACAAGGTGTTCTTGATCCCGCCCACGAACTGGATGTCGTAGTCGATGGTCTGCGTCATGGCTACAAGACATCCGGTGTCCACGCGAAGTGTTTCGCCGGGGGCCAGTTCACGCTGCACCGTGGTGCCACCGGCGTGGATGTACACCTGGCCATCGCCTTCGAGCTTCTGCATGATGAAGCCCTCGCCACCGAACAGGCCCGCACCCAAGCGCTTCTGGAACGCGATGCCGATGCTCACGCCCTTGGCCGCTGCGAGGAAGCTGTCCTTCTGGCAGATCAATTTCCCTTGGTAGTCCAGCAGGTCCAGCGGCATGATCTTACCCGGGTACGGGGCGGCGAACCATACCGTGCGGCGCACACTGGACATGTTGGTGTACGTGGTCATGAACAGGCTTTCACCCGTGAGCACCCGTTTGCCAGCACCCCATAGCTTGTCCAGGAAACCCTGATCGCGGCCATCGCCGCTGCCGAAGATGGTCTTCATCTCGATGCCCTCGTCCATCATCATCATCGTGCCGGCTTCGGCGATGACGGTCTCCATCGGGTCCAGCGTGATCTCCACGCATTGCATGTCATCACCTACGATGCGGTGATCGAGTTCGTGGGCGGTGCGTGCCATGTGTTGCGGTCGTATTTGGTGAACACAAAGGAACAGCGGCTCCACGCATCCGCGCAGCGATCGGGATGGCGGCGGCCTCGCCCTTCAACAGCGGTCGCCCGGCGTGATGAGCGGGACCAGCTCCGCGCCAGGCCGTACCTTGCCCCCTCGTTCCAAGCCCGTCGTACGCATGTCGTTCACCGCCCTCAAAAAGGACGTCCACTCCGCCCGCCTTCCCGACCAGGATACCCTGCTGAAAGCATGGGAACTGATGTGTACGGCGAAGGCCATGACCGAGCTCTACGAGGAGAACTTCAAGATCACGAGCAAGTACGTGCATGCCACCAGCCGTGGGCACGAAGCCATCCAGCTCGCGCTGGGCCTTCAACTGAAGCCGCAGGACTTCGTGGCACCGTACTACCGCGACGACAGCATCCTGCTCGGCATCGGCATGCAGCCGTACGAACTGATGCTGCAACTGCTCGCGAAGCGCGACGATCCCTTCAGCGGTGGCCGCACCTACTACGGCCACCCCAGCTTGCGGCGCGATGACATGCCGAAGATCCCGCATCAGAGCAGCGCCACCGGCATGCAGGCGATACCCACCACCGGCATCGCGCTGGGCCTGTGGTACAAGGAACAGGCTTCCATCGCGCACGACCTTCCGCAAGGCGATTCGCTGAAAGAGAACCCCGTGGTGGTGTGCTCGCTCGGCGATGCCTCCATCACCGAAGGCGAAGTGGCCGAGGCCTTCCAGATGGCGGTTCTGAAGAAGCTGCCGATCATCTACCTGGTGCAGGACAACGAGTGGGACATCAGCGCCAGTGCCGATGAGATCCGTGCGGGGGATGCCAGCGAATACGCGAAGGGCTTCAAGGGGCTTGAAGTGCGGCAAGTGGATGGCTCGGACTTCCTGGCCTGCCATGCGCTGTTGCACGAGGTGATCGGTGTGGTGCGCAAGGAGCGCAGGCCGTTCCTGATCCACGCGAAGGTGCCGCTGCTGAACCACCACACCAGCGGCGTGCGCATGGAGTTCTACCGCACGCCGGAGAACCTCGTCGAACACCGCAAACGCGATCCCTTCCCGCGTTTCCTTCAGCAGTTGCTCGACCTGCGCTTCCAGTTGGATGGACTGAAGCAGATCGAACAGAAGGCCATCGCGCGGGTGAAGGACGACTTCGAGAAAGCGCGCGCAGCCGAAGACCCCACACCCGAAGACCTCACCACGCACATGTTCGCCCCCACGTCGGTGACGGAGGAGAAGGGTGAACGCGCACCTGCGGACAGGGAACCCACCGTGATGGTGGACAGCGCCCTCTTCGCCATCCGCGAGCTGATGCAGCAGGATCCGCGCTGCCTGCTGTACGGACAGGATGTGGGCGCGCGCCTCGGTGGTGTTTTCCGTGAAGCGGCCACACTGGCGCGCGATTTCGGCGGGCACCGCGTGTTCAACACCCCTATACAGGAAGCCTTCATCATCGGCAGCACCGTGGGCATGAGCGCCGCCGGGCTGAAGCCGATCGTGGAGGTCCAGTTCGCGGACTACATCTGGCCCGGCCTCAACCAGCTCTTCACCGAAGTGGCTCGCAGCTGCTACCTCACGGTGGGCAAGTATCCCGTCAGCTGCATCCTGCGTGTGCCCATCGGCGCGTACGGCAGCGGTGGCCCCTACCACAGCAGCAGCGTGGAGAGCGTGCTCTGCAACATCAAGGGCATCAAGATCGCCTACCCCAGCACCGGCGCGGACCTGAAGGGCCTGATGAAAGCGGCCTACCACGACCCCAATCCCGTGGTGATGCTGGAGCACAAGGGCCTTTACTGGAGCAAGATCAAAGGCACGGAGGAAGCGAAGACCATCGAGCCTTCGGCGGACTACATCATCCCCTTCGGCAAGGCGCGGATCGTGCAGGAGGCGGATGAACAGCGCATCGGCAAGGGCGAAGCCGCCGTGGTGGTGACGTACGGCATGGGCGTGTACTGGGCGAAGGCGGCTGCGAAGAACTTCCAGGGCCGCATCACCATCATCGACCTGCGGACGCTTGTGCCGTTGGATGAAGAGACCGTGATGAACGCCGTGCGCTGCCATGGCCGGTGCCTGGTGCTCACCGAGGAACAGCTCACCAACTCGTTCGCGCAGGCCCTGGCCTCCCGCATCGGCGATGCGTGTTTCGAGAAGCTCGATGCCCCGGTGCGCACACTGGGCTCGGTGGACATGCCCGCCATCCCACTGAACAGCACGCTGGAAGCCGCCATGATCCCCAGCGCGGAGAAGGTGGCGGCAGCCTTGGAACAACTCCTCGCCTACTGACCGTGGAAGAGCGCCACATCCGGGTGACACGCACGGCGCGCTATCACGTGCTGGGCGATCCGGCCGGGGCACAGGCCATCTGGATCGTGCTGCACGGTTACGGCCAGCTCGCACGGTACTTCCTCAACAAGTTCGATGGCTTGGGCTGCGACCTCGCCTTCGTGGCGCCGGAGGGGCTCAGCCGCTTCTACCTCGATGAAGCCCACCAGCGCGTGGGTGCCACCTGGATGACCCGCGAGGACCGCGAGCACGAGATCGGGGACCAGTGTACATACCTGGACGCGCTGGCCGCGGAACTGCGAGGCCACCGGACCGACGTGCCGGTGCATGTGCTCGGCTTCTCGCAGGGCGTGGCCACCGCCTGCCGCTGGAGCCTGCTCGGCCGCACACCGATCGGCAGGCTGGTGCTTTGGGCAGGCGCGATACCACCCGAGCCAACACCCGATGACCT
>JAHBUM010000168.1 GCA_019638075.1 Flavobacteriales bacterium | reverse complement strand
TGCTCGTGGGCATGCTGAAGAACCCGGCGCTCTTCAACCCGAACCGCGCGAGCCGCTTGGATACCGTGATGCAACGCCGCATGGTGGTGCTGGACCAGATGCGCAGGAACGGCTTCCTGAGCACCGCGCAATACGATTCGCTGAAGGCCCTTCCGCTGGGATTGAAGTTCCAGCGCGTGGACCACACCGAAGGCCCGGCGCCATATTTCCGTGAGGTGCTGCGCGCCAAGTTGCAGGCATTGCTGGCCACGAAGAACAGCGATGGCACGTTGCGCTACGCCAAGGCCGATGGCACGCCGTACGACATCTACACCGATGGCCTGAAGATCTACACCACCTTGGACAAGGACATGCAGCAGTACGGGGAGTTCGCCGTGCGCGAGCATCTGGGCACCGAGCTGCAGGCCGACTTCTTCAAGGACCTCGCGAAGAAGAAGAACCGGCCTTTCGATCACCGCGTGACGAAGGAGGAGATCGACGGGATCCTGAACACCGCGATGAAACGCAGCGTGCGCTACAAGGTGATGACCGGCAAGCAATGCGGCAACTGCGAGCGCCCGGCGAAGTACATCGAGAAGGTGAAGCACGAAGGCACGGACCACTGGCATTGCAGGCCCGACCTCGGCGGTTGCGACACCTATTGGAAAGTGGTGAAGGAGGAGGATGCGCCCAAGGTGTTCGATGCGCCGGTGGCGATGCGCGTGTTCAGCTGGCACGGCGAGATCGACACCACGATGAGCCCGATGGATTCCATCCGCTACTACAAGAGCTTCCTGCAAAGCGGCCTGTTGAGCATGGATCCGCATACCGGCTTCGTGAAGGCATGGGTGGGCGGCATCGACTTCAAGAACTTCCAGTACGACCACGTGGAGCAGGCGCGCAGGCAGGTGGGCTCCACCTTCAAGCCCTTCGTGTACGCCACGGCCATCCGCGAAGGCATGGAGCCGTGCCGCGAGGTGCCCAACCAGAAAGTATGCTTCGACATGCCGCCCGGCCAGCCCGATTGGTGCCCCGAGAACAGCGATGCGGTGTACGGCGGCATGGTGACGGTGGAATATGCGCTTGCCAATTCCATGAACACCGTGACCGCGTGGCTCATGAAGCAGTACGGCCCGCAAGCCGTGACCGTGCTCGCGCGGCACATGGGCGTGAAGAGCCCGATGGATCCGGTGCCCTCATTGTGCCTCGGTGTGGCCGACCTCACCCTGATGGAGATGACCGGTGCCTTCAGCAGCTTCGCGAACCAAGGGGTGTTCATCGAGCCCATCGCCTTCACCCGCATCGAGGACAAGAACGGCAACACCGTGTACGACGTGACGCCGAACACCTACGAGGCGCTGGACGAGCGCACGGCGTATGTCATGCTGGACATGCTGAAAGGCGTGACCGATGGCGCCTACAACCCAAGTACCGGCAAGACCGTTGGCACCGGCATGCGCCTGCGCGCCAACTGGGGCAACAGGGCCAAATACGCCAACATCAAATTCCCCACGGCGGGCAAAACGGGCACCACGCAGAACAACAGCGACGGCTGGTTCATCGGCATCACGCCCGACCTCGTCACCGGCGTATGGACCGGCGCCGACGACCGCAGCGTGCGCTTCGCCAGCACCGACAAGGGGCAGGGCGCGAACATGGCGCTGCCGATCTACGGCTACTACATGAACAAGGTGTACGCCAACCCGCACATCGGCATCAGCACCGGCGATTTCGAGCGGCCCGCAGGCGCCCTCGGCGTGGAGATCGATTGCCGGAAGAAGGGCGGGGTGAGCGGTGGCACGGTGAAGCCGAGCTGGGATTGATCAAGGGGCAGGAGGCAGGCACTCGGCATTGCCTCCTGTCCCTGCTCCTTGCATTCCTCCCGCTATCTTCGTCGCTCTTCCTTAGAACCGGCATGAACAAGATCGTGGCCAACGCGGATGCGGCCCTCGAAGGCATCCAGGACAACATGACGCTGATGGTCGGCGGGTTCGGCCTCTGCGGGATCCCCGAGAAGAGCATCGCGGCCCTCGTGCGCAAAGGCGTGAAGGGCCTCACCTGCATCAGCAACAACGCGGGTGTGGATGACTTCGGCCTGGGGCTGTTGTTGCAGACCCGCCAGATCAGGAGGATGATCAGCAGCTACGTGGGCGAGAACGCCGAGTTCGAGCGCCAGCTCCTGAGCGGCGAGCTGGAGGTGGAGCTGGTGCCACAGGGCACCCTGGCCGAACGCTGCCGTGCCGGTGGCGCGGGCATTCCGGCCTTCTTCACACCCGCTGGCTACGGCACCGAAGTGGCCGAAGGCAAGGAGACGCGCGAGTTCGACGGCAAGATGTACGTGCTGGAGAACTGGCTGCGCGCCGACTTCGCACTGGTGAAGGCGTGGAAGGGTGACCGCTTCGGCAACCTCGTGTACAAGCGCACCGCGCGCAATTTCAACCCCATGATGGCGATGGCCGGCAAGATCACCGTGGCCGAGGTGGAGGAGATCGTGGAGCCCGGCGAACTGGACCCCGACGAGATCCACACGCCGGGGATCTTCGTGAACCGGATCTTCAGGGGAGAGGGGTATGAGAAGCGGATAGAGCAGCGCACAGTGCGGTCGCGTGCCTGACCGAAGCCGCGATGCGGATGGACACCGTGCGATCGCTGTGTTGATCCATCGATCCGTGGTGCATGGCCCTGTGGACTTCGGACGCACTCGGAATGGATCGGAACTGGTGATGTCGTGCCCTCTTATTTTCGCTCTACCACATTGAGTCCATGGATCGCGTCACTTGGCAGAAGAGGTCCTTTCCGCAAGGGCTTGAACGATCGGGGCCGGTGCTGCTCACTGTTGCCCTGGTGATCGTGCTGTTGGTGGTAAGGTACGTTTCAGCCGGTATTCCGGACGCGGGCGATGGAGTGATGCACTATCAGTATGCCCGGTTCTTTTGGAAGCATGCCTATGTCGCCCTTGCGCAATGGGGCAAGCCGGTCTTTTCGTTGCTGGCCTCGCCCTTCGCATGGCTGGGTTTGTGGGGCATGGCCCTGTTCGCGGGGCTTTGTGCGTTCGCCTCCTCGCTGGTGATCATGGATGTGCTGAAGGGGGATGGGTATCGCACATGGCGCTGGGCGGTTCCGGTGTTCTTGTTGATGACACCCATCTACGTGCATACGGTGGTGGCGGGGCTGACAGAACCGCTTTTCGGCTTGTTCACCGTACTGATCGTCCATGCCATGCTGCGGGAGCGGAATGCCTTGGCCATGCTGCTGGTGTCGCTTCTTCCGTTCGTTCGTCCGGAGTATGTGGCCTTCGCCCCGTTCCCGGTGGCCGTGGTGGTCTGGCGGAAGGATCTCAAGGCTCTGCCTTGGCTGGTGTCGGGCGTGGTGCTGTACTCGCTATGCAGTGCGGTGTTGCTCGGTCAACCGTTCGCATTTTTCACCGACCACACGTACATGGGCCGGGATCTGTACGGCAACGGCGACCCCCTCTTGTTCGTCGATAACATCGACAGTATGTTCGGTGTGCCGATCAAGCGCCTTCTTGGGCTGGCCGTTCTCCTGTTCATTGCCCTTCTCTGGGCCGATCCCGCAGCGCGTCGCAGGCACCTTTTGATCGGGTTCCTTGCGTTGCTGCCAGCCGTGGCCATTTTCGGCCTGCATTGCTACGCGTGGTGGCGTGGGGGGCTTGGGTCCATGGGACTGCTTCGGGTCATTGCCACGGTCGTTCCGCTCCTGATCCTTTTCGTGACCCATGTGCTGGCTGGCGCGTGGGTCCGGTGGATGCCTGTCGGCCGCTGGCGCCCTTGGGCGTTCACCGCCATTCTGCTCTTCTTGGCCAATGTGGGTTACCACGAGTTGCGGCGTCGCCAGCAACTACCCGTGCCACAGGAGGAGACCCAGCGACTGAAGCGGGACGCCGCCGACCACGTGATCGCCCGCCACAAGCCCGGTGAGCGGTTGGTGCATGCGGATCCATTGATCGGCCTGCTGTGTGGTGTGGATCCTTGGGATAACTCCGGAGCGTTATACATGGCCAGCGTGCGCGTGCAGAGCGGAGAAGAGGCGCTGCGGCCGGGCGATCGGGTGGTGTGGGATGCGCAGTTCGCCGCAGGGGAAGGGGATGTGGCATTGGAAGAGCTGCTGGCCGACGAACGCCTGGTGGAAGAGGCCGTGTTCAGGCCAGTTGAGCCGATCACCAGCATGGGAGGAAGACCTTATGCCATCCATGTCTTCCGCTGTGTTGGCCCTTCGTGATAAGGAACGGACCGGGTTCCGGGCCTTCCCGGTATCTTCACCCGGCGCAGGCGGTGAGCGAAGCATGTCGCATTTTTGACACTCCGTACCAACGAGACCATGGCACTGAACAAGGAACAGATGGCGCGGCGCATCGCGCGCGAACTGAAGGACGGCTACTACGTGAACCTCGGCATCGGCATACCCACGTTGGTGGCCAACTATGTGCCGCAGGGCATGAACGTGGTGTTCCAAAGCGAGAACGGCATCCTCGGCATGGGGCCATTCCCCTACGAGGGCGAAGAAGATGCCGACCTGATCAACGCAGGCAAACAGACCGTGACGCTCCTGCCCGGCAGCAGCATCTTCGACAGCAGCACCAGCTTCGCCATGATCCGCGGGCAGCACGTGCAGCTCACCGTGCTCGGCGGCATGGAGGTGGCCGATAATGGCGACATCGCCAACTGGAAGATCCCCGGCAAGATGGTGAAGGGCATGGGCGGCGCCATGGACCTTGTGGCCAGCGCCGACAACATCATCGTGTGCATGATGCACGCCAACAAGGCCGGTGAAAGCAAACTGCTGAAGAAATGCACCCTGCCCCTTACCGGCGTGAAGTGCGTGAAGAAGGTGGTGACCGACCTGGGGGTGTTCGACATCACGCCTGATGGCTTCAACCTGCTGGAGCGCGCACCCGGCGTGACGGTGGATGAGATCAGGGCGAAGACGGAGGGAAGGCTGGTGGTGGATGGGGAGGTGCCGGAGATGGTGGTGTGATCCGTCCGCGAGACGGACCGGTTCCGACTCTTTCTCTGGTGGTCGTTGCCGTGTTATTTCGTTGTGGGATCCATCCGCAGGACAGGGGAACTGTCGGTAAAGCGCCAAAGGCGTATTGGAGAACAGGGGGGCATGTCATTGAGCAGCACACGATCATTGAGCGGCTGGCTTAAGAGAGTCGGTCCGCATTGGTGGCTTCTGATCGGCTTCATCCTGATCTGTTGCGCCTATGAGTATGGGCGCGTGTTCGGGTCTCGGCCATTCCCGCATCACCTGTCCCGCCAGACGAGCTGCCTGTCCATGACCTACAACCTGTACATGGGGCAGGGTGGGTTGTTCGAGCCGTGGTTCCACAACTTCTTCGGCGATGGCCGGACCACCGGGCGCAGCGCGGGTGAGTTCCCCCTCCTATACTGGCTGGTGGCCGGGATCTGGAAACTGACCGGACCACGTGAGGATGTGTACCGGCTGGTGATGTTGCTGCTGCATTTTGGCGGCACATGGGCGCTTTACCGTGGGTTCCTCCGGCTGCTGGGGCACGGTGGTTGGGCGGTGCTGGTAGCCTTGCTCTTCTTCGCCTCTCCGGTCATGGCGTATTTCAGCGTGGGTTTCCTGCCCGATGTGCCGGCCTATGACCTGGCCCTGATCGGATGCTGGGTCCTTTTCCGACGCCACCCCCGCCAACCCATGGGTGATGTGGCGTGGGCGGCGGTGCTCTTCGCCCTTGCCGGACTCATCAAGGCCACCGCCCTTATGGGCCCTATGGCCCTGTGTGGCTGGCTGGTGTTGGAGCAGGTGAAATGGTTCAGGGGGGCGGACGGCCCCAGACTTTTTCCGCGCCCATGGCCAGCCCTGCTGTGCATGGGCGCTGCGTTCGCTGTCGTGTTCGCCTGGTACGCCTACATGCAGTGGTACAATGGCAGGCATGGCGCCACTTTCTCCAACCAGGCCATTCTCCCCATCTGGACACACTCGGCGGAAGCGATACGGCGGTACTTCGACCTTGGGCGCCACATTACCGTCATGCAGGTGTTCGACACCCCGGTGTGGTACGCCTTCCTGGCGATGAGCATCTATCTGCTATGGGTGCGGATCCATGTCTTCCGGCCATTGGCCGGGATCTTCATCCTGCTTCTGATGGGCAGCATCGGATACCTGCTTCTTTGGTGGGAGATCCTTGATGGGCACGAGTACTACCTCGTGGTGCCGATGGTGATGCTCATAGCCTTGGTGGCCTTGTTCCTGGACACGCTGCACCGACGGCATCCGGCGGCTTTCCGGTCGTATGGCATGTTGGGCGGCATGGCCCTGCTGGTGGCCTACAGCGTGCTCTATGCCGCCAACAACCACAAGATGCGCACGCGGGGCAATGGCCCTCTGACGGCGGATATGGTGCTGCCTCTTTACCATGCCGGGGAGATCGCGCATTGGGATCTGATCCAGCATTGGGGCATGAGCGATATGCTCGACATCGAACCCTACAACCGGTCCATCGGCATCCGGCCGGACGACCTGGTGATCAATGTGGACGATCGTTCGGTATGTGCCGCGCTGTACCTCATGCGCCAACGGGGATGGGTGCGTTTCGGCCAGGCGTTCGAGAGCGAGGCCGAGGTGCAGGAGCTGATCGACCTGGGGGCGTCGTACCTGTTCGTGGTGGACCCGGAATGGTTGGATAAGCCGCACATGCAGCGGTTCTATCGCTATCCGATCGGCAGCCACCGTTCGGTACGGATCTATGATCTGCGGCCGTTCCAAGGCCCTGGCTGGCGCGCACCTTTCCCATGGGGTGCCGCCCCACGGCCATTGTGACGCATCGGGACCGGCGCCTGATAGCGCGACACTGGTATATTCGGGCCTCCCAATTCGGCCCCATTGGCATTACGCACCCTCTCCGTCATCATCCCCGCCTACAACGAGGAACGCACCATCCACCTGATCCTGGACAAGGTGCGCGATGTGGGGTTGCACGATGGCATCCGCAAGGAGGTCATCATCGTGAACGACGGCTCGAAGGATGGCACCGTGGAGGCCGTGGAACGCTATATGGCCGCGAACCCCGCGATGGGCATCCGCTTCATCCAGCAGCCGAGGAACATGGGCAAGGGCGCGGCCATCCATCGCGGCATCAGGGAGGCCACCGGCGACTATCTGCTGGTGCAGGACGCCGACCTGGAGTACGACCCCCGCGAGTACAACGACCTGCTCCGGCCCATCCGTGAAGGCTTCGCCGATGTGGTCTTCGGCTCGCGCTTCATGGGGCACCACCCGCACCGCATCCTCTTCTTCTGGCACAGCATCGGCAACAAGTTCCTCACGCAGCTCTCCAACGCGTTCAACAACTTGAACCTGACCGATATGGAGACCTGCTACAAGGTGATCCGCAGCGACATCGCCAAGGGCCTCGACCTGCGTGAGCGGCGCTTCGGTTTCGAGCCTGAAGTGACCGCGAAGCTCGCGCGGGTGAAGGGCATCCGGATCTACGAGGTGGGCATCAGCTACTACGGCCGCACCTACGCCGAGGGCAAGAAGATCGGCTGGAAGGATGGTTTCCGGGCCATCTGGTGCATCGTGAAATACGGCATCTGATGCATCGCCTCATACGTGTTCTCCTCGGCTGTTCGTTGTTCGTGGCACTGCTTTCCGGCTGTGGTGACCGCTCGTCGCCGGAGGGCTTCGTC
>JAHBUM010000167.1 GCA_019638075.1 Flavobacteriales bacterium | reverse complement strand
AGTTGGCCTGCCAGTTCGGGTCCGCATCGAAACAGTACTGGAACGGGTTGGTCCATGGGCCGTTGGCGTTGCTCACATCCAGCCGACCGCTGTTCACCGTGTTGATGGATACCGGCGATAAACTGCCCGGAACGAAGGCGATGTTCATCGCGTTGTTGGTGAACGGGCCGTTGATGTTCGTGGGGATACCGGGGCCGCTGATGAAGATGCCCAGTACATCGTTGTACTGGCTGCACGCCCAGCGCTCGTACTCCTCTGAACTGAACACGTAGCGGAAACTCACCATGTCACTCATCGGCACGAAGTCGAACTCCAGCACCGCCTTGGAGTGGATGTTGCTGCCCCCGCTCACCTGCCACATGGGCCAGGCGGTCAATTGGCTCAGATCGATGTCGGGGGTCGGCTGTTGTGGCATTCCGCCCCCAAAAGCCACGCCACCACTCGACATCATGAGTTCGTCATTGGGGCCGGGGATGTGGAGACTTCCGACACCCGTGCTGAGGTAGACCCCGTTCATGTCGAGAACAGTGTTGGCACCATTGAAGCGGCCGATATCCGAATACCCCGCCCCGGTATTCCCCGCCTGCACACTTCCGGGGTTGCCGTTGAAGGTGACGTTACTGCTGAACACACCCTGCCCCATCAGCACGGTCTGCACCAAGTTGGCGGGCTGGCCATTGGAGCCGCTGTTGTTCAGGACGATCTGGCCCGACGATATGCTTGCCACCATGACGGACGCCAGCGCCAGTACAGTGCTCAACAGCTTCGATGTGGAAAGCATCATCATCTCACCAGCGTGACATGCCCGAAGCCCTGCCTCAGAGGCAGCTTCAACCCCTTCGCGATGTACTTGTACTGGTACACGCCGTTCATCACCTCCTCCCCGTTCTGCTTCCCATCCCACCGCACTTGCTGGTCCGTGCTGTGGAACATGATGCGGCCCCAGCGGTCGAACACCCACAGCTCGTAGCGGTCGAGCAGGGTGCCCTCACCGCCGAACGTTTCGTTGTGCCCATCGCCGTTCGGGCTGAACGCGTTGGGGAAGTACAGTGTCGCCGATGGTGGCGTGGTCTGCACGCTGTCCACCGCCGTGCAGCCTTCGGGCGTTACCACGTACAGGTACACCCAGTGTGCTTCGATGTCCGCGTACGTGTGCTGCACCACTGTCACATTCTGCGCCGTGGTGCCGTCGCCAAGGTCCCATTCCAGATCGCTGCCGCTGGCGGGCTGCACATGCGCCTCGAACAGCCAATCGCTGTCGCCCAGCTCACGCGCCTCGATGCGCGCCTGTGCCGGATACACCTCCACATGCACCGTGTCCGTCACCTGCTCGCCGCAGGCATCCGTCACGTGTACCACCACCGCGCGGCTGCTGTGGCCCGCACGCCACGTGAGGCTGTCTTCCGCACCGATGCCCACCCACTCGATCACATTGTTCCCGGCACCACCTTCGGCCACCACCCACAGCGGCACTTCCTCTCCGGGGCACACCACCGTGTCGTTCGAGGTAGTGATCAGCAATGGGTCGTGGTCCAGTACGATGGCGGCAAGCGTGGTGTCCACCATGTTGCCGCATTCATCACGCACCGTTACCGTGAAGTACGCATCGTCCGCCACGCTCACCTCCAGTTCGGGACCGTCGTTCGGGCCGGTGCCGCCGGGCGACCATACATAGCTGTACGCGCCGCCGCCACCGCTCACCGCAAGCACCTGCAGCACCATCGGCATGTTCGCGCACAGCACCGTGTCGCCTTCCGCTTCCAGCACCAACGGAGGTGTGGGGCCGGTGGTCACCATCACCTGACCGCTGACCGTCTGCCCGCATTGGTCGCTCACTTCCACGTGGTAGACCTCGAGGTCGGCTGCGGGAACGTTCAGTACGCTGTCGGTGCCAACAACCGATCCGCCATGACGCCATGTGTAGCTGATGATGCCACCACCTCCGGTGATCGACGCGATCAAGTCCGCCGTTCCCAGGCATGCGATCGCCGTGTCCGGTGTCAACGTCAACACCAACGGCACCGGCGGGGCCTGCGACACCAGCACCGAGTCGCGCACCACGACCTCGCACAGGTCTGTTACTTCAATAACGTAATACACTGGAGCTATCGGAGCAGCTACCGTGAGCGTGCTGTCCGTGCCTTGCAGTGCGCCGTTCAACAGCCATGCGTAGGTGTAGCTGCCTGCGCCTTGGGTGGCGCTCACTTGCAACTCGGCTTCGCCCAAGCACGGTATCGCCGTGTCGGGCGTCAGCGTCAGTACCATCGGGTCGTACGGTGGTAATGTCACCCACGCGCTGTCCGTCACAGCCTCTGCCCAGCAGTCCTTAACCCTTACCCAATACTGCGTGCTCGCCTGCACGTACGGGCTGATGCTCGCCGTGGTCTCCCCCGTGCTCCACAAGTACTCATACTCCGATGGCTCGTTGCCCCCGCCAGTCACTTCCGGCGTCAACGTCACTGTTGCTGGGCAGTCCAGGTCGATGTCCTCCAGCACCACTTCCAGCGGCGGGCGCTGGTCGATCGTGTAATCGTACGTCTGCACCTTCAGCCCGTTGCACGTGATCAGCTTCACCACCAACTCCTCCAAGCCATCGGCATCCACCGGAACAGCGAGCGCCACCACCACCATGCTGTCCAGCTGGTTGAAGTGTACGCTGTCAGGCAGCAGCGGGTGGTAGTCCACACCGCCCGTGGCACTGCCCTCGGCGCGGATCTGCAGCCACTCATCCAAGTAGAACCCACCCAACCGGTGGAAACGCAGGTACACGCTGTCGCAGTCGTTCTCGATCAGGATCGTGTCGTTCGCCGTGTATTCCACGTTCGGGCCCGGTGCTACATCCATCGAAAAACGATCCGTGGAGGTGAACGAGTTGCGCTCCAGGAATACGGCCGATGGGTAGCTCGAGTCGCCCACGTTGGCCACGCCGATCTTGATGCGGTAGGTCTCCCCGCACTGCACCGCCACGCTCGCCGTCAGCGTCACGGTCATCCCGTTATGCTGGATGTAGTACGGGTCCGTGTTGTAGGGGGCCTCCAGCTGTGCCCCCCACCCGGCCCCCGGAAAGGGCCACTGCCCCCCGTTGTAGCGGTAGTAGATGGAGTTGGCCTGCCAGTTCGGGTCCGCATCGAAGCAGGGGCGGAACGGGTCGGTCCAATGCCCGTTCGCATTGCTGGCATCGAGCCGGCCGCTGTTGATGGAGTTGATGGACACCCGTGACAAACTGCCCGGCACGAAGGCGATGTTCATCGCGTTGTTGGTGAAGGGGCCGTTGATGTTCGTTGGGATGCCCGGACCACTGATGAAGAACCCGAACACATCGTTGTACTGGCTGCATGCCCAGCGCTCGTATTCCTCCGAACTGAACACGTAGCGGAAGCTCACCATGTCCTTCATCGGCACGAAGTCGAACTCCAGGATCGCCTTGTTGTAGATGTTGCTGCCTCCGCTTACCTGCCACATGGGATTTCCGGTGAGCTGCCCCAGATCGATGTCGGGGGTCTGTATCCCCTGGCTCGCACCAATCCCACCACCTGCCGGATCGAGCCGGTCGTTGGGGCCGGGGATGTGGTACGCGCCAGCACTGGTGCACAGGAAGATCCCGTTCATCTCCAACACGGTGTTCGCACCATTGAAACGGCCGATCCCCGAAGGCCCGGCCTGGCCCACCAACACCGAGCCCGGGTTGCCGTTGAAGGTGACATTGCTGGTGAACACCCCCTGCCCCATCAGGATGTTCTGCACCAGGGTGGTGGGCGGCTGCGTCTGGTCCAGCACGATCTGGCCCGGCGCCACGTTCCACGCCAAGGCCATGCACAGCGCCAGCATGGCACCGCTCAAGCCCGGTATGGAACGCGTCTTCATCGTATCAGGGTCACATGTCCGGTGAGCGGGCCGCCCTTCGCCCCTGCCGGCCCGGCAAGCGGCTCATCGGGGGTCACGATGTAGTAGTAGGTGCCGTCCGGCGCATCGCTTCCCGGCCAACCCTGTTCCAGTGCCCGCGTGCTGAAGATCTTCTGCCCCCAGCGGTTGTATACCTCCAACAGGGCGGGCGCGCCGCTGTATTCCCGCGGCACGAAGCGGTCGTTGTGCCCATCGCCGTTGGGGCTGAACACGTTGGGCATCTCGATCACATCGGACCGCACCACCACCACTGAACGCACGGTGTCCACGCAACCCGCAGCCGTGGTCACCACCAGCATCACCGGATAGGTACCGCACTCGGCGGGGAAGGTGGCATTGAGCGATGGGTCCGTGGACGTGGAGGGGGCGGCCACGCCGAGATCCCACCACCACGATACGATGTCACCCACCGATGCCGCGCCGGACAGGGCCACTTCGGGGTGTTCGATGGGGGCTGGGTCCGGCGTGGCGGTGATGCGCCCGGCCACTCCTGGAAGCACCGTTACCGCGTTCTCCACCAAGGTATCCCGCTCGCAACCGGCCCCATTGCGCACGGTGAGGCGCACATCGAATGTGCCAGGCACGGTGTACGTGTGGGTGAAGGCATAGTCCGTGCTGGTGGTGCCATCACCCAAGTCCCAGCCCACTTCCGCGAAACCGCCCCCCGCGTTGAAGGCCACTGCGAGCGGTGCGCAGCCGGTGGACGGCATCACCAGCGGCATCGGCATCACCGGTGGTGGTACATGGGCCGCCCCCATCAGGCATTGCCCGTTGTAGGTGCTGGCCATGGTGTACAGCCCGCCACCCCGGCCGTTGGCGGACACATCCAAGGTGGGGCCGGTCTGCCCCGGCAGCGCCACGCCATCGTGGTACCACTGGTAGCCGGTGGCACCGGCGGGCGGCTGTGCCACGGCCAGCGCGTTCCCTTCGCAGATGGCCCCCGATGTGGTTACGGGACTGAGCACCTGATCCCCGGCTTCGGTCAGCATCAGGTCGTCGATCAGGAAATAGGGGTACATCGTCTTCCAGCCTTGGGCGGTCTGTATCGCCGTGGGCGCGAAAGATGGCGGCACCTCGCAGGCGCTGCCGATGATGACGCTGTGGATGTTCTGCGAAGGGGTGAAGGTGATGGACACCCGCACCCAATCCCATGCGGGTTGCACCAGCACACGCCCCAGTTCCTGCCAGCCCGGCTGGTACCCGACGCAATCGAAAGTGGGGATGGGGAAGGGCTGGCACTCGTTGGCATAGCCGAAGAGGGCCAGTGGCAGCGGGTCGGGAAAGAGACTCTCAGGCCGAGCCTCATCGAAAGCTTGGGCGATCTGGTTATCGCTGGCCGCGCCTGCGATCCACAGCGAGAGCGTGTAGGTGGTGCCTGCGTACAGGATGTTGGCCGGTGGCGGATAGGTCAGACAGGTGCCGACGTATTCCTGCCAAGGAAGCCCGGGAACGACCTGAAAGGCCACTGCACCCTCGCCATCCGGTGGTGGCATGGGCGTGCCCGCAGGCGCGAACCCACAGGTGTGCAGGTAATCCGAAGTGGCGCTCGTGGCCTGCTGCCAGCCCACCGCGCAATTCAGATAAGGGGTGGTGATGACCGGCCCGAACGGGCAGCATGTCCGCTCCTCGAAGGAATGGTTGCGGATGAAACTCGGTCGCCCCTCGGCCATGAGGAGCGGAGAGCACGGGCAGGCCGGATCGTTCAGGTCGATCAGGCCGTTGCCATCGTCATCGATCCCGTTGTCGCAGATCTCCTGCGCGAAGGAGGCGACGCTCCACAGCAACAGAACGAGGATATGCGCCCAACGCATCATCATCGCACAAGCGTTACATGGCCGACGAACGCTTCCATCTTCTCGTCATCCGGCGTTACGATATAGAAGTATGTGCCTTCCGACACATCTCCTCCGCTGGCACGGCCATCCCAACCGGCCGCCAATGCGGTGGTGCTGAAGACCATCTGCCCCCAACGGTTGTATACCTCCAGCAGGCCCGGGGTGTCGTTGTACTCCAACGGCACGAACCGGTCGTTATGCCCATCCCCGTTCGGACTGAACACATTGGGCATCGCGATCATGCCCGGCTCGACCACCCGCACCACGGAGCGCACCGTGTCCACGCAGCCGTTCGCACTGGAGACCACCAGCATCACCGGGTAATAGCCCGCGACGGGCGGGAACCGCGCCGTGACCGATGGGTCCGTCGAACTCCCGGGCTCCGCAGCGCCAAGGTCCCACCACCAGTTCACCACATCGCTCGTACCCGAGCCCGTCAGATGCACCTCGGAGTTCTCCACCTCCGCAGGTTCAGGCGTGGCCATGATGCCGCCGCTCACCGCCGGATGGACCACCACCGCGTTGAGCAGCACCGTATCGCCCTCGCACCCCGCCCCGTTGCGGATCCTCAGATGCACATCATAGCTCCCGGGCGTGGTGTAGGTGTGAACGAACGCACTGTCGCTACGCGCAGTTCCATCACCCACACTCCACGAGAGCGTCGTGGTGCCACCTCCCGTGGTGTCCGCGAACGCAACCGTCAACGGCGCGCAACCCTCCGTGGGTAGTATCGACGGCCATGGCCTGGGCGCGATAGGGGGAGGGATGTACGATGAGCCCATCAGGCATTCCCCATTGAACTGGCTCGCCATCGTGTACATGCCGGCTCCGTAGCTCCCAGCCGAGATCCCCAATGTGGTGCTGTTCTCACCGATCAACGCAACACCATCACGATACCATTGGTAATTGCCCGCACCGGCAGGCGGTTCGGCGTTCGCCACGGCCGTCCCCGCACAGAGGTTCCCGCTCGTCACCGTCGGGCTCAGCACCTGGTCCTGCGCCACCGTCAGCATCAGGTCATCGACCAGGAAGTAGGGGGCGCCGAAATACGTGTCGCCCTGCTGGTTCGTGATGGTCATCCCCCTGTAGGATGCCGGCACATCACAACCACCTCCGATGATCACCGTGTGGATCTCATCCGTGGGCGTGAAGGTGATGGACACCCGCGTCCATGCAAAGGACGGCTGCACCATGACGCGGCCAAGTTCGACCCACCCCGACAGCGTGCCGATACAACCCATCGTACCAATGGGGAACTGCACACATTCGTTCGCACGACCGAAGATCGCCAGTGGCAGCTGCTCGGCGAAGTAGGATGGATCCGCCTGTTCCACCGTTTGCGAATGATTGTTCAAGCTCACCGCAGCGGCGATCCACAGCGAGAGCGTGTAGGTCGTTCCGGCCAGGAGCGGATGCGCCGGTGCAGGATAGGTGAGGCATGTTCCCACATATTCAAAATACCCGGGTTCGGCACCGAAGCCCACCGCTCCCTCCCCATCCGGCGGAGGCAGTGGCATGCCGGCCGGGGCGTAACCACATTCGTGGAAATAGTCGGATGTGGCAGCAGTGGCCTGCATCCAGCCTTCGGCACAGCTGAGCCATGGCGGAGTGAACGGTGGTGCCACGAAGCCGTATGGACAGCACATCTGCTCCTCGAAGGAGTGGTTGCGGATATAGCTCTGCAGTTCCGCTGCCCTGACCACGGTGGAGCACGGGCAGTCCTCCACATCGTTCAGGTCGATCAGGCCATCACCGTCATCGTCGATACCGTTGTTGCAGACCTCCTGGGCGAAGGAAGCGCCGCTCCACAGCAGCAGAACGAGGATATGTGCCCAGCGCAGGATCATCGCACAAGCGTGATGTGGCCGGTGAGTTCCTTCAGGTACGGGGCATCGGGCGTGACCACGTAGAAATAAG
>JAHBUM010000166.1 GCA_019638075.1 Flavobacteriales bacterium | reverse complement strand
GCGGATGAACGTGAACCCCGGCGTGAAGGCCGAGATCGCGGTACACAGCGATTCGCGCGACGGTGAGGATGCCGCCAAGATGGACCAACGCCGCGCGGATGCCATCGTGGAATACCTGGTGGGTAAGAGCGTGCCTCGCGATCGCCTGGTGGCGAAGGGCTATGGGATCTCCCGCCTGAAGAACCACTGCGCGCCAGGCGTGACCTGCACCGAGGCCGAGCACGCCGAGAACCGCCGCGTGGAGTTCACGATCATTTCGATCATGCCGTAGCGAAGGGGAGCGCTGGGAAGCGATCACTACAGGTCACCGAGGCATGAGGCAGGGCGGTGCGGCCGGCGAAGCAAGGTGAGACCCGGAGGTCTAATAGCGGACCTTGTCGCTCTTCTGTTTCCACGCATCGAACACCAGTTGCGCTTCATCGCGCAGCGATCGTTCGGTGGGGATGCGGCGCTCTCCGTAAGGGAGCGGCAGTTCGTCGTAGATCAGCTGGTCGTCGAAGCCCGCATCGGCGGCATCCTCGCGTGTACAGGCGAACACGATGCGGTCCGGGCGCGCCCAGTAGATCGCGCCCAGGCACATGGGGCACGGCTCGCAGCTCGTGTACAGCACGCAGCCGTCCAGTTGGAACGAGCCGAGCTGCCGGCAGGCTTCGCGTATCGCCACCACTTCGGCATGGGCCGTGGGGTCGTTCGTGCTGGTCACGCGGTTGTTCCCGCGCCCCACGATCACGCCGTTCTTCACGATCACGCAGCCGAAGGGGCCGCCATCGCCGCGTTCCATTCCATCCTTCGCGAGCGCGATGGCCGCGCGGATGTAGTCGATGTCTCTGGGGTCTTGCATGGTTCGTTGCTGCGGGAGGATGGAGCCGTCCTGCAAAAGAAGCCGTTCTGGCGGAACCGTGTGAGCGCCCGGATGGGGTGGTATTCGATGAGGCCGTCTATCTTTCCCGTCCATCAAACCCGCTCCATATGTTCGTTACATCCCCCATGAAGCGCCTGGCGTTCAAAGGCCAGGGCGGCGACCTATTCGTCATCCTGCTGGTGAACATGCTGCTCACTGCCATCACGCTGGGTCTTTACTACCCATGGGCCAGGGCGCGCAGGCTCGGCTGGTATTACGAGAACACCGAGCTGGACGGGCATCCGTTCCACTTCCACGGCACGGGCCGCGAGATGTTCAAGGGCTTCATCAAGGCCATCGGCCTGCTGCTGCTGATCTACGGTGCCTACTTCGCCGGCGTAGCCACCCATAACATCATGCTTACGCTCATCGGGCTGCTGGTCATGTTCGTGGGGCTGTTGCTGTTCATTCCGCTGGTGATCCACGGCACCCTGCGCTACCGGTCCAGCCGCAGCAGCTGGCGGGGCATCCACTTCGGCTATCGCGGCAGCCTTGGTGAACTCTACCGGATCTGCCTGCGCGATGGTGTGCTCACGCTGATCACCTTCGGCATCTACGGCTCGTGGTTCGCCATGAACCTGCGCAACTACACCATCGGCCATCTCCGCTACGGCAGTTCGTCGTTCCAGTACAAGGGTGATGGCCTGGACTATTTCCTCATGAACCTGAAGGGCTATTTCCTCACGCTGTTCACCCTCGGCATCTATGGGTTCTGGTGGCAGCGCGACATCTTCAACTACTACGTGGACAACCTGAACTGGAACTTCCAGGACGGGAAACGGATCGCGTTCAAGAGCACGGCCACCGGCGGCGGCTTCTTCGCATTGCTGGTGGTGAACGTGCTGATCGTGATCTTCACGCTCGGCATCGGCTTCGCTTGGGCCGAGGTGCGCACCATGCGGTTCGTGATGGACAACATCACCATGATCGGTGATGCCGACCTGGACTCGGTGGTGCAGACCGAACAGGAGCACAAGAACGCGATGGCCGACGACCTCGGGGATCTGATGGACATCGGCGTTTTCTTCTAAGGTGGAGCGCGAGGTACAGGCCATCTACTACGACGGCGCCACGAGCAGGCCGCAGGAGGCCACTGTGTGTGTGAGCGATATGAATTCGCTGGAAGTGCGCCTGCCCGGTGGCGACCGCTTCCAATGGCCGCTGGAGCACAAGGGCATGGAGTGGGAGCGGAGCAGTTCCCTGCTGCGCCTGTCGTTCGGGGAGCATCCGCGGCGTGTGCTGCTGATCCGCGAGGAGCTCTTCATCAAGAGCTTCGTATTGCGCATGCATTACACGGGCCGCCAAGGCGCGTACGACCGGGTGCTGTCCTTCGCGCGTAGCGGCCCGGTGCTCTTCTTCCTGGGTGTCATCGCCCTGCTGGTGTGCGCATACCTCTGGCTGCTTCCATGGACCGCCGAGCGCCTCGCCATGGTGGTGCCGCGCGAGGTGGATCAACGGATCGGTGAGACCGCGTTCCAGCAGATGGCCCTTGCAATGACCATCGACAAGGAGCGCAGCGAGGCGTTGCAGGAGTTCGGCGGCATGTTGAAGCTATCCGCGCACCACGAGCCGGTCTATCATGTGGTGACCGAGGATCAGGTGAACGCCTTCGCGCTGCCGGGCGGCCACATCGTGGTGTTCACCGGCATCCTTGGGAAGATGGATTCCGCCGATGAGCTTGCGGCCCTGCTCGCACACGAGGCCACGCACGTGGAGGAGCGCCACAGCACACGCATGATGGCGCGCAGCATGGCCGGTTACCTCTTCCTCTCGCTCTTGATCGGCGATGTGAACGCCGTGGTGGCCGTGGTGGCGGAGAACGCCAATGCCCTGCGCAACCTCGGCTACGGGCGCGGCTTGGAGAGCGAGGCCGATGCGGTCGGTCAGGAGCGGCTGTTAGCGAACGGCGTGGACCCACATGCCATGGTGAAGCTGCTGGAACTGCTGGAGCGCGAGGCCATGGAGATGCCCGAGCAGCTTGCGTTCCTGAGCAGTCACCCGCTCACCAAGGAACGGATCGAGGCCGCACGGAGGAAGGCGGAAGAGCTCGGCACACCTTCGGCAGCCAACGAAAAGCTGGACCTGCTGTTCCGGCGCGTGGTGCCGCATGGCGATCAGCCGATCAAGGAGATCCCCAGCTCGGACAACTGATCCGCATCCAACCGGCTCGGCGCGTCGATCATCGTATCCCGTCCCGCATTGTTCTTCGGGAAGGCGATGAACTCACGTATGTCGCTGCGGCCGCCGAAGAGGCTTACCCAGCGATCGAAACCGAAGGCCGCGCCACCATGCGGTGGAGCGCCGTACTCGAAGGCATCCATGAGGAAGCCGAACTTGTAACGCGCATCCTCGTCGGTGAAGCCCAGCACGCGGAACATGGCCTCCTGCATGCTGCGGTCGTGGATGCGGATGCTGCCGCCGCCGATCTCCGTGCCGTTGATCACCAGATCGTAGGCGTTGGCCTTCACCGCGCCGGGATCGCTCTCCAACAGGTGCGCGTGTTCGGGTATCGGTGAAGTGAACGGATGGTGCATGGCGTGCCAGCGGCCCGTGGCTTCGTCCTGCTCCAACAGCGGGAAGTTCAGCACCCACAAGGGCTTGAACACGTTCGGGTCGCGCAGCTTCAGCAGATCGCCGAGGTGCAGGCGCAGTTCGTTCAGTTGCTTGCGGGCCTTGTGCTGTTCACCGGCGAGGATGCACAACAGGTCGCCTTTCTGCATGCCTGCGGCGGCGGCCCAAAGCTGAAGGTCTTCGGCTGCATAGAACTTGTCCACCGTGCTCTTCAAGCCCTCTTCGGTCCACCGTACGAACACGATGCCGCTGGATCCGATCTGTGGCCGCTTCACGAAGTCGATGAGCGCGTCGGTCTGTTTGCGGCTCCATCCGGCGCAGCCTTCGGCGTTGATGCCCACGACGAGTTCTGCTTCATCGAACACCTTGAAGCCCTTTCCCTGCGCGGTTCCCGTGAGTTCGATGAACGGCATGCCGAAACGCAGGTCCGGTTTGTCGCTGCCATACAAGCGCATCGCGTCATCGTACTCCATCCGCTGGAACGGCTCGTTGAATTCCTTGCCAAGGATGCTCTTGAAGAGGTGCTTCGCCATGCCCTCGAAGGTGTTCAGCACATCCTCGCGCTCCACGAAGGCCATCTCGCAATCGATCTGTGTGAACTCCGGCTGGCGGTCGGCGCGCAGGTCCTCGTCGCGGAAGCACTTCACGATCTGGAAGTAGCGATCAAAGCCCGCCACCATCAACAGTTGCTTGAAGGTCTGCGGGCTTTGCGGCAGCGCGTAGAACTCCCCTTGGCTCATGCGGCTGGGCACCACGAAATCGCGGGCGCCTTCGGGCGTGCTCTTGATCAGCACGGGCGTTTCCACTTCGAGGAAATGTTGCTGGCTGAGGTAGTTGCGCACCTCCATGGCCATGCGGTGCCGCAGCTCGAAGTTGCTGCGCACGTTGGGGCGGCGCAGGTCGAGGTAGCGATACTTCATACGCAGCTCGTCACCGCCATCGGTCTCTTCCTCGATGGTGAAGGGCGGGAGTTTCGCGCCGTTCAGGATGTTCAGTTCCTGCACCACGATCTCCACGTCGCCGGTGGGGATGTTCCTGTTCTTGCTTTCCCGCTCCTTCACCACGCCCACGGTCTGCACCACGTATTCGCGACCGAGCGTGCGGGCTTGGGCCACCAGCGCCTGTTGCGTCTCGCTGCCCGGGTTGAACGCCAGCTGCGTGATGCCGTACCGGTCGCGCAGGTCCACGAAGGTCATGCCGCCGAGGTCGCGGGTGCGTTGGACCCAGCCGGAGAGGGTCACGGTCTTGCCGGCGTCGGAAAGGCGGAGTTCGCCACAGGTGTGGGTGCGGTACATGCGGAACGGTGCCGAAGCAAGTGCTGTTGGGGATGCACTTGTGCAACGGAGCGCGAAAATACCGGATGCGGCCGATCCGCTATCGTACGGTGAAGGTGAGCGAGCGGCGGACCACGTCGCCGTCTCTCTCCTGCACCCAGAACGTCCAGCGCTCGGTGCCCGCCACATCACGCAGATGGATCTCCTTGTCGAAGTCGAGCGTGTCGGCGGTCACCGGAAGGCTGTCCACCATCGTTTCACCACCGTTGTCATATCTGGAGAGTACCTTGAACGTGTTCAAACGATCGTCGCCTCTGTTGATGCGCACGCCGATAAGGAGGGTGTCTCCGGCCGCCACGGTATCGTCCAGATGCGTGTAGCCCTCTTCCGTTACGAATTCGATCGTTGGGTTGACCGATGGTCGATCATCATCGCGTGTGCAGCTGGCCGAGAACAGCATGGCTGCGAGCGCCACCAAGGCAGATGCCTGAAAGAAGGTCATCCTTGTCATGCCGACAAAGGTAGGAGGGTGGTTCCGGGCTCTGCCCCGGTCTTCGTTACAGGTGACGGGCCGAGGGGCGCCTGTGAAAAGTTTGTCGGACAGGCTCTCAATGGCACACCGTCACCTCTGCCGGTGTCATCACCTTGCCGGGGCTTATGTAGGGGATCCCCAGCTCCAGCCCGCGCAGGATCATCAGCACCGCCACCATGGATACCAGCACGGGAGATACCTTGCGTAGCCACACCCGCGTGTTGTCGCCGATCATGTCACCACCCATGCGCAGGGCGATCAGCGCGGGCCACGTGCCGAGGCCGAAGAAGAGCATGAACAATGCACCATCCATGGCCGTGGTGTTGGTGGAGGCCCCGAGCAGCGCGGCGTACAACAGTCCGCAGGGCAGCAGACCGTTCAATGCACCGGTGAGGAAGAGCGCCTCGGGGGCCGTGCGCTTCAGGTTGCGCGCCAACGCGCTCCGTAACCGTGCGATGCCGATGGACAGTCGCCCCGTGGGACTGAACCGCTGCAACAACCCCGGTATCAGCACCGACAGCAACAACAACACGCCCGCTGCGATGCTCACCACCTGTTGCAGGCCCGCCAGCCGCAGCCCATGGCCGAACGTGCCGATGGCCGCGCCCAGCAGCACGTAGGTGGCAAGGCGGCCACCGTTCAACAACAAGGTGCTTTGCAACCGCGCCCTGAAGCCACGCCCCGGCGAAGGCACCGCCAGCGCGATCGGCCCGCACATGCCGATGCAGTGGGCGCTTCCCGCAGCCCCCAGCACCAGTGCCGTGGCGAGCATCGGATCCATGCTATTGCACGTAGGCTTTCTCCTCGGTGTAGTAGGCGATGCCGTCGGCCTGCCACTCCAGCATGGCGTTGTAGCGGCCGGGCAGCAGTTGCACATCATGCAGCGCATAGCCGCCCGCATCCGTGGCGGGCAGCGCGATGGTGCGGTCGGCGCGCGGATCGTTGGGGCGCAGCAGCGTGAGGGTGCCCGTCACCTTGCGGCCCTGCATCTCGGCGGGCAGGTCCAATTGCACCGAGCCGCGTGTGAGCGCGATCGCCACCGGAGCGCTCAACGCCTTGGCCCGCGCCGTCTCGTCGATCCGCCCTTGGTACTTCAGCTCCGCACCGTAATAATCCTCCGTTACCAGCGGCTCCGGGTTCTGCGATGCCTTGATCACGAACCACGTCATCATGCCCGCGAAGGCGATCAGTGCCAGTGCGAGTGCTTTTCCCCAGTTCATTGATCTCTTCGTTTTATCAGTGGAAGTGTCGACCCAGCCCTCCTTCGCCCTCTCTTCGATCGGGCTTCGGCGGACGCTGAGGGCCGACGGTACGGGTGCATTATCCGATGATCCGCATTCCCATTTTCTGATCGTCTAATTATCTGATCGTCTGATCATCCCCGCTGGCCCTACGAACGATGTCTTCACCTTGTCCACCAGCTTATCGCCGCTGTACACGCCTACCAGCACTTTTGTCTTCATGCCATCCAGTTGGTCCTTCGGCAGGATGATGAACAGCTCGCCCTGCGCCAGTTCGCCGGGTTGCAGTTCGATCGGCTTGCCCACCAGTTGGATCTCGCCTTCGTGGTCCAGCAGCTCCAACCGCACCGGCATGTCGCGCTGCGTCTTGTTCACCAGCTTGATGGCGTACAGGTTGCTGATGCGGCCATCGGGACGCTCCTGGAACAGCATGCCCGGCGTGCGCAGCAGGGTGCTGTCCACATCGCTGCGCATGAAGATCAGCAGCAGCAGCACACCCACGAGAGCCGTGAGCACACCGCTGTACGCCTTCAGGCGCAGGTTGAAGGTGAACGGTTTCTTGTCGGCGATCTCGGCCTCGCTCGCATAGCGGATCAGGCCGGTGGGCAGGCCCACGCCTTCCATCATGTGGTCGCACGCGTCGATGCAGGCCGTGCAGTTCACGCATTCCAGCTGGGTGCCGTTGCGGATGTCGATCCCCGTGGGGCACACATGCACGCACGCCTTGCAATCGATGCAATCGCCCTTGCCCGCATCGCTGCGCACTTCGTTCTTGCGGAACAGGCCACGCGCTTCACCACGCACATGGTCGTAGGCGATCACGATGCTCTTGCGGTCCAGCAGCACTCCTTGCAGGCGGCCGTAGGGACACACCGTGGTGCAGGCCTGCTCGCGGAAGAAGGCGAAGTTGGCGTAGAACGCGCCGCTGAACAGCAGCATTGCGGTCAATCCACCCACGTGCTGTGCCGCAGGTTCGCGCACGACGCGCAGCACCTCATCGCTGCCTACGATGTACGCGAAGAAGGTATTGCCGATCAGGAAGCTGATCGCGAAGAAGATGGCATGCTTCACGGTCTTCTTCAGGATCTTGTCATTCGTCAGCGGCCCTTTGTTCAGTGCCTGCTGCTGCTTCCAATCGCCCTCGATGAAGTAT
>JAHBUM010000165.1 GCA_019638075.1 Flavobacteriales bacterium | reverse complement strand
TTGGGGCCGGGGCGCGTGGTGCCGGGCGCATCGGACCGGCGGATGCTGGACATGTCCACGCTCACCGTGTCGGCGTTGCGCAGCACAGGCTCGGCCTCGCTGATGTTGGTACGCAACTCGCCCAAGCGGTGGGCTTCGAAGAACAGCTTGTCGATCAGCTCGATGCCGGGCTGGTCCACCAAGTAGGTTTGGAAGCCGAGGTTGCTGTAGTTGAAGAGGTAGTTGGGCTGGCGCAGCACGATGTGGCTGAGGTAGCTGCTCTCGGCCAGCCCCTGCCCCGGTTCGCCCAGATCGAAGCGGGCATCGATGCACACGAGATTGGCGGTGCGCTCCAGCTTCTCGTAGGCGAGGTATTGCGAGAAGGTGTGCCCCTGCCCTCCCCCGATCATCACGGGCACGATGTTCATGCGCACCAGCTCGGCGATGGTCTCGGACACGGCATGCTGGGTGTCTGCCGCGCTGGCACCGGGGTGGATGTCGCCGAGGTCCACGATATTGATCTGCCCATTGGGCATGTATAGCCGGTACAGTTCGTCGCGCACGGCATCGGGCGCATGCACCACGCCGCGCGGACGGGCGTGGCCGGGATCATCGAGCACGCCGAAGAAGGCCACCTGCATGCCTTCGATCGGGGGGAAGCCCTTGGTGGTGTGGCTCACCACATTATCGCCGATGGAGTTGGCGGGCCATTCGGGGCGCGACTGCCCGAAGCGTTCGCTGGGCTTGAAGTAGATGCTGATGTCCATGCCGATCAGAGGGTCGGACGATCAGTGGATCAGAAGATCGCGGTGATCCGCGACCGGCGGACTGAACAACGGATCGTGCTGGCACGAAGGTCCGAGGTGGAAAACGCAAGTGGGCACCCGCTCCACAACGGATGCCCACAAGATGGTGTTGGCAACCCCGAAGCCGCCCGTTCAGGATCTTGCGGCCTTCTTCGTGGCCTTCTTGGCAGCTTTCTTCGGTGCGGCCTTCTTCGGTGCGGCCTTCTTCGCGGCCTTGGCAGGTGCGGCTTTCTTGGCGGCCTTCGCGGCACGGCCCTTCTTCCCGCCTTTGCGTTCCGGCGCGGCAGCCAGCAGCGCGGTGGCCTCTTCCAAGGTCACATCCTCGGGTGCTTTCTCCTTGGGCACGTTGGCGTTCTTCTCGCCATCGGTGATGTACGGACCGTAACGACCGGCCAGCACTTGGATCACCGAGCCCTCGAACTCCTTCAGGATGTTCTGGCGCGCACCGGCGAGCTTGGCTTCGATCAGCTCCACGGCGCGCTCGAAGGTGACGGTGGAAGGCTCCTCTCCCTTCGGCACGTTGGCGTAGGTCTTGCCGAATTTCACGAAGGGACCGAAACGGCCACGGCCCTGCACGATCATCTCGCCCTTGTACTCGCCGAGGTCGCGCGTGGCGTTGGCGGCCTTCTTCAGGTCGATCAGTTCCACGGCGCGGCGCAGGTCGATCTCCAGCGGATCATCATCGGGCGTGAGGCTGGCGTAGGTGGCACCAAGGCGCACGTACGGCCCGAAACGGCCGATGCCCACGGAAACGATGTCGCCGTTGCTTTCGCCAAGGGTGCGGGGCAGCTTGAAGAGATCCAGCGCCTCCTGCAAGGTGATCGTCTGGATGCTCTGATCCTTGCGGAGGCTGGCGAAGCGCGGCTTCTCTTCATCCTCGGCGGTGCCGATCTGGATCATGGGGCCGAAGCGGCCGATGCGCGCAATGATGGGCTTGCCGCTTGCGGGGTCGGTGCCCAACTCGCGTGATCCCGTGGCGCGCTCCGCCGTTTCCTGCACCGTGCCGATGGTGGCGTGGAAGGGCTTGTAGAAACGGGCGAGCATCTCGCGCCAGTTCTCCTTCCCCTCGGCGATCACGTCGAACTCCTCCTCCACTTTCGCTGTAAAGTTGAGGTCCACGATCGTGGGGAAGTGCTCCACGAGGAAGTCGTTCACCACCATGCCGATATCGGTGGGGAAGAGTTTCTGCTTCTCCGCGCCAACGTTCTCGGTGTTGGTGGCGTCGCTGATGTTGTTGTTCACCAGCGTGAGGATGCGGTACGGGCGCTGTGTGCCGTCGCGGTTCTCCTTCACCACGTAGCCACGGCGCTGCACGGTGCTGATGGTGGGCGCATAGGTGGACGGGCGACCGATGCCCAATTCCTCCAGCTTCTTCACCAGTGAGGCTTCGGTGTAGCGTGGCGCAGGGCGATCGAAGCGCTGCGTGGCGGTCATCTCCTGCAAGGCGAGCGCATCGCCCTGCTTCATGTCGGGCAGCAGGCCCTCCTGCTCATCCTCGCCTTCGTCGTCGCGGCCTTCGAGGTACACCTTCAGGAAGCCGTCGAAGAGGATCACTTCGCCCTGCGCCTTCAGCGCATCGCCGGGGCGGGTGCTGATGGCGATATCCACGATGGTCTTCTCCAGTTCGGCCTCGGCCATCTGGCTGGCGAGCGTGCGTTTCCAGATGAGGTCGTAGAGGCGCTCGGCATCGCGATCCATGCCAGCGGTGCGCACGAGCATATCCGTTGGGCGGATGGCTTCGTGCGCTTCCTGCGCGCCCTTGGTCTTGCTCTGGAAACGGCGCGGCTTGCTGTACCGCTCACCGTACTGTTCGCTGATCTGCGAAGCTGCCGCAGCGATGGCCTGTTCACTCAGGTTCACCGAGTCGGTACGCATGTAGGTGATGGAGCCCTGTTCGTACAAGCCCTGCGCGATGCGCATGGTGCGGTCCACTCCGAAGCCGAGCTTACGGCTGGCCTCCTGTTGCAAGGTCGAAGTGGTGAACGGCGCAGCGGGCGAGCGTTTGCCGGGCTTCTTCTCCACGGCATTCACCGTGAAGTTGGCGCCCACGCAGCTTTGCAGGAAGGCCATGGCCTCGGGCTCGGTGGCGAAGCGCGCAGGCAGCTCGGCTTTGACGATGCTTTTCCCTGCGGTGTGGAAGATGGCCGCGATGCGGAACGCGCTGGTGCTGTTGAAGTCGAGGATCTCGCGTTCGCGCTCCACGATGAGGCGCACGGCCACGCTCTGCACACGGCCCGCGCTGAGGCTGGGCTTCACCTTGCGCCAAAGGATCGGGCTAAGCTCGTAGCCCACCAAGCGATCCAGCACGCGGCGGGCCTGCTGGGCATCCACCAGATGGATGTCGATGGTGCGCGGGTTCTCGATGGCTTCGAGGATGGCCTTCTTGGTGATCTCGTTGAAGGTGATGCGCTTCACCTTGCTGTCCGGCAGTTTCAACGCCTCCTTCAGGTGCCAGCTGATGGCCTCCCCTTCGCGGTCTTCATCGGTCGCGAGCCATACGATGGCGGACCTGTCGGCTTCCTTCTGAAGCTGTTTCAGCCGGTCCTTCTTATCGTCGGGGATGATGTACGTGGGCTCGAAGCCGTGCTCCACATCCACGCTGAGGTCGCGTTCGGGCAGGTCGCGCACGTGGCCGTAACTGCTCAGCACGGTGTAGCCTTCGCCGAGGTACTTCTCGATGGTCTTGGCCTTCGCGGGAGACTCCACGATGACCAGATCGCCGCTCTTCTTCGCCATACTTACATTTTTTGGCCCGCCTTCGCGAAGACGCTTCGGCGGACGAAGGCCGCAAAGAAAGGTCTCCTGCGCAAGATCCCGACACCCTGTTCCGTTATCATTCTGTACTTCCCCTAAAGGGGAAGGAAATTTTCAACAGACCTGACAGCGGACATTCCTTCTTTGAACCACAGATGCACACAGATGTCACAGATAGCTCCTTCTGCATGGTCTGCTGAGGTGGCAGGCAGGAAGCGGTCTATCAACGTAGGCTCGGAGTGAGGCAAGAGCAGGACAAATGGAGCAATGGAGGGATAGCAATATGAGGAATGAAGCAAAGGTGCCTCCGAAGACACTCCGCGCCATGCTTGATAAGCTCGCGGGTCCCACCCTTTGCTCCATTCCTCCATTGTTCAATTGCTCCATTTGTCCTGCATCTGTACATCATCGGCATCTGCCCCATTTGCAAACAGGTTCTGACAGCTACGGGCCACCATAGCTTTGTGCATCATTCATGCGATCATGCGCAACCTCATCCTACCTCTACTCTGCATGTTCCTATGCCCTGCGGCGATGGCCCAGCCCGGCGTGAACGAGGCTCCGGCCGCAGCCAAGCAACACCTGAAGACTCAGCATCCGGACGCCGTGGTGAAGGAGTGGGAGCGCCGCAACCGGAACGTCAAGGTGGAGTTCAAGGTGAAGGGCGGGGAGTACGACAGCTACTACACCCCCGCAGGCGCATGGGTGCGCACCGAGCACGACATCGACAAGAAGGACCTGCCCGCCGCCGTGATCACCGCGCTGAAGGCAAGCCGCTACGGGACATGGAAGGTGGACGATGTGGAACTGCACGCGACGCCCGAGCATGCCATCCTGTACAAGATGAAGGTGAGTGAAAGGAGCACGGTGATGGAAGTGTTCTACGACCCCACCGGCAAGCTGATCAAGGAACAGAAGGACGACGAATGAGCCGCCGACCGTGGGCGATCCCGATGATGATGGCCGCAGCCATGAGCGCATGCGGCCAGCCTCCGAGCGCGACCTCCACGACGACCACGAACGACATGAACCAGTACGACCACAGCAACAACCCTTATTACTCGCACACCGACACCGCGAAGGTGGACGTGCCTTTGAGCGAGTGGAAGCGGCTACTCCCTGCCAACCTCTACCACATCGCATTCGAGAAGGGCACCGAGCGGGCCTTCACCGGAAAATACTGGGACTTCGAAGGCATCGGCACGTATGCCTGTGCGGTGTGCGGCAATGTGCTCTTCCAAGCGGATAGCAAGTTCGCGAGCAGTTGCGGCTGGCCGAGTTTCTTCCAGCCGTTGCGGAAGGATGCGATCCTCTATCACGAGGACCGTACGTTCGGCATGGTGCGCACCGAAACCACGTGCGGGCGGTGTGGGGCACACCTCGGCCACGTGTTCGAGGATGGGCCGAAGCCGACGGGGTTGCGGTACTGCATCAATAGCGTGAGCTTGGAGTTCATCGGGAAGAGGTAGGAACGACCACGCCGCCATATTTTGGCGGCATGAGGCGCATCGGCACACTCCTATTGGCAGCATCGATGCTCGGCTCATGCTCCACCACGGAGCGGGAGGCGACGGGCGAGGACCCACAGCATGCCGTGATCGATTCGCTGCTGCGTGTCGCCGTGGAACAGGAACGGGTGGATGCGGCGCTCAGCCATGCCACCGCTCAACGCGGGCTGAAGCTTGCCACTACGCACGGCACGCCCAAGCAGCGGGCGCAACTGGCGGGCTCGCTCCTGTATAGCGCGGTGCAACTGGACTCGATGGCGGCCTTCGCGCGCGATGAGCAGGCCGTCCTCGCCCAGTTCGACAGCATCGGCGATGCGATCCTGCTTACCCGCCACCTGCGGCGCATGGGCGATGCGCACTACCGGCGTACGCTGCATGCCCCTGCCCGCGCCTATTACGACCGGTCCATGGAGGTGGCACGGGAGGCCGGGGCGGTTTCCGAACTGGCCGAGGCCATGAGTTCGCTCGGCTCGTTGCTGCTGGAAACGTCGGAGGCACACGAAGCGCTCGCGCTCCAGAAGTCGGCGCTGCACATCATGGACAGCCTCGGGGCCGACAGCCTTCCGCGCATCCGGGTGCTGAGCAATCTGGGCTACACGTACTACTGGGCCGGGGAGCCGGACTCCGCGATCCACAGTTACCGGACCGCCATCGAGGCCATCGGACCCACGGGCAATCAGCAGATGCTCGCGTGGAACCTGATGAACCGGGGCGTCGCGTACATCGAGAAGGGCTTGTATACCCCGGCCATCGGGGATCTTCATCGTGCCTACGGCCTGCACCGTGCCGCAGGCATGATGTTCGAGGCGGCGGCCTGCACCTACTACCTCGCGTACTGCCACGAGCACGCCTCCCCGCCCGGCGACGTGATCCGGTCCTACGAGCGGGCCATCGCCATCTACGACAGCCTCGGCTTCCCGCAACGCAGCATGTCGGTGCATGGGCAGCTGGGGCGTTTCCTCGTGGACCTCGATAGCGCGCGGTGCGCCGAGAGCGGATTCTCGATGCAGGAGCGCGACCGGCTCTCGCTCGCACACTGCCGGAAGGGGACGGCGCTCTGCCGCACCCTCGGCTTCCCGGCACAGCTCGGCGACCTGCTGGACGGCCTGTGCGACGCCGAGCGCGCGGTGGGCGAACTGGACAGCGCGTTGGCGCATGCACAGGAAGCCCTGCGCATCCGCACCGCGCAGGATTTCCCCTCCCGAACGGCCGGATCGTACAAGGACCTCGGCATGGTGCTCCACACCATGGGGCGGCTGAAAGAGGCCGAACAGGCCTATCAGGCGGGCCTGGAACTCCTCGCGGACCAGCCGCACCCGCCGACCGAGATAACGTTGCATGACGGGTTGCGCTCCCTCTATGCCCACATGGGGCGCTACGATCGTGCGTACGACCACCTGCTGTACGTGCAACGGATCGGCATGAGCACGTTCAGCGAAACGCAGCGGCAGGAACTGGTGCAGCGTGGCCTACAGTGGAACTTCGACCGCACGCGGCTGGCCGACAGCCTCTCCACCGCGCAACGGGTGCAGGCGATCGATGCGCAGCGTACCATCGCCGAGCTGAAGGCCGGACGCGCCGAGGCGCGCTCGTGGGCCATCGCCACCGGTGGCCTGCTGCTGCTCGCCGGAGGCGGCATCACCTTCGCGCTGGACCGCAAGCGCCGCCGCGAACGCTTCGCCAAGGAGGCTGCGCAATTGGAGACCAAGGCCCTGCGCGCCCAGATGGACCCGCACTTCATCGGCAACACCCTGCACGCGGTGAACGGCTACCTGCTCTCCAACGACCCCGCCACGGCGAGCACCATGCTATCGCGCTTCGCGAAATGGATACGCACCACGTTGGAGAGCAGCCGGCATGAGGAGGTGCCGTTGCACGACGACATCGAGGCCATGCGCACCTACCTCTCCTTGGAGCAGGCCCGCACCAATGACAAGTTCACCTTCCGCATCGAGGTACCCGATGATGAGGCGCTACTGCGCACACGCATCCCGCCCATGCTGGTGCAGCCCCTGCTGGAGAACGCGGTGCAGCATGGCATCATGCCCAAGGAAGGCACCGGGAACATCACGTTGCGCGTGGAGGAACACGGGGACGACCTGTTGATCGCCGTGGAGGACGATGGCGTGGGCAGGCAGGCGACACCGCGAACTGAAAGGCCGGAGCACCGTTCGTTGAGCACCACGATCACCGAAGAGCGATTGGCCCTGTTGAGCGCGCGCATGGGGCGGCAGGCATCGGTGCGGGTGGTGGACCTACCGCAGGGCATGCGGGTGGAGCTGCGGTTGCCGGTGGGGTGGTGAGAGAGGGTGAGAGGGTGAGAGGGAGAGTAGGCAGTAGGCAGTAGGCAGTGGGCAGTGCCCGACATGCCGCTGCCGACTGCTGACTGCCTACTGCCTACTTGTATTTCCCCTCCCCCACCGCCACATCCTCGACCATCGCCGCCGGATCCTCGAAACCGGGTCGCCGGCATGATCCGTGGCACCACTTTCGCTACCGCCATGGAACACCACACACCGCATCACGCCGAAAACCGTAGCTTCATCCACGCGCCCATGCTCATCACCGCCTTCATCGTAGACGACGAGCCACGCTTCCGCGAACTGCTCGCCAAATTGCTCGCCGACCGCTTTCCCGACATCG
>JAHBUM010000164.1 GCA_019638075.1 Flavobacteriales bacterium | reverse complement strand
TCCCGGCGTTGTCGCTGCACAGGTGTAGTCCGGGTTCACCGTCAATGCGATCGCGCCGCTGCACTCGTCGTTCGCGGGCGGCACGGCCAGCGTGGTGAAGCTGACGCCACCGCTCCACAGGCTCTCGCCACCACCGTTGCACATCGAGCGCACGAACACGGTATAGGGCGTGTTCGGGGTCAGGCCCGCAGCCACGCCGCCGGACGCAATGCCGGTCACGATATCACCTCCGGTGCCGGGGAACTGGCCGTTGGTCACCACCCACTCATAACTGAGGTTTCCGTTCGGCGTGAAGCCGATCACCGCGCCGGAGCTGGTCACGTTGGAGACGGCCAGCCCTCCGGGGGCACTGCATGGGGCACTTGCCACGATGATGTTGTCCACGGCCCACCACCAATCCCAATCGGAATTGAACCGGAACCGCACTTGGGCGGCGGTGGATCCACCGGCGGCAGCCGTGATATCGATCTCCGCCGTTGTGGCCGGGTTCGGGTAGCCCACACTGGTGGTCGTGTAGTTCGCCACCTGCGTCCATACCGATCCATTGTATACCTCCACCCTTGCGAAGGAACTGGTCAAGGCACGGAACTGGTGCGAGAACGACAGGATCAGCTCCCCCGGACCACTGGCGTTGAACGGAGGCGAGGTCAGGTAGCTGTTCACCACAATCCCCCTTTGTGTGCCGCACGCATCGCTGTTGATGTACGCGAAGTCACCATCGAAGCCGGCTCCTGTGGGAGTGACCCCCGGAGCAGGCGAATAGCCCCAGTTGCATACCGTGCCGGCCCCCGGAACGATGGTGAAGCCAGTGGTGCTGGTGCCACCGGTGAAGTGCTCTTCGAGGAGGATCGCCTGTGCGTTGGCGCCCAGCAATGCGACGCACCCCAGCCCGGCGAGGAGCCAGCGCCGGGCGGAAGGCGTGTACTGTTCTTTCTTCATATGTTCTGGTTTTGGTCGTCGAGAGGTTATTCGTTTCGGGCAACTACCGGGGCGGTAGATCAGGGACGGTCGATCAACGTGTGTGGTCCGGGGTGAAGGAGGTGAGGGACGGTCGATCAACGTGCGTGGTCCGGGTGAAGGAGGTGAGGGAAGTGATGGAGGCCATCCCTGACCTCCATCACATCCATTACTGAGTTCGGGTCTTTTCCTAATCCTTCACGAACCGGCTGCGCCCCACGACCACGCCGTTGCGGTCGAACAGCAGGGCGGTGTACGCACCGGCATCGAGCGATGACACGCCCACCACACGTGCGAACGGCGCATCGAGCACATGGCGGCCTGCGGCATCGATCATGCGCACGCGCTGCACATTGGCGTTGTTCACCTCGAAGATGATCAGGTCCTGTGCGGGGTTCGGGTACACGCGCATCTCCGCAGCCATGGCCGATTCGGCGATGCCGATGGTCGGGGCGGAGCCGATGCACACGCTGAACGAACTGGTCTGTCCGCCGGTGTCGGTCCACGAGTACACCTGCAGGTAGTAGGTCGTTCCCGACTGAAGGCCGGTCGGGTCGCTCGTTTCGGGATCGCTGCACGAGCCAGGCACCAGTTCCAGCCCATCGCAGGTGCCACGCCACAGGGCATGGTACAGATCGGTGGTCGAACCGGTGATATCACCCAGCACGATGCGGTGCGTGGCGGCCGTGGCCGTGAAGCTGAACCAGACATCATCATCCGCCGTGCCGAAGCAGGTGGTGGTGACGTTGGAAGCGGTCGCACCGGCGATCGTCCCAGGCGTCGTCGCACCACAATCGTAGTTCGGGTTCACCGTCAATGCGATCGCGCCACTGCACTCGTCGTTCGCGGGCGGCGGCGGCGGCGTGCCGATGCACACGCTGAACGAGCTGGTCTGTCCAGCGGTGCTGGTCCACGAGTACACCTGTAGGTAGTAGGTCGTGCCGGGGCTAAGGCCGGTCTGCAAGCTCAGCTCGGGATCGCTGCACGAACCCGGCACCAGCTCCAACCCATCGCAGGTGCCGCGCCACAGGGCATGGTACAGGTCGGTGGTGGAGCCGGTGATGTTGCTCAGGAAGATGTTGTGCGTGGTTTCCGTGGCCGAGAAGCTGAACCAGACATCATCGTCCGCCGTGCCGAAACAGGTGCTGGTGACGCCCGATGCGGTGGCACCGACGATCGTTCCCGGCGTGGTCACGCCGCAATTGTAGTCGGGGTTCACGGTCAATGCGATCGCACCACTGCACTCATCGTTGGCAGGCGGCGGCGGCGGTGTGCCGATGCACACGCTGAACGAACTGGTCTGTCCGGGAGTATTGGTCCACGTGTATACCTGCACGTAGTATGTCGTGCCCGAACTCAGGCCGCTCTGGAAGCTCGTCTCGGGATCGCTGCACGAGCCCGGCACCAGCTCCAGCCCATTGCAGGTGCCACGCCACAGGGCATGGTACAGGTCGGTGGTGGACCCGGTGAGATCGCCCAGCACGATGTTGTGCGCGGTGCCCGTGGCTACGAAGCTGAACCAGACATCATCATCCGCCGTACCGAAACAGGTGCTGGTGACGCCCGATGCGGTGGCACCGACGATCGTTCCCGGCGTGGTCACGCCACAATTGTAGTCGGGGTTCACGGTCAATGCGATCGCACCACTGCAGTCGTCGTTGGCGGGCGGCGGAGGCGGCGTACCGATGCACACGCTGAACGAGCTGGTCTGTCCGGGAGTATTGGTCCAAGTGTACACCTGCAGGTAGTAGATCGTGCCGGGGCTAAGGCCGGTCTGGGAGCTCAGCTCGGGATCGCTGCACGAGTTCGGCACCAGCTCCAGCCCGTTGCATGTGCCACGCCACAGGGCATGGTACAGGTCGCCGGTTGAACCGGAGAGGTAGTCCAGTGCGATGGTGTGCATGGTGCCCGTGGCCGTGAAGCTGAACCAGACATCATCGTTCGCCGTTCCTCCGCACGTGCTGGTGACGTTGGAAGGGGTCGCACCGACCACCGTTCCCGGTGTCGTTGCGGCACAGTTGTAGTCCGGGTTCACCGTCAGTGCGATCGCGCCACTACAGTCGTCGTTCGCGGGCGGCACGGCCAGCGTGGCGAAGCTGACACCACCGCTCCACAGGCTTTCGCCGCCACTGTTGCACATCGCGCGCACGAACACGGTATAGGGCGTGTTCGGGGTCAGGCCCGCCGCCACACCACCGGGCGCAAAGCCGGTCACGATATCACCGCCGGTGCCGGGGAACTGGCCGTTGGTCACCACCCACTCGTAGCTGGCGCTTCCGTTCGGCGTGAAATCGACCACCGCGCCTGTCGTGGTCACATTGGCGACGGCCAGTCCTTCAGGAGCGGCGCACGGCACATCGGCCACGATGATATTGTCCAAGGCCCACCACCAATCCCAAGCGGAACTGAACTGGAAGCGCAACTGGGCAGCCGTGGAGCCACCGGCGGCGGCCGTGATGTCGAGCATCGCTGTTGTGGCCGGGTTCTCCCATCCCGTGTTGGTGGTATAGTTCGCGACCTCCGTCCATTCGGATCCATTGTACACCTCCACCTTGCCGAAGGATGAGTTCAGGTGGTGGTATTGATGCGAGAACGTCAACACCAGCGTGCTCGCACTGCTGGCATCGAACGAAGGCGAGACCAGGAAGCTGTTCACCGTGATCCCAGATCCACCGCACACGTCGCTATCGATGTATACGAAATCACCATCGAAGCCGGCCCCGCTGGGAGGTGCCCCCCCAAAGTCCATATTGAACGTACCTGCCGTCACTCCGTCCGGTGCATAGAGCCAGTTGCAGACCGTATTGGGTCCCGGAACGATGGTGAAGCCTGTTGTGCTGGCACCTCCGGTGAAGTGCTCTTCGAGGAGGATCGCCTGGGCGTTCGCGCTCCCCAGTGCTGCGCTCCCCAATGCGGCGAGGGCCCACGCACGCATCGAAGGGAAATGTAGTCTTCTTTTCATGTTGGTTTTGGATCGGTTCGTGTCGGTCGGGAGAACCAAGCGATAGCAAAGAGAAAAGATCCGGACGGCATTTCCCAGCGTTCAGCATGAATAATGCACCTCCCGGCCGTGGAAAAAACCGGGACCGGTCGATCTTCTAACCCTGCGCAGGTCGGGGCAAGTGCGATAATGGAGCAATGGGACAATGGAGGAATGGAGCAAAGGGTGGTACGGGCAGGCCTATCAAGCATGGCGCGGGCGTCCTTCAGAGGCGCCTTTGCTCCATTGCTTCACTCCTCCATTGAACCTGTGCAGGCTTGGAAGCAGGAGCGGTTCGTCATGCTGCAACTCGCATCTCCCGGAACAACCCCATGGCGATCACCCACGCCAAGGCGGATCCGAAGAGGCAGCCCCCGAGCAGTAGGATCCATCGCAACGAATGGAATAGCTGCTGCACACGGGAGCCCATCACAAGGAACTCGAGCAAATACACGACCGAATAGCAAACGTTGGCTCCAATGAAAGCCCCTACCCACCCGAACAGGATGCCGAAAGCATGAAAGGGGCCGTATGTGCCGAAAGAGCCCTTGTCCGCGGTCTGTGCGAAGGCGATCGCCGTTGCAACAGCAAGCATGACGAGATAGATCGCCCTGCCACGCTCCCAATACCGGAACGCTTGCAGACGATATGCCCTCAGCGCGTCATCCATGTGCCAAAAACACCCACGGGCGGGGCGGCCTCAGAACTCACAGCGGGGCGGCTGCTTCCGAGCCCAACAGGCGGGGCGCCTGCGGGACTCTAAAGTCCCAACAGCACTTCCCCCGGATCCTTCGCGCCGAAGATCAGTTTGTTCGGATCCTCGATCATCTCCTTGATCTTGTACAGGAAGCTCACGCTCTCCTTGCCGTCGATGATGCGGTGATCGTAGCTGAGGGCCACGTACATCACGGGGCGGATCACCACCTGACCATTCACTGCCACGGGGCGCTCCACGATGTTGTGCATGCCGAGGATGGCGCTCTGCGGCGGGTTGATGATGGGCGTGCTGAGCATGCTGCCGAACACGCCGCCGTTGGTGATCGTGAAGGTGCCACCCGTCATCTCGTCGATGCTGAGCTTGCCATCACGCGCTTTCACCGCAAGGGTTTTGATACCCGCTTCGATCTCGGCGAGCGACAGCTTCTCCGCGTTGCGCAGCACGGGCACCATCAGGCCCTTCGGGCTGCTCACGGCGATGCCGATGTCGGCGTAATCGCTCAGGATGATCTCCTCGCCGTCGATCTGGCCGTTCACGGCGGGGAACAGGCGCAGCGCTTCGGTCACCGCCTTGGTGAAGAAGCTCATGAAGCCGAGGTTCACGCCGTGCGCCTCCTTGAACTTGTCCTTGTACTTGTCGCGCAGGGCCATCACGGCGCTCATGTCCACCTCATTGAAGGTGGTGAGCATGGCGGTCTGGTTCTTTGCCATCACCAGGCGCTTCGCCACGGTCTGGCGCAACGAGGTCATCTTGCTGCGCTTCTGCTCGCGCGTGCCACCCCATCCGTTCATGGCGATGGCATCGGCCTTCACACCGCCGGAGACGTATGCGCTCACATCGCTCTTCGTCACGCGGCCGTTGGGTCCGGTGCCTTTCACCTTGTCGGCGGTGAGGCCCTTTTCGCTCAGCATGGCCTTCGCCACGGGCGTTGCGCTCGCCGCTGTTGCAGGTGCGGCCTCTTTCGGTGCTTCTGCCTTCGCCGGGGCTTTCTCCTCCTTCGCGGCGGCTTTCGGCACTGCGGGTTTCTCCGCGCTCTTCGCTGGTGCCGCTACGCTGGTATCGATCCGGGCCACCACCTCGCCCACGTTCACGGTGCTGTCGGCTTCAGCGAGCAATTTCACCTGACCTGCCGCTTCAGCGCTCAGTTCCAAGGTGGCCTTGTCGCTGTCGATCTCGGCGATCACCTGATCCTTGTCCACCACATCGCCATCCTTCACCAGCCATTGTGCGATGCGCACTTCGGTGATGCTTTCTCCGGGACTGGGAACTTTGATGTCTACGATGGCCATGGGACTCTGTTGTCGGTTGTTCGTTGTCAGTTATCAGGCGCTGGCCTTCTTGGCGGCCTTCACGGCTACAGTTGTACCACCGAACGCCTTCTCGACGATGCCGGTCTGCTGGTTGGCGCTGCGTTTACTGCTGCCTGTGGCGGGCGCTCCGCTCGCAGGGCGCGCGATCACCTCCCACTTCACATCGGTGAAGTTCATGGCGATGTACTGCCATGCGCCCATGTTCTGCGGCTCTTCCTGCACCCAGATGTAACGCTCGGCCTTCGCGTACCTCCTGATCACCGCGCGCATCTGGTCGGCGGGCAGCGGATGCAGCTGTTCGATGCGGACGAGCGCGGTATCTGCGCCGAGCGAAGCCGAGGCGTTCTTCTCGCGGTATTCGGCCAGATCGTAATGCACCTTGCCCTGCGTGAAGATCACCGTGGTCACCTTCTTCGGATCGGCGGCAACGTCGTCGATCACTTCCTTGAAGCTACCCGCAACAAGATCATCCAGCGGACTCACGCATTTCGGGTGGCGCAGCAGGCTCTTCGGGGTGAACACCACCAGCGGCTTGCGGAATTTCCACGCGAGCTGGCGGCGCATCACATGGAAGAAGTTGGCCGGCGTGGTGCAGTTCACCACCACCATGTTCGAGCCTGCGCAGCTCTGGAGGAAGCGTTCCATGCGCGCGCTGCTGTGCTCGGCGCCCTGGCCTTCGTAACCGTGTGGCAGCAGCAGCACCAGTGCAGGTAATTGCCCCCATTTCGCGCGTCCACTACTAATGAACTGGTCGATAATGACCTGGGCACCATTGGCAAAATCGCCAAATTGGCCTTCCCATAGTACCAGCGTATTGGGCGCATGGGATGAATAGCCATACTCGAAGCCCAGCACTGCCGCCTCAGAGAGCGGACTGTTATAGATCGCGAATGACGCATTTGCCTGTGGCAGCCGCTGAAGCGGGGTATATGCCTGCCCGCTGTTTGTGTCGCGCAGCACGGCGTGGCGGTGGCTAAAGGTGCCGCGCTCGCTATCTTGCCCGGTGATGCGGATGGGGATACCATCGGCAAGAATGGACGCAAACGCCAGCGCCTCGGCGTGGCCCCAATCAATCGCATTCGCCTGTTCAAGCGCAGTGCGGCGGCGCTCGATCGTGCGCTCAAGTCGGCTATTCATAGTAAAACCGCTTGGCCGGTTGAGCAGTGCGGCATTCAGGGTGCGCAGGGTTTCGGCGGGCACGGCGGTGCGAGTGCTACGTGCCAGCCCCGCCGGTGCGGGCTTTGGCCGCCGATCTTCGTGCGGCTTGATTTCGGCCTCGCGGCGCGCCTGCTGCAATTTTTCGGTAACATCGGCCACCATCTGCGCGGCTTCGTCGGCGCTCAGCAGCCCGGCTGCAATCAGGTGCTCGGCCCAGATTTGCCGCACCGTCGGGTGGTTGCTGATCTGCGCGTACATCATTGGCTGCGTGAAGGCCGGCTCATCGCCTTCGTTATGCCCCCAGCGGCGGTAGCCCACCAGATCAATAATAAAATCTTTGCCGAACAGCTCGCGATAGGCATAGGCCATGCGCGCTACCGCAATACAGGCTGCTACATCGTCGGCATTCACATGCACAATCGGAATCTCAAAGCCCTTGGCGAGATCGCTGGCGTATAAGGTGCTGCGCGAATCGCGTGGCTCGGTGGTGAATCCGATCTGGTTGTTGGTAATAATGTGAATGGTGCCGCCAGTATGGTACCCCTGCAACTGCGAAAGGTTGAGCGTTTCGGC
>JAHBUM010000163.1 GCA_019638075.1 Flavobacteriales bacterium | reverse complement strand
GACGTGTGCGGCATCTTCCTCGGGGTGCAGCCCAACGACAGGCGCAGCACCATCGGGGTGTTCTACCGCAGCCGCTACATGGAGGGCACCACGCAGGTACCCCTCACGTCGCTGCTGCTGACCAAGCACGGCGGGCACGTGGCGCAGGGCGTCGCGCATCGCGAAGTGCCCATGGTGGAGATCGTGAACGTGGCCGAACTGCGCGCCGACCTGCGGCTGAGCGATCGCCTCTTCCTGCTCGGAAGCCTTCCCTTCACCAACACCTACCGCAGCGAGAACGGCTACCGCACGCTCGATGCCTACGGCCTTGGCGATCCCTTCGTGATGCTGCGCTACCAGCTTGCGAACACGAAGGACCTCCGCAAGCGCCTGTTCGTCCACCGCCTGCTGGTGGGGGCGGGTGTGAAGGCTCCCCTGGGGCGCAACGACCTGCGCGTGGGCGATGAGCTTGTGAGCCACGACGTGCAACTGGGCACCGGCACATGGGATGCCATGCTCTCCGCCGAGTATTCCGTGCGCCACGGCCGCACTGCGGGTGGCCTCAGCACCTTGGCGCGCATCAACGGTGCCAATGCCGATGGGCACCAGATGGGCCATGGCGTAAGCACCACGGCGGAGGTCTTCCATCGCTTCGGGAACGACACGCTCAGTTTCGCGCCCGCTCTTGGCGCTTATGCCGAATGGATGGCGCTGGACCGCATGCACGGCAGGCCGGACAACGGCACCGGCGGCACCACCGTCTTCTCCCACACCGGTGTGCGGGTGTGGTGGAGGCGTTTCTCCTTCTCAGCGTACTACCAGCATGCCCTGCTGAACAACGAGGGCGGATCCATCACCCCCACACGGCAACGCGTGGTGGCGGGTGTCACGTACAACATCAACAAGAACTGAAAATGAACACGAACAACATCCTGCTGATCGCCGGGCTGGCCGTCGCCCTTGCGGCCTGCAAGAAGGACAAGGAAACACCTGCGCCCACCGCACCCGTTGCCACCACGGCGGCAGTGAAGCTCTCATACACCTTCGTACACGGTGCCACGCCGTTCGATCCCGCCGTGCCCTTCACCGATGCCGATGGGCGCAGCGTACGCATCACGAAGCTGAAGTTCTACGCGCACGACATCCACCTGGTCAACGACGAGCACACCACCGTGGCCGAGTTCCACGATAGCATCGTGCTGGTGAACGCGCTGAACGCAAGCAACGAGTTCAGCCTGGGCACCATGGCTCCGGGACATGTACACGAGGCGGAAATGGCTTTCGGCCTGGACAGCGCATCCACCTACGGCTACCCGGATCAGGTGACCGCGCCTGTTCCGTTGGATGATGCGGACATGACCTGGATGTGGAGCACGGATGCGGGGCGCATCTTCATCAAGCTGGAAGGCTTCGTGGATGCGAACGGGAACAACGAACAGGACGCAGGCGAGGGCTTCCAGTACCACGCCATCGGGGCATCGTTGGCCCCGGTACCGGCCTCGTTCCATTTCCACCGGAACGCCGTCGCAGGGTCCACCTTCACCATCGGGCTACAGGTGGATGTGGCCGAACTGGTGGGTGGCCTTGGCTTGGACGGGATGTTCCACAACGATGGCGATCAGGTCCATCTCCTGCTGGATAACCTGGTACGCGCCACGTCGTCGCACTGACGGATCGGTGCATCGCTGCTGGAAGCCGCTCCGCTCCGGGGCGGCTTTCGCGTGTTCAAGGAGCCGCCCGGCATGGAAGAAAGCGGAATACCCGTGGTGCCGCTTCCTTACCTTCGCGCCACGAAACCGCATCCTTAACGCTTCTGCCGGTTCCGGCATCCCCAAGCATGAGCCAGATCTTCGACCTCGACATGATCAAAGCGGTGTACGGCCGCTATTCCGCACGTGTGGCCGCTGCCCGCAAGGTGGTGGGCACGCCGCTCACCCTTACCGAGAAGATCCTCTACGCCCACCTGTGGGATGGCGATGCGAAGACCGTCTTCACACGCGGCAAGGACTACGTGGATTTCGCGCCCGACCGCGTGACCATGCAGGATGCCACTGCGCAGATGGCCCTGCTCCAGTTCAGCACCACCGGCCGCCCGAAAGTGGCCGTGCCCAGCACCGTGCATTGCGATCACCTGATCCAGGCCCGCGTTGGGGCGAAGCAGGACCTGCAGGAAGCCCTGAACAAGAGCAACGAGGTGTTCAACTTCCTCGAAAGCATCAGCAACAAGTACGGCATCGGCTTCTGGAAACCCGGCGCGGGCATCATCCACCAAGTGATGCTGGAGAACTACGCCTTCCCTGGCGGCATGATGATCGGTACCGACAGCCACACGGTGAACGCCGGTGGCCTGGGCATGGTGGCGATCGGCGTGGGCGGTGCCGATGCCTGCGACGTGATGAGCGGCCTGGCTTGGGAGTTGAAGTGGCCCAAATTGATCGGCGTGAAGCTGACCGGAAAACTGAACGGCTGGACCGCCCCGAAGGACGTGATCCTGAAGGTGGCCGGCATCCTCACGGTGAAAGGCGGCACGGGCGCCATCGTGGAGTACTTCGGTGAAGGCGCCACCAGCATGAGCTGCACGGGCAAAGGCACCATCGCCAACATGGGCGCCGAGATCGGGGCCACCACCAGCACCTTCGGTTACGACGACAGCATGCGCCGCTACCTGAAGGCCACCGGCCGCGCCGAAGTGGCCGCCCTGGCCGATGGCCTCGCCGCCGAACTCACCGGCGACCCCGAGGTGTACGCCAACCCCGAGCAATACTTCGATCAGGTGATCGAGATCGACCTGAACACCCTGAGCCCGCACCTGAACGGTCCCTTCACACCCGACCTCGCCACGCCGGTGAGCGAGATGAAGGAGAAGGCCGCGAAGAACGATTGGCCCATCGACATCGAGTGGGCGCTGATCGGCTCATGCACCAACAGCAGTTATGAGGACATCAGCCGCGCCGCCAGCATCGTGGAGGACGCCGTGAAGAAAGGTGTGAAGTCCAAGGCCCACTTGGGCATCAATCCCGGCAGCGAGCAGGTGCGCTACACCATCGAGCGCGATGGCTTCATCGACACGTTCGAGAGGAGCGGGGCCACCATCTTCACCAACGCCTGCGGCCCGTGCATCGGCCAGTGGGCGCGCGAAGGTGCCGACAAGCAGGAGAAGAACTCCATCGTGCATTCCTTCAACCGCAACTTCGCCAAGCGCGCCGATGGCAACCCCAACACGCACGCCTTCGTGGCATCGCCGGAAATGGTGGCCGCCATCGCCATCAGCGGCAAGCTCACCTTCGATCCCGTGCATGACACGCTCACCAACGACAAGGGGGAGCAGGTGAAGCTGGCCGAGCCCACCGGCCACGAGCTGCCTCCGAAAGGCTTCGCCGTGGAGGACAACGGCTACCAAGCCCCTGCCGCCGATGGCAGCAAGGTGCAGGTGGTGGTGAAGCCCGACAGCCAGCGCCTGCAACTGTTGGAACCGTTCCCCGCGTGGGATGGCAAGAACATCACCGATGCCGTGCTGTTGATCAAGGCCAAGGGCAAATGCACCACCGACCACATCAGTATGGCCGGTCCCTGGTTGCGTTATCGCGGTCACCTGGACAACATCAGCAACAACACGCTGATCGGCGCCATCAACGCTTTCAACGGCGAGGCCGACAAGGTGAAGAACCAATTGACCGGCGAGTACGGTGCCGTGCCTGCCACGCAGCGCGCATACAAGGCGGCTGGTGTCAGCAGCATCGTGGTGGGCGACCAGAACTACGGCGAGGGCAGCAGCCGCGAGCATGCCGCCATGCAGCCGCGCCACCTCGGTGTGAAGGCCGTGCTGGTGAAGAGCTTCGCGCGGATCCACGAGACCAACCTGAAGAAGCAGGGCATGCTGGCCCTCACCTTCGCCAACGAGGCCGATTACGACAAGATCCAGGAGGACGACCGCGTGGACTTCACCGATCTCACCAGCTTCGCGCCCGGCAAGCCGCTCACCCTCGTGTTCAAGCACTCCGATGGCAGCAGCGACACCATCCTCGCGAACCACAGCTACAATGCGCAGCAGATCGGATGGTTCAAGGCGGGCAGTGCGCTGAACGGGTTGGCGCGGAACTAAACCGGGATCATTCGGGCGCAGCAGGGGGGCGGCCACGTTCTGGCGTGATCTTAGCTTGCTTTCCGGCACGGTCTTGGACAAGAGGCAATGCCTTATGCCGGGAGGCGCTAACTTGCCCGGCACTTCATGAACCATGAGAACGATCATCCTTTCACTTTCGCTCCTCCTGCTGTCCACCGTCCAAGCCCAGGACAAGTTGGACCACGACCGTAACTGGGTTACCAACGGCGACTTCGAGACCGTGGAGGGGAAGAAGCTGAAGCGTCCCGGCGGCATAGCCTTCGCCACCGGATGGGGCAGCCCCACCAAGCGCGCGGCCGATCTGTTCAGCGAGAGCGCCCCGGCCGAATCGAATGTCTCCGCGCCGAAGAACCTTGGCGGTGAGCAGACCGCGTTGAGCGGCTCGAACTATGCGGGCATCCGCGCCTGGAGCTTTCAGAACAAGGAGCCGCGCACCTACCTGCAGGCCAAGCTGAAGAAGCAGATGAAGAAGGACTCGCTGTACTGCGTGCGTTACTACGTTAGTCTTGGCGACCTGAGCAAGTATGCCACGGGCGAAGTGGGGGCGTACCTCGGCAAGCAGAAGATCGAAAAGGACGATGAGGCCAGCCTGACCTACGAGGTGAAGGTGCCACAGGTGCGCACCAAGATCCATGAGGACATGTACAGCTGGCAGGGTGTGTGCGGTGTGTACACCTCCGGAGGGCTTGAACAATATCTGGTGATCGGCAACTTCGCCGCCACGGAGAAGACCCCGAACGCCAAGGCCAAGCGCCCGCGTGGTGAGACGCGCCCGCAGATGGCCAGCGCCTACTACTTCATCGACAATGTGGAGGTGTTCCAGATCAAGAGCAGGGGCGAATGCACCTGCGAGCAGTTGGACAAGGCCGAGAGCGAATTCATCTTCAGCCGGAAGGATGCGCCCAACCCGAACATGAAGCCCGCCGAGAAGGTGGATCGTCAGGTGTTCTACTTCAAGCGGTTCCAGCGCGGCCTCGACTCCAGCATGGAGACCTGGCTTGCCGAGATGGCGGCCAGCATGAAGGCCGACGCGTCCATCAAGGTGAAGCTGACCGGCCACATGGATGCCACCGAGGTGGAGCGTACGCGTGTTCGCCCGGATCTGCTCGAACTGGCTCGTGAGCGTGCCGAGGTGGTGAAGGAAGCGCTGGTGGAGTCGGGTATCGAAGCGGGCCGGATCAGCGTGGAGGCGAAAGCGGGCGAAGAGCCAGCGGATGACAGCGGCACGGAAGTGGGCATGAGCAAGAACCGCAGGGTAGAGGTGGAGATAGTGAAGTAACGCTGAAGTTTGAGCGCTGAACGCTGAAGGTGATGACGAACGGTCCGAGTCCTTCAGCGTTCAGCGTTCCACCTTCAGCGTTCAGCGTTCCTCGTTCAGCCTTCTTCCTCGCATGGTGAAAGGCGACAAACGCGTCATCCGTGGCTGGACCATGTACGATTGGGCCAATTCGGTCTATTCGCTCACCATCACCAGCGCGGTCTTTCCGATCTTCTATGCGGCCGTAACACACCGGGATGAGGCGGATCTTGTCCTTGACACGTACGGCATCCCCGCGCAATCGCTCTATTCCTACGCGCTCTCCGCAGGCTTCCTGCTGGTCGCATTGATCTCGCCCATCCTCAGTGGCATCGCCGACAGCACGGGGCAGAAGAAGAGTTTCCTCAAGGCGTTCTGCTACCTCGGTGCGGCCAGTTGCGCCGGGCTGTTCTTCTTCAGCATGGAGGACCTATGGCTTGGCCTGCTGCTGGTGATGCTGGCCTGCGCGGGCTTCAGCGGCAGCCTGATCTTCTACGATGCCTTCCTGCCCGAGATCGCCGAGAAGAAGGACCATGACCGCATCAGCGCGCGCGGCTACACCATGGGCTACATCGGCAGCGTGCTGCTGCTGATCATCAACCTCGCCATGGTGATGAAGCCGGGGCTGTTCGGGATCCCGGATCGCGACGGACTACCCGCACGGATCACCTTCATCACCGTGGGCCTGTGGTGGGCGGGCTTCGCACAACTCGCCTTCCGGGTGCTGCCCGAGGACCAGTACGGCCGCAAGCCGCAGGGCAACATCATCGCCAACGGCTACCGCGAGCTGCGCAAAGTGTGGAAGGAGTTGCAGAGCACCAAACGGCTCAACAGCTACCTCATGGCCTTCTTCGTGCTCAATATGGGCATCCAGACCGTGATGTACCTCGCGGTGACCTATGCCAAGGAGGAGATCAAGGATGTGGATGCGAACGGTGCCGTGGTGGCGATCAGCGACGCCAGCCTCATCATCAGTATCCTATTGATCCAGCTCGTGGCGGTGGTGGGCGCCTTCCTGTTCGTGTGGTTGAGCAAGCGTTTCGGGAACATCGGTGCGCTCATGATCGGTGCCTCGGTTTGGGTCCTGCTTTGTGTGGCGGCCTACAGCATCCAGTGGGCACATGAGTTCTACCTGCTGGCCTGCGGTGTGGGGCTGGTGATGGGCGGCAGCCAGGCGCTCTCGCGCAGTACCTATTCCAAGTTCCTGCCCGAGACCATCGACCACGCCTCGTACTTCTCGTTCTACGATGTGAGCTTTTATGTGAGCACCGTGCTCGGCACCTTCGCTTATGGCCTCGTCTACCAGCTCACCGGTGATCTGCGCAACACGGTGATCATCATCGGCAGCTTCTTCGTGGTGGGGCTGATCCTGCTGCTCATGGTGCCTAGGCGGGAGGTGGCGGTGGTGAAGGCCGAGGAGTGATGAGGCGGATGCCTTTCCACCCGGCTCCTACCTTCGCCGCCGTATCCGTTACCGATGAGCGAACAGGCCAACTGGGATGTGGTGATCGTGGGCGGTGGCATCGTGGGTGCCGCCACGCTGTACAAGATGCAATCGCGCTTTCCGGGGCTGCGGATCCTCTTGCTGGAAAAGGAGAAGGCCCTGGCCGACCACCAGACCGGCCACAACAGCGGGGTGATCCACAGTGGCATCTACTACAAGCCCGGCAGCTTCAAGGCGAAGAACTGCGTCACCGGTCGGCGTGAGCTGGTGGGCTTCGCGAAGGACCACGGCATCAAGCATGATGTGTGCGGCAAGCTGATCGTGGCCATGGACAAGGATGAGCTGCCACGCCTGGAGAAGATCTACAACACCGGCATCGCCAACGGCATCGAGGGCATGGAGAAGGTGACGCCCGAACAGATCCGCGAGATCGAGCCGCACTGCGTGGGTATCGCCGGTGTGCGTGTGGGATGCACGGGCATCATCGACTTCCGTGGCGCCACCGAGAAGATGGCCGCGATCGCCACCACCCGCCAGCCGCAGAGCCGCGTAAGTCTCGGCGAGGAATTCCTCGGCGCCGAACAGCAGGCGGACATTACCACGGTGCGTACATCGAAGGGTACGTACACTGCCCGCTACGTGATCTTCTGCGGCGGCCTGCAGAGCGATCGCCTCGCGCGCAAGGATGGCGCGCAGGTGAAGGAGCGGATCGTCGGTTTCCGGGGCGATTACTACGACCTCACCGAGCAGGGAAAGCACAAGGTGAAGCACCTGATCTACCCCGTGCCCGATCCGCGCTTCCCCTTCCTCGGCGTCCACTTCACGCGCATGACCGACGGCAGCATCGAGTGCGGCCCCAACGCC
>JAHBUM010000162.1 GCA_019638075.1 Flavobacteriales bacterium | reverse complement strand
AAGGCGGCGAGGAGCGCCAGGTGGACATGGCGCATGGCGCCTACCGCGTGGCTCCGCTGCGGTTCGACCAGATCGAAGAGGTGCTCACCATCGCACGGTCAGCGCGCAAGGGCGAGATCGGCCCGAAGGAGGGGATCGCCCGCATCGAAGCGATGTGGAGCACGCCGCACTACTACGGCGATGTGGGCTATGTATGCGGCTATCTGATGACCACCATCGGCGTGGCGCTCATGCTCCGCCCCTCGCTCAACGGACTGCTCGTGACCGCGCTGATGGCCTTCGTGTGCGCGCTGATCCTGGTGGCGGCGCGGCGCAAGCCTTCGTGGTCGGTGGTGCTGCCCGTGGTGGTGTCGTTCCTGCTCAGCGCGGGTGTGGCCATCGGTTATCGCCATGGATTGAAGGAGCCACCGCTGAACATCCTGATCCCACCGCTGATCACCTTCCTGCCGGGTATGATGCTGACGGTGAGCGTGATCGAACTGGCCTACAACAGCATCATCTCCGGTGCCAGCCGCATGGTGGCGGGGTTCACGCGGCTGGTGCTACTGGCTTTCGGCATCATCGGCGGCTTCAAGGCCTTCGATGATGGCAGTGTGAAGTACGTGACGCAGTTCTCCGACCGCCTGCCCTCCTGGTGGCCCTGGGTCGGCGTGGTGGTCTTCACCCTCGGGCTGCACATCTACCAGAGCAGCAAGCGGCGCTCGCTCATCTTCATGCTGATCACCGCGTTCATGGCCTATATCGGGCAGACGTTCTCGGGCCTCTTCATCCACGGTGCCTCCACCGCCTTCTTCGGCGCGGCACTGATGACGATGACCGCCCTGGTGATCGAGTTCCGTTTCAAGGGTCCTCCGGCCATCGTCACCTTCCTGCCCGGCTTCTGGCTGCTCACTCCCGGCTCGTTCGGCCTGATGAGCGTTACCGGCATCGCGGCGGGCATGGGCACCGGCGGCAGCCTGCTCAACCTGCTCTTCGCGCTATCGGGCATCGCCACCGGCTGCCTGATCGGGGCCTTCGTGTACAACGCGCTGCTGCATCCGCGCAAGGCGGGCTGGTGGCGTGTGCAGGATGCCTGAAGAGATCAACGCTTCGGACCGGCGATCCCCATCGACTTGTCCTCGTCGCGGAAGAAGTCCAGCGTGTTCACGTCAACGAGGTGAACGTCGGTGTAGTAGTGCCTCAGGATCTCGGTGTAGCTCCGCCCCTGCCGGGCCATGTGCATGGCGCCTTCCTGGCACAGGCCCACGCCATGCCCGAAGCCACGGCCGTTCAGCACCACTTCATCGCCGTTGGTGGTCACGGTGAAGAACGTGGACTTCAATTTGAGGTCTTCGCGCACGTGCTTCAGCGGGATCAGTGGGAAGGTGTTGCCCAGGTAGATGTCGCGGCATTCGGGGCTGTAGTTCAGCACGGCTTCCTGCGCGGCCTTGTTATCCGGCTTCACACCGAAACGACGTTCGAGGTAGCCCAGCCATTCCTTCCGCGTGAGCGTGCGCTGCCAGTTGGCGTGGTTGCCGACCTGACAGAACGTGTCCACCGTGGAGCGCAGGTAGGGCTCGCGCTTGCTCCACAGGTCCTCGGCGTTCATCGTTTCGCCGCCGCAGTTGCTGTGGAAGAGCGCGTGGATCAATTTGATGTCCGCATCCACCATCACCATGCCTTTGGTGGCTTCCACCGCCAGCTTGATGCTGTCCAGCTTGCACGCGCCGTGGTACACCTGACAATGCACGGCATCGCAAAGCTCGAAGCCTTCCGGCGCATGCTTGCGCACGTTGCTGAGGGCGTAGGTGCGGCAGCTCACGCTTTGGAGCTTGTAGTACTCCTGCCGGTGCTCCTTCCCGGCTTCGGCCTGCACCACGCCCGCCGTGTAGGCCTCGATGGGCACGGCATTGGTCAGCTTGATGGTGCCGCCTTCGCTGGCGATGCTGATGCTGCCCGGATAGGTGCGCTCGGCCATCTTCGTTTCGGGCAGCCGCAGCCGCAGGCCGCTGGTCTCCATGCGCGGCACCAGCTCGATGCGCTCCTTCGCCGTGAAGGACAGGTTGAGCGACTTCGCCGTGAGCGTGCGGCCGGTCATGTCGATCCGCAGGCCATCGTTCACCTGGATCTCGCCCTTGCGCTCGCCATCGGCGAACACGGCACAGGTGCCCTTGGCGCTCATCACCAGCACGCTGCGGAAGGTGCGCTCGCGCAGGATGCCGATGCGCAGCACCTTCTCCTGCGCCAGCATGCACACGGAGACGAGCAGGGAAAGAAGAAGCGCGGTAAGACGCATTCGGGGCCGAAAGTACCGGGGTGCCCCAAGGCCCTCCGGGCTACCGGTGCAGACTTTTCCACACCGCCATGGCGACCTTCGCTGAAGCCCCCGGCCCGCCGAGCTTTTCGCGCAATCGGGCGAGGTCTTTTTCCATGGTGCTGCGCGCAACGCCCGGCAGCATGATGCGCTCCAACTCCTTGGAAAGGGTGTTCAGGTTCAGATCCTGCTGGATCAATTCACGCACCACTTCGCGGCCCATGATCAGGTTCACGAGGCTGATGAACTTGATGTCCACGAGGCGCTTCGCGATCCATACGTTGAGGGCGCTGCCGCTGTAACACACCACTTCGGGCACACCGAACAGCGCCGTTTCCAAGGTGGCCGTGCCACTGGTGACCAGCGCGCCGTGGGCGTGGCGCAACAGGTCGTAAGTGCGGCCCTTCACCAAAGTGACCGGGCTACCCTTCAGGTGTTTCTTGTAAATGGCATCCGGCACGGAGGGCGCTGCGGCCAGCATGAAACGGTACGCCGGGTAACGCCGCGCGATGGACACCATCAGTGGAAGCATGCGCGTGATCTCCTGCTGGCGGCTGCCGGGCAGCAGCGCCACGACCGGTCGATCATCGGCATCGGGCAACGGAAGCAACGGCGTCTTCCCCTCCTGCTCGATGGCATCCAGCAACGGGTGCCCCACGAACTCCACATCGCAGCCGTACTTCGCGTACCACTCCTTCTCGAACGGCAGGATCACGTACATGCGATCCACCACCCGTCTGATGGTGTGTACCCTTCCCTTCTTCCACGCCCACACCTGCGGGCTGATGTAGTAATGCACGGGGATCCCTTTCGCGTGCGCCCATTCAGCGATCCGTAGGTTGAAGCCCGGATAGTCGATCAGGATCAGCGCATCGGGCTTGAAGGCTTCGATGTCCTTCTTGCACGTATCGATGTTGCGCAGGATGGTGCGCAGGTTCATCACCACCTGTGTGAACCCCATGAAGGCTAGCTCGCGGTAGTGCTTCACCACCTCGGCACCGGCTGCGGCCATGCGATCGCCCCCCCATGCACGGATCTTGAGTTCCGAGTGGCGAGTGGCGAGTGGCGAGTCTGGGTCCAACTCGCCACTCGCCACTCGCCACTCACCACTCGCTGCAAAAAGCTCCCGCACCAGGTTCCCCCCGTGCAGATCGCCGCTCGCTTCGCCAGCTATGATGTAGATCCGCTTCCCCATCAGAGCCAGCCCAGTTTGGAGAGCTCGTCCATCACGATCGCGGGTACGATGTACAGCGCATAGACCAGCATCGCCATGATGACGCCGCGCATCGCCTTGTGCTTATCGAGCCGGTCGAAGAGGAAGAAGAGGAAGGCATCGGCGATGAGGCTGATGCTGACGATGCGTGTGCGGAACTCCGATGTGCCGAGGAACATATCGCTCACGAACCAGTTGATGTCGTGCCACGGCCGGAGCGCGGTGACGTAGATGCCGCCATACGCGAAGAAGCCCAGCACCGGCGCCAGCAGCCCGAGCATGAACCCCACCGGAACACTATCCCAGCGCATGGCCCCATGTGTTCAGCGTGGCGATGGCGTGGTGCGCCGTCATGTCGAACTGCGTGGGCACGATGCTCACGTACCTGTTCTGCACCGCCCACACGTCGGTATCCTCACCATGGTCTCCGCTCTTGAACTCGCCACGCAGCCAGTAGTATTCCTTGTTGCCGGGATCGAGGCGTGTCTCGAACTCATCCTCCCAGTTGGCCTTCGCCTGACGGCACACGCGGATACCCTTCAACGGCGTACCATCGCTGCGGGGCACGTTCACGTTGAGGCAGGTGCCTTCGGCCATGCCGTGCTTAAGCGTGTTCGCCACCACACTGCGGATCACCGGGCGCGCTTGGCTGAAGTCGGCCTCGATCGCGTGGTCCATCAGGCTGAAGCCGATGCTGGGGATCCCTTCCATCGCGCCTTCCACCGCCGCGCTCATGGTGCCGCTGTACAGTACGTTGATGCTGATGTTGGCCCCGTGGTTCACGCCGCTCACGAGCAGATCGGGCTTGTTGCCGCCGAGCAGTTTGTAGATGGCGAGCTTCACGCAATCCACCGGCGTGCCGCTGCAACTCCACGCCTCCACGCCATCCATCAGGTGTACGCTCTGCAATCGCAGGAAGCTGTGGATGGTGATCGCGTGCCCCATGGCGCTCTGCGGCTTGTCGGGTGCCACCACCATCACACGTCCGAAGTCGCGCATCTCTTCGGCCAATGCGCGGATGCCCGGCGCGAAGATGCCATCGTCATTAGTGACCAGAATAAGGGGCTTTTGTTCCATGGGAGCGCAAAGCTATGGGCGTGCGGCATGTGGTCATGTGTCCATGTGCTCATGTGACCATGCGGACATGTGAGCATGTGACCATGAATGCCTCCTTGGTGGGATGTCGTGCAGGCAACGTCATTTCATGACCGAAGCGTATTCATCATGAAGATCGGCCGCAGCGACGCCTCTCCGCAGCACGCCCTCTCGGAACCCGACCATGGCCACATGCTCACATGCCCACATGGTCACATGAAAGCCGCCGATCGGCCGCGGCGACGCCTCTCCGCAGCACACCCTCGCGGAACACGACCATGGTCACATGAGCACATGGTCACATGAACATCGGCTGCGGTGACGCATCTTCGCGCACGCCCTCTCAGAACCCGACCATGCCCACATGGTCACATGGACACATGCCCACATGAAAACCCCCATCCTCCCTCCCGACTCCGCCAAGCCCATCGCGCCGTACACACCGGCCATCCTCAGCAACGGAACGCTCTACCTCAGCGGCCAGATCGCGCTGGACGGCAAGGGCGAACTGCACACCGGCGACATCGCCACCGAGACGCGGCAGGTGATGGAGAACCTCGGCAACCTGTTGAAAGCCGCCGACATGGGCTACGAGCACTTGGTGAAGATCACCATCCTGCTGAGCGACATGAGCCTCTACGCTGCGGTGAACGAGGTGTATGGCAGCTACTTCGGCGATGTGCCGCCCGCCCGCGAAGCCTATGCCGTGAAGGGACTGCCAAGGGGCGTGAACGTGGAGATCAGCGGGATCGCGGTGAAGGGTTAGGCGTTACCACCACGTGGATCGTGCATTGGTGCGAAAAAGCACCACATGCTCACCACGCTCTTCCTGATAGCACCGCTCACTGGTACAGCGCCCGACTACAGCGCCATCAAACAGCGTATCGAGGCGGATCGTCTGGCCTTTGCTGCCTCCTATGTACAAGCCGACAGTGCCGGGCGTACCGTCCTCATCGACAGCGCCCGCGCCTATCTCTTCGATCGCATCACCGAGGACATCCTTCCCGCTTGGCACGGCACACCGTGGGATTTCAACGGCACCACACGCACACCCCGAAGCGGCACCATCGCCTGCGGTTATTTCGTGAACACCGTACTGCAGGACGCCGGTTTTCGGCTGCCGCGCATCAAGTGGTCGCAGATGGCATCGGAGCCCATCACCGTGAAGCTCAGCCATCGGATCAAGCGGTTCCGCGACCGGCCCGTGAGCGAAGTGATCGCCTATATCCGCACGCAAGGTGATGGTCTATACAAAGTGGGGTTGGATAACCACGTGGGCTTCATCGTATCGCGACACGGCATCATCCGCTTCGTACACAGCAACTATTACCAGCGCGACACAGGCGTGATGAGCGAGCCGCTCGATGGCAACAATCCGTTGGCCCATTCACGCTACCGCATCGTAGGCAGCTTGTTGGGTGACGCAATGGTGAGGGCTTGGATCGAGGGGAAAGACCTTGCATCCATCGCCGACACATAGCAGACGCGCAAAAAAGGGAAACCGCACGAACACCTAACGGTCCGTGCGGCCTCCACAACGCAGGACGCACCACTTACGCCCGACGAACGATCAATTCCTGTACTTCACCGCGCCCTGTGCCAGCAGGTGTTCGATGTCGTTGTTCACGCTGAGGATGAGCAATGAGGTGGCCGTGCAGAACACCGGGCTGGTGATGCAGTGGTGGCCGTTCCAGCTGCCGTCGTTGTTCTGTATGTCCACCAAACGCTTCGTGGTCTGGCCGTACCAGTTCTTCCAACTGTTGTCCTTGGCGATCACGAGCGATTCGCCGGTCTGCAGGAAGCTGAGGAACTCCTCGCCACCGTTGTTGCCGAAACCGCTGATCACGTTGTCGGCCTGAGACTGTGTCTTCGCCGCGTTGTACACTTCGTAGGCGGTGCTCATCTTCTCGGCTTGGGCGGGTGAGTAACCGGCTTCCTCCAGCGTCCTGCTGTCCACCTTGGCATCCTTGGCTACACGGCCCTCCCGTTTCGCCTGCTCCACGCGCTCGTTCGCCTCGCGGGCCTGCGCGGCACTGTTGCGCGTGCTGCTGCTTACGGCGTACAAGGTGATACCCGCCGCACGCTCCGTGGCTACACTGCCCGTGTTCGCATCGAAGTTGGCCTTCTGGTAGTCGCGGGCCAGATCAAGGGACTCATCGTCCACTTCGGCGCCCACGTTCTTCGCGCTTTCGAGGGCACTGGCCGCGAAGCTCGATTGCAGCACACCAGCCCAGCCATCGCCCTGCACGCTGCCATCGGCGTTCTGCGAACGTTGGATCATGCCCACACAGGTGTTCAGCGCACGTTTCGCGCGTAGGTAGCTGCCATGTTTCTCTCCGATCCGGGCCACAAGGTTCGAGAGGAATTGCGTGGCGAGGGCCACATCGATGTTCGCACCCAGCTTGCTTTGGATCTGCGTGCCGGTAAGCTGCGTGATGTTCGTGGCGCCCTTCGGCGCAGCCTCCACCTGTGCAAGCAGATAGTCGGTGGCCTTCTTCAGCGCAGCCGCATGCGGGCCTTGGTCCGGCGTGTTGCCCATGCGCATCAACGCCATACCCACCATGGCCGTGGTGGCGGGATCGGCACTTACCGCATGCGGATCCATGATGTCCTGCCGCGCATGCGAGCCACAGCCGAAACCACCGTTGCCTGCCTGCGCCTTCACCAGCCAATCCAAGCCGCGCTGCTCGGAGCGCAGCACATTGTCGGGCGTTGCCAGCACGAAGGAAGGATCGAGGCCTTCGCCTTCATACACCGTCTTGAACACACAGCCCTTAGCAGGCTCCTTCGCATCGGCGGTCAACGTGGGATCGGCAGCGGGCACGTGGCACAGGGGAGCATCCGCAGCAGGCGTGGCCCGGCGGAAGGATACCAGCACGATGACCGCGCTGGTCGCAGCAAAGATGACAGACGGAAGGAACAGGTTCTTTCTCATGGTCGTTCGTGTTTCGCCCCTTGGAAGGATGTTTCGCGGGGCCATTTGCATCATGCGGTACACACGGCTGCGGAAGAGGTTCGATCGGGGGGGGAGGTATTTTGTTGAGGCACTTTCCTGCTCACCATGCGCAATGCCATCTGCGCCCCGTAGTATGCAGTTGTCGGTTGTCAGTTGTCAGGAAATGCCTGTCTCCA
>JAHBUM010000161.1 GCA_019638075.1 Flavobacteriales bacterium | reverse complement strand
ATCGGCTACCTCGAAGGGCTGGCCAAGGGCGGGCCGTACGACGGCCCGCTCGGCGACGTGGCGGCACACCTGCAACACGAGGCCGGTGTGGATGCTGCGGAGCTGGCCCGCCGCGCCGACGTGGTACTGGGGCACATGCTGCACCACTGGAGCGATGTCGCCATAAGCACCATCGACGCCTTCACCCGCCGCGTGGTGAAGCCCTTCGCACGCGACCTGCGCATGGACCACGACCTGCGCATGACCACCGAGCAGGAGCACTACCGCGAAGAAGCGGTGAACACGTTGATCGATCGCGCGGGACATGATGCGCGCACCACCGAACTGCTCACCCTCACCTGCCTGCAACTGCTGCACGAGGAGCGGTCGTGGGAGCCCACGAAGCCGTTGCTCGACCTGAGCCGCGAGCTGCTCAACGAACGGTCCATCGGTCCGCTGCTGAAGTCGCGCGACCTGTCCATGGACCGGATCATCGCGTTGATGGAACGGCTGAACGTGGCGACCGCGCAATTCCGCCGGAAGGTGAACGCCATCGGGCGGGAAGCGGTGGAGCTGTTCGGGAAGCAGGGGATCGACGATGCGGACATTGCGCACAGAGCAGCCATCCTCTCCTACTTCCGCAAGTTGGCTACGTTCCCTGACCCATTGGAGCCACCCCGCACCAATGCGCTGAAGACGATCGAAAGCGGCAAGTGGCACTCCGGCAAGGCAGGACCAGCGGCCATTGACGCCTTGGCGAGCATCGCGGAGCGGGCCACCGCGCTCTTCCACGAGGCCGATCGCCTGCGCGAAGAGGAACTGAAGCACTACGTGATCCAGCGGGCCGTGGCGCGCGAACTGCTGCCTGCCTTCGCCCTGCACGAGATCGACCTCGCGCTGGAAGAACTGAAACGCGAGGATGGTGTGGCCTTCTTCAGCGACCTCACCCGCCGCGTGGCCGAGGTGGTGAAGGACGAGCCGGTGCCCTTCATCTACGAACGGCTGGGCGAGCGCTACCGCCACTTCCTGATCGACGAGTTCCAAGACACCTCGTTGCTGCAATGGAACGCCCTGCTGCCGCTGATCGACCATGCGCTTTCCACCGGCGGCAGCGTGCTCCTCGTGGGCGATGCGAAGCAGGCCATCTACCGCTGGCGCAACGGTGAGGTGCGGCTCTTCGTGGAACTGCCCACGCTCTTCGGCATGGATCCCACCGATGAAGCGCAGACGCAGCGCGCGGATACCCTGCGACGCACCTTCGCCAAGGGCGAGCCACTGACGCACAACCGGCGCTCGGCGCAGCGCGTGATCGCCTTCAACAACGCGCTCTTCGGCGCACTGGCCAATGTGCTCGCCCCCGACCTCCGCAAGGTGTATGACGGGCAGGCCCAGCAGACGTGGCGCAAAGCCCCCGGCACCGTACGCATCGCGGTGGATGAAGGGAAACGCAAGGGAGCTGAACTGGAAGCCGCCATCACCGCACATGCCTTGGATAGCCTGAAGGCCGCACTGGCGGGCGGCTACGGCCCCGGTGAAGTGGCGATCCTCGTCCGCTCGAAACGCATCGGGCGCACCGTGGCCGAACATCTGCTGGCCCATGGCTTCGCGGTGATCTCGCCGGACGGCCTGCAGCTCGCGGCCGACCCCGCCGTGCAACTGCTGATCGAATGCCTGCGCTTCATGCTGCATGGCGACGACATAGCGGCCACGCGTGTGCTGCAATGGCAGGCCATCGTGGCGGGTGCAACGGGTGATGACGATCGTTCGCCCATCACGTGGTCGATCCCGCGCGACGCGAACGACCGCTTGGACCCATCCGCAGCCGTGCGCAGATGGCTTGCCGCACACCAGCGACCCGTGCTGCGCACCACGCTGGCAGCACTGATCGAAGAGCTTGCGCGCGGCTTCGGCCTGCGCCCCGCCGAAGACCCGGCGCTGCTCACCCTGCTTGATGAGGCGCACACGTGGAGCACGGAACACGCGCAGGACATCGGCGGCTTCCTTGAGCATTGGGACCGCACCGGCGGCGATCGCAGCAACGCGGCCGCCGAAGGCTCCAACGCCGTGCAGGTGATGACCGTCCACAAGTCAAAGGGGCTGCAATTCCCCGTGGTGATCGTGCCCGATGCGCGCATGGCGGGAAGCAGGAAGCACGGCGAGCTCTTCTGGGTGGATCCCGAAGAAGCGGTGCCGGAACTGGACACGGCGCTCGTACGCGAGAGCGCGGCGCTGCGCGACATCGAACTACGCGAACTGGTGGATGAGCAGGCCATGCGGGATCTCGATGCGCTCAACCTGCTGTACGTGGCCTTCACGCGTGCCGAAGAGCAACTGTACGCCTTCGTCCCCCCCCCCACAGACACCGTGACAAAAGCCCTGGCCGACTTCGCAACAGCCAACCCCGAGCTGGCGAACACCAGTAAGGAACCCGCGCCGGAACGCAAGGAGAAGACGATGCCCGCCCTGCACCTGCTGCGCGATGTGGCAACGCCGGAAGTGGGTGTGCCGTGGGCGATCCGAACGGAAGGGAACGATGCGCAAGCCTCGCGCGCCGAGCGTATCTACGGTACCACCGTGCATGCACTGCTCGCATCCATCCGCACGGCTGGCGAACTGCCGGATGCCCTCTCCGTGGCGGTCGCGCGTGGCGATCTGGAAGAGGGCGAAGCATCGGAGCTTCTTGACCGCCTCGCGCCGATGCTGTCCTCCACTCCCCTGCTCAAGTGGTTCACCACGGATACCGATGTGCGCGCCGAAGCCGTCATCATCACCACCGACGGCCACAGCCTGCGGCCCGACCGCGTGGCGCACGATGCGGAGGGCATGCACGTGCTGGAGATCAAGACCGGCAAACCCGCGAACAGCCACGCCACCCAGTTGGGCGGCTACCTCGACGTGCTGCGCTCAATGGGGCATGCGGGCGTGACCGGCACCATCTGGTACCTCGCCAGCGGCGAACTGCAACACGTTGCCTGATGCCGATCCAATGGACCTTCCACCGCTTCGAGGCCCTGCGCCCGGTGGAGATCCATGCCCTGTACAAGCTGCGCGTGGACGTGTTCGTGGTGGAACAGAACTGCCCCTACCCGGAGGTGGATGCGGAGGACCTTGCCGCCATGCACGTGCTCGGAGTGAAACCCGATGCGGGCCTGATCGCCTACGCCCGGATCATTCCGCCACATGCGGATGGCCTGCCACACATCGGCCGCGTGGTGGTACACCGCGATCATCGCAGGAACGGAACAGGCCATGCCCTGCTATCCGCAGTGACCGATCACCTCATCGCCACCCACGGAAGTGCGCGGAGCGCGCTGGCCGCACAGCACCACCTCCAGCGGTTCTATGAACGGCATGGTTTCGCGCCGGTCGGTGATGTGTACGATCTGGACGGGATCCCGCACGTGGATATGGTGCGGATGGGGTGAGTTGTCGGTTGTCAGTTATCGGTTGTCAGTTGTCAGGCTCCTTGGTGGGAGCTCCTTGGTGGAAGACCTCACCCCCAACCCCTCTCCTCGCCTACGCTGAAGCTTCGGCGAGCAAGGCAGGGAGAGGGGGGCCTGACTCCTTGGTGATAAGCCTCACCCCTCTCTTACCACGCTTCGCTCGCAATGACGGAGAGGGGGGCCTGACTCCTTGGTGGACACTGACGTGTGTGGCTCTCGATCGTGCAGAAGCCACGGAAGCAGGCATTCCTGACAACTGGCAACTGACAACCGATAACTGACAACCATCCCCCTCAGCGCAACAGGCTGAAATGCCCCACGTACTCCTTGTTCATGGGGCCGTACTCCGACAGCCGCACCTTGAAGGTGTAGATGCCTTGTGGCAGGCCATCGCCGCTCCAACCTGCTTTGGGGTCGGTGGTACGGAAACATTCCACGCCCCAGCGATCGAAGATCACCAGCTCGTAGAGCCTGGCACCCTTGACGGACGGCAGGAACACATCGTTAAGCCCATCGCCATCGGGCGTGAACGCCGTGGGCGCGTAGAACAGGTGATCGGATACGTATACGGTCCTCGCCGTCGATGCCGTGCAGTTCGCTCCGCTCACCACCGTCTGGGTGATCTCGTACCACCCCGCATCCTCGAACGTGTACGCGAAGGACGGTGTATCCACGACGTGGCCCGCCACCATGTACTCCCACTGCTCCGCCATCCGCGCATGGTCCGTCACCTTCACCACGGGGTCAAGCAGCGACACTTCCATCGGATGCACTGTGAACTCCGCCACCGGCAATGGGAACACCGCCACCTGTGTGGGCATCAGCAGCGCGCGCGCATCCACGCAACCGGATGAAGTGGCCGCCGTGACCGAGACATCGTACTGGCCCGCCTCGGTGTACACGTGGCTGAGCTCCGCCGTCGATGCCGTGGTGCCATCGCCAAGGTCCCAGTGATAGGTGATGGGTGTCCACGCTTCCGCTTCTGCGGCGAAAACGAACTCGGTGTGGACACATCCGGCGGTATCGGTCATCGCCTCCATGGTGATGCGTGGATGGACCGTGGCGCTATCCACGTAGCTCGCCTCGCAGCCGAACTCCCTTACAGTGAGCGACACGGGATACGTGCCGGGCGCGCTGTACGCCGTGCTCGCCGCCACGCCGGACACCATCTGCGGCGCTGCGCCATCCCCGAAGTCCCATGTCACCGTCGCGTTCGGTGTGAAGCGCCCTTCGGCGGCCACGTGCAGCTGCGCATCCACGCAATCGATCGCCGGTCTGGTGAAGATGGGATCCAACGGATAGTGGATGGAGAAATGGGAAACGCTCGTATCGGCACAATGGAAGCCGGGGTTCGCGATCAGCGTGACCACATACGTGCCCGTATCGGCGTACGTCCATACAGGGGTCCTCAGGTCCGACGTGTCCGCATCGGTCCCCGGCACGCCGAAATCCCAATGCCAGAACTGACCGTTGATGCTTTCGTTCCGCATGGTCACCGTAAGCCCCGCACAATGGTCATCCTGCCGCTGCTCCGCGATCACCGAGACGATGGATGCCGTACATGCCACCACGTCCAAGCGGAGATCACGGATCACTTCGCTCAGCAACTGCCCGTTCCGGTATTCCCGCACACGCACGGCAACAGCGTATGATCCGAGCAATGTGGGATGCACGGTCATTTCACCCGTGGCCGGATCGATGGCCAGCCCAGGCGAGCCGGTCATCGGTGACGTGCCGCTGAAGCCCGGTCCCCACACGATGTTCTGATACGGTGGTGGTGCCGCAGTAGGGCTGGGGGCGAAAGCGGTGCCACCCGCATAAGGCGTCACGAGGTCGTAGACCAGTTCATCACCGTCCGGATCGGTGGCCGAGTGGTCGAAAGCCATGTCCTGCCCGATGCACATGGCGATGGGCGGATACGCGGAGAACCTCGGGCTGCTGTTCGCGCCGAAAGCGGCAGGCGGGATCCGAACCGTGCAGGTGAGGCCCTGCTCCAGCCAGGTGGGAAGGTTCGTGATGCCCGGGGTGCGGCAGCAGCGCTGGTAACTGATGATGTAGCCCGTGGCGTTCGGCGCAAGGCCTACGACCGTCGTGTACTCCGACCATCGGACACAAATGGCCGGAGGGGCCAGCAGGCAGGGATCGCTCAGCTCAACGGGAACCGCATGTTCCACCACGAACGGGGGCCATTGGATGGCCTGCTGCACCCCGTTCCCATCATACACCACGATGATCGCCTCACCATCGAACCCTGTGCCGTTGGCGTTGCCGGGACCGCAATCGCGGTACAGCTTCAGCGTGATCCGGTATTGGTCGCCCGCCAGTTTGTCGTAGTAGATCTCGCCCCCGAGCAGATGCGTCGCGCATGCCACGTGACAGCATGCGATGAACACTATGATCAGGAGGGAGCGGACCATGAACAGGAGGACGACAGGAGGACCGAAAGATAGTACCATCAGTTGCCCCACGCATGTGCTGGAAGCCGTGTCCGAGGCGTTCATCCACCGGTCGCCCGTGCATGAGCAGCAGCCCAGTCGGCCTCATCCAACGGCTCGAAAGGAGGCATGGGAAGCAGCATCTCCTGTATCCGCACACGCTCCGGGTACATGGCCGCATGCACTTCATGCAGCACCCAGCGGTCCCCTACGCGTTGCAGTTCATCGAACCGGTCCTCCGTAGTGATGCGGTAGTAATGCCTGCCACCATTCAACTGGCGGTATGCCGGGAATACGTGCTTCTCCATCCGTGTGCTCGCGCTATCTTCCGCCGCAGCCATGCGTCCCTTCCTTCAACTCCTCGCCGAAGCCCTGCTCCAGCGGCACCAAGGGCATCTTGAAAAGGTAGCCGTGGTGCTTCCCGGAAAGCGCGCCGGGCTGCATCTGCGAAAGTACCTCGCCCAAGCACAGGGCGGACCACTTTGGAGCCCTGACATAGTGGACGTGGGATCGTTCATGGAACGCACATCGGGCCTCACCCAAGGCAGCACGATGGAACTGCTGTTCCTGCTCTACGACACGCACCGGTCCATGTCCGGTGCCAACGCCGACAGCTTGGACCATTTCCTTGAATGGGCACCCACCACCCTGCGCGACATCAGCGAAGTGGATGCCCACCTCCTCGACCTGAAGGCCCTGTACAAGGACCTGCGCGCCTACCATGAACTGGATGAATGGAGCTTCAGTCTTGGCGAACTGAGCCCGGTGCAGCAACGTGCCAACGCGGAATGGCGCGCCACCGGCGATCTGCATAACGCCTTCCACGAGCGCATGTGGCAGGGGCGCATCGCCACATCCGGCTATATCACACGGATCTGCGCCGAACGCACGCAGGAGAACATCGCGCTTCCGTGGGACTTCATCTGGTTCGCCGGGTTGAACGCACTGGACCCCGGCACCACGGCCACCATCAAACAACTCAAGCAACAAGGGCGCGCAGAGGTGGCATGGGACGCGGACGCATTCTACTTGGACGATGCGCGCCAAGAAGGTGGCCGCTTCCTGCGCCGCTCCATCGCCGACCTGGGCGCCGGTGCGCTGCCTGCCCGCAACGGCATCCTCGGCACCGAACGCCGGATCCGCTTGGTGGAGGCCCCGCATGCCTTGGCCCAGACAGCGTACGTGGCCCAGCGCCTCAATGAACTGAGCGCCGAAGAACGCGCGCGCACCGCCGTGGTGCTTGCCCAAGAAGACCTGTTGCTTCCGCTGTTGGAACGCATGCCTGCGGACATGGGCCCGGTGAACGTGACCATGGGCATGCCACTGGCCGCCCTTCCGGTACATGGGCTTGCCGAAAGCTATCTCGATCTGCTGGCGGATGCGTCGGAGGGCACCTTCACCGTGCGGGGCCTGCTCGCGGTGTTCTCCCATCCCTTCGTGCAGGAAGGCAAGGCCACCCCAGCCATCCTCACCGGGCTGCGCGGTCAGGCGCGGCTGCACATCGAGCGGCAGGCATTGACCGATCTGATCGTGGCCTCGGGCACGCGCCACGCCGAAGCCATCATGCACGCGCTGGATGCCGCCGGGGATCCGGCCCGCATAGGGGCTGGATTCACCGGCCTGTTCGACTGGGCCTCGCATTGTGCGCCGAACGATCCCGTGGTGCGCGAACAGCTTTTCCTGATGGCACGCGTACAACAACGCATGGACCGCCTGCTGCAACGTGCGGGCATCACCCAGCCCGACCTGCGCGCGTACAGGGCCATACGCGAACGCGTGCTGCGCGAGGAGCGCCTCGCCTTCATCGGCGAGCCCCTGCACGGCCTTCAGGTGATGGGCCTTCTGGAAACACGCACCGTGGACCACGAGCGCATCATATTCATCGGTGTGAACGAGGGCACATT
>JAHBUM010000160.1 GCA_019638075.1 Flavobacteriales bacterium | reverse complement strand
GAACGCATCCTCGTAGATGGTGCGGTCCTGGACCACGTTGCGGCCGCTGCGGCGGATCTCCAGCAGCTGCTCGAAGCGCGAGTTGAGGAAGAAGATCTGCAGGTTGAAGCTCCACCGCTGCATGTCCTTGTAGAAGTCGAACAGGTAGGGATTGTTGTCCACCGCTTCCTGCAATTGATCCCACTTGTAATGCTTGGCCAGAAGCTGTGTGAGGGTGGTCTTGCCGGAGCCGATGTTGCCTGCGATCGCGATGTGCATGGGAAAAGGAGTGGAGGAAAGCCTGCGGATGTGGAGCCGCGAAGATACCCGCCCCCCACGACCGTATGCGTGTTGTGGAAAAGTCGTTGCTGTTCGCAGTCCCCCGGAGCAATGGGCGGGGCCGGAGAGCGGAAAGGGATGAAGGAGGTAAGGAGGGTAGTTGTCCGTTGTCGGTGGTCAGTTGTCAGTCTCCTTGGTGGGTGCTGGCGGGAAGCGCGAAAAGCTCAAAGCTCCAAGGCTCAAGCTTCAAGGGGGCTTTGAGCTTATGACTTGAGCCTTGGAGCTTGAAGCTTGGTGGACTATGCGGGCAGTCCGTGCAGAAGCCACGGCAGCAGGCATTTCCTGACAACGGACAACTGCCCATCGCAGCCACGGCGTCAGGCATTCCCTGACAACTGATCACTGACAACTACCTCGCACTGCCCCTCAGCGCCCGCCCACCTCGTGGATCACGATACCCCCGGCCGTGCGCACATACACCCGGCCGCGCTCGATGCGCACGTCCAGCATTTCTTTCAACAGCGCATCAGGTACCGGCAGCGGCTCGATCGCGAAGGAGCGCATGTCGTACACCTGCGCAGTGCCTTCCTGCAAGAAGTAGATCGCCTCGCCCCGCACCTCGAAGCTGGCGATCCCCATCAGCGGTATCGTCTTCACATAGGTACCGAACAGATCGAACACGACGATGCCGTTCTTCGGATCATTCACGTACAGGCGGCTGTCCGATTCCTGCATGCCTGCGGGCGCCGGTGTGATCCCGAGCAATTGATCCAGACGACCGGTATCGGCCAGCTTGCGCAATTGCGCATCCACACGGATCAGCCCGAGCTCCTGCTGATCGAAGAACCAGAAGCCGTTCTGCACACTGGCGCACGCGAGCACCACCTGTGGGTAGCCACTGCGCGGGAGGTTGAGCACGCTGCCTTGCAGGCTGAGCGTATTGTCCAGCACGGCGAGCTGGCCCTGCTCCTGCGAGAAGATCATGGGCTTCAGCGAGTAGAACGCGTCGATGCTGCTGATGCGGCCGAAGGTCTTCACGCTGTTGCGCAGCCACGAGGCGCCTTGAGCGTTGTACAGTTCAAGGACATCACCGCGCAGCACATAGATATTGCCCACCTCGTCGGTGGTGAAGGCATCCACCGGACCGGGGATCGCGGGCTTCGGTTGTGCCGTTGCGCTGGTGCCGGGCAGCAATGCGAACAGGAGCAGTATGGGGAGCGGAAGTCTCATGCCGGTACGGGCGCGAGCAGGCTTTCGATCAGCACCCGGTCGTTGCAGAGCCGGGGCACCTTGTTCTGCCCGCCGAGCTTGCCGCGCTGCTTCATCCACGCATAGAACGTGCCAGCGGTGACCGCATGCACCACCGGCGGGCGCAGCGCCATGTCGCCCCGGCGCTTCGCATCGTAGTCCGAATTGATGCTGCGCATGGTGTCGTCCATCACGCGCACGAACGCGCCGAGGTCGCCGGGTGGTGTGCTGAACTCGATCACCCATTCGTGCCCGCCGCGCGCTTCGTCATCCATGTACACGGGTGCGGCGGTGTACTCGCTCACCACGGCACCCGTGGCAAGGCAGGCGGCTTCGATGCCCTTATCGGCGTTCTCCACGACCAGCTCCTCGCCGAAGGCGTTGATGAAGCTGCGTGTGCGCCCGCTCACTTGGATCCGGTAGGGCTTCACGCTGGTGAACCGCACCGTGTCGCCCGGCATGTAGCGCCACAGGCCGCCGTTGGTGCTGATCACGATGGCGTAGGAAACGCCCGGCTCCACCTCATGCACCAGCAGCGTGCGTGGCGATGGTTTCCCCACTTCATCCAGCGGCATGAACTCGTAGAAGATGCCGTAGTCCAGCATCAGCAGCATGTCGTCCGCGCCGTGGCGGTCCTGTATGGCGAAGGAACCCTCGGAGGCGTTGTAGCTCTCCAGGTAGTTCATGGTGGGCGATGGGATCAATGCCTCGAACTGCGCGCGGTACGGGCGGAAGCTGACGCCGCCATGCATGAAGAGCTCCAGGTTGGGCCACACTTCCAGGATGTTCTTCTTCCCGGTCAGTTCCAGGATCCGCTTCATGAGGATCAAGGTCCACGAGGGCACGCCTGCTATGCAGCTCACATCCTCGCGCATGGTCTCGCGCGCCATGCGTTCGATCTTCTCCTCCCAGTTCTCCATCAGCGCCGTTTCGATCACCGGTGTGCGCCGCACCTCCACCCACATGGGCAGGTTGCGGATGATGATGGCGCTGAGATCGCCGCTGTACGCATCGCCGCGCAACTGCTCGATGGTGCTGCTGCCGCCCACCACGAGGCTCATGCCCTGGTACAATCTGCTCTCGGGGAACTGCTGGTAGTGGAAGGCGATCAGGTCCTTGCCGCCCTTGTAGTGGCAGTCCTCCAGCGCCTCGCGGCTCACGGGGATGAACTTGCTGCGGTCGCTGGTGGTGCCGCTGCTCTTGGCGAACCAGCGCACATCGGTGGGCCACAACAGGTTCTGCTCGCCCTTGCGCAACCTTGCGACGTAGTGCTTCACATCCTCGTAGTCTTGGATGGGCACCCGCGCGCGGAACTCGTCCGGGTCGTGTATCTCGCCATAGCCATACCGGCGGCCCCATTCGGTGTAGCGGGCATGCTGCACCAGGTGGTGGAACACCTCCAGCTGCGCCATGCGCGGGTTGTCGCGGAACAGCTCGATCTGCTGCAGCCGCTTCTTGATCAGGAAGGAGAACAATGCGTTGACCGGCATGGCGGAAGAACAGGGGCGAAGATCGCACCTCCTATCTTCAGCCCAAAAGGTAAGGAGTTGTTCGGGATATGGGTTGGGGGATGGTTGCCAGTTCTCAGTTGTCAGTGAATGCCTGCTGCCGTGGCTGCGATGGATGTCAGCTGTCAGGAAATACCAAAACAAGCTTCAACGGCTCAAGCTCAAAGTTCCAAGCTCAAAAGCTCCCTTGAAGCTTGAGCCTTGGAACTTGAAGCTTTGCGCTTTTCGAGCTCCCCGTCAAGGAGCCCCACCAAGGAGACTGACAACTGCCCCCTGACAACCGACAACTACCTTCCCCCCAAGAACTCTCCCCAGAATGAGCGACGGTTCCCCCCTGCGCAAGATGCTGGCCGGCTTCGATGGCCGGGTATCCTACGCCCTTCCCATGGCCGATGGCCCGCTGGAGCTGGCGCCCTACATCGGCCACTCCTTCACCCTGCGGGCCACAGGCATGCTCAGTTGCGTCAGTTGCGGGCGCCGGGTGAAGAAGCTCTTCGCACAGGGCTTCTGCTACCCGTGCCTGCAGAGCGCGCCCGAAGCGGCCGAGTGCATCATCCGTCCCGAATTGTGCCAAGCGCACTTGGGCGGGGGGCGCGACCCGGAGTGGGAGCGCGACCACCACTTCACCGAGCACGTGGTGTACCTCAGCTACACCGGTGGCATCAAGGTGGGCGTCACGCGCAGCACGCAGATCCCCGTGCGCTGGATCGACCAAGGAGCGGTGGGTGCGCTCATCATCGCGCGGGTACCCTACCGGCAACTGGCGGGCCTCATCGAAGTGGACCTCAAGCGCCTCTTCACCGACCGCACCAACTGGAGGGCGATGCTCAAGCTGGTGCCAACGGACCATGCGGCACTGTTCGAGGCGCGGGACCGTGCGCGGGCCAACCTGCGCGAAGACCTGCAACAATACCTCCTGCCCGATGAGCAGCCCTTGGACATCGGCTACCCCGTGCTGGCCTACCCGCCCAAGGTGGCGAGCGTTTCGCTGGAAAAAATGCCCGTGCTTTCCGGAAAGCTGCTCGGCGCAAAGGGCCAGTACCTGATCTTCGAGGATGGCCGCGTGTTCAATGTGCGCAACCACAGCGGGGTGCATGTGCTGGTGGATCCGGTGGGAACCACCGCGTAACCTTTCTCCGAACCCACCCGTTCAACAGGCAGGTTTTGGTTAGTGAACTGATCGTTAGGGCAAGCGAAGGGCTGCGGGAAACCGCGGCCCTTCGTGGTTCTATACCATCGGCCCCATCTTTGGCGCGTGATCCAGCATTCGTCAATGGCCCATCACGGCATTCCATTTTCTGATCCTCTGATCATCTGATCAATGCATTGGATCGATTGGATCATCCTGCTGACCACCCTCGCCTTCATCGTGGGTTATGGGGTGTGGCACACGCGGGGCACACGCACGGCATCGCGCTACCTGCGCGGCGACAACGAGGACCGCTGGTGGGCCGTTACCCTCAGCGTGATGGCCACGCAGGCCAGCGCCATCACCTTCCTCAGCACGCCCGGCCAGGGCTTTCTGGAAGGCATGGGCTTCGTGCAGTTCTACCTCGGCCTGCCGCTGGCGATGGTGGTGATCGCGTGGGTGTTCATCCCGCTCTACTACAAATGGAACGTGTACACGGCCTACGAGTTCATCGGCAAGCGCTTCGATGAACGCACGCGGCTGCTCACGGCGATCCTCTTCCTGATCCAACGCGGGCTGAGCACCGGCCTCACGATCTACGCGCCCAGCATCGTGCTCAGCAAGGTGCTGCACTGGCCGCTGGGCTGGACGTGCGTGTTCATCGGCGGGCTGGTGATCATATACACCACCACGGGTGGTGCCAAGGCCGTGGGCGTAACGCACAAGCAGCAGATGGCCGTGATGTTCGGCGGATTGATCATCGCCTTCACGCTGCTGGTGCAACAGATCGGTGCCCACGCCACCTTCGGCGAAAGCCTGCAACTGGCCGGAGCGCTGGGTAAGATGGATATCATCGACACCACCTGGGACCCCACCACGAAGTACACCCTGTGGAGCGGCCTGATCGGTGGCTTTTTCCTGCAGCTATCCTATTTCGGTACCGACCAGAGCCAGGTGCAGCGCTACCTCGGCGGGCAGACCATCCGCCAAGCACGCGTGGGGCTGCTCACCAACGGCCTGCTGAAGATCCCCATGCAGTTCTTCATCCTGCTGATCGGCGTGCTGGTGTTCGTGTTCTACCTGTTCAACCCCGGCCCGGTGCATTGGAACGAGGCGAACCGGAATGCGATGGAACGATCAGATGATCGGACGATCAGAGGGTCAGAAAATGGAAATGCCTGGGATGGCACCCGTACCGTCGACCCTGTCATCCCGGCCTTGAGCCGGGAGGGTCGACCGAATGCCACGGATCTGGAACAACAACACGCGGCGATCAACATCCAACTGGCCGCCGATGCCGCCACCTGGGTCCGGAACAACCGCGACGGCCTGACAGCCGACAACCAACAACTGACGACCAACCTCCAAGCCGCACTGACCCAGGACAACACCCTCCGCGAAGCCTACCGGGCCGAGGTGAAAGCCACCCTGCCCGCTGCCGAACCCAACGACAAGGACTACATCTTCATCACCTGGGTGATGGACCATCTGCCCGTGGGTCTCGTGGGCCTGCTGCTGGCCATGATCTTCTGCGCGGGCATGGGCAGCACCAGTTCGCAGCTTAGTGCGCTGGCCACCACCGCCGTGGTGGATGTGTTCCGCAAACCGCTGGCCGGTGTGGATCAGGTGATCGCCACCAAGTGGGCCACGGTGGCCTTCGGCGTGTTGGCGTTGCTGTTCGCCGCGATCTTCCCGTTGTTCGACAACCTGATCCAAGCGGTGAACATCCTCGGCTCACTGTTCTATGGCACCATCCTCGGCGTGTTCCTGGTGGCGTTCTTCCTGAAAAAGGTGGGCGGCACGGCGGTGTTCATCGGTGCCCTGGTGTCGCAGGCGGTGATCTTGGTGATCCACTTCGGGGGCTTCGAGGTGGCCTTCCTGTGGTACAACCTGATCGCCCCGGCGGTGGTGGTGGGCGTGGCGTTGGTGCTTTCCGGTGCGTGGGAGAAAAAGATGGGAATACAACAGTAACAAGCAGGAAAATCCCCGCACGCCCCACCGACCATCTCTTTCGATCGACGAACACCACCTGCATGTCGACCGAACAAGCCGCAGGCCACTCAAGCACCAGGATATTGCCGCACTGGGACGCATGGTGAATGATGGGACAGCCTGTCGGAAAAGCCGCCACATTGCTTTCCTTTGCATGCGTAGCACGTTCCCAACACGACGAACACACAATGACCAAGTTCTACATTCCTCTCCTCGCCCTCGCACTCGCAGGGGGCAGTGCTTCTGCCCAGCAGAGCCACGACCGGCCTTTGACCAAACAGAAGGCAATTACCGCACCCACAGTGCCGAACACCCGTACGCCACGCGCCAGCGTGAACCGCGTGAACCGTGAGATCATCTGGTCCGATGACTTCTCCAACCCGGGCAACTGGATCGCTGGCACCATTGGCACAGCCAGCAGCGACACGTGGGTGATCGGCACCACGGGGCCTACGGGGGCCTACGCCTCCCAAGTCGGCACCATCGCCTCCTCCACAGCCGCCAATGGCTTTGCGTTGTTCGACTCGGACCTGCTGTGCAGCGGCAACCAGGAAGCCACCCTCACCATCGCCAACCCGGTGGACCTCTCCGACTGGACAGCTGGTGTGCTGCTCCAGTTCGAGCAGAACTACAAGCGGTTCTACGACAACGTATGGGTGGATTGGAGCACCAACGGTACCGATTGGACCCCCGTGCAGGTGAACGCCGACATGGAACATGGCGGTGACGCAGCAGCCACCACCAATCCGCAGTTGACGACGGTCGACTTGAGCGACCTTGCCGGATCGTCCACTGCCTATTTCCGCTTCCGCTTCGAATCCACACCCACCTCGGTGAACCCGGCAACCGGCGGTGCCTACCCAGGCACCCTTGTTGGCTGTGCATACTCGTGGATGGTGGATGATGTGGCCTTTACCACCCTGCCCGATTACGAGGTCATCATGGACTTCGCGTTCGCCAGCATGACCGCCGAGGGTGATGAATACGGCCAAGTGCCGGCCAGCCAGATGCCCGGCACCCTGAACGTGGGAGCGAGCATCATCAACTTCGGCCTGGGCAACCAGGGCAATGTGGACCTGCACGTGACCTTCTATGACGAAGATGACAATGCCGTCCCCGGCTTCTCCACCGTCATCCCCGTGGGCACCATCCCCTCCCGCGAAACGGCCGATGTGAGCGTCGACATCAATGTGCCCTTCGACCTGCCCATCGGCATCTACACGGGCCGCTTCACCCTCACCGGGGACGAGATCGATCTGGACGAAGACCCCAGCGACAACGAACTGTCGCGCAGCTTCGCGATCTCGACCGATGTGTATGCGCTCGACGGCTTCGGTGTGCATCCCGAAGGCTCGGAGGATACAAGGATCTACGGCTCGGCCTCCTTCGCCGACAATTCCGAGGTCTACCTCATGACCATGTACACCATCAACACCCAGACCACGGCCACCGGGCTCCACGTGGAGTTGGTGGGTTCACCCTACACCGTGCCGGGCGCCGATGCGGAGATCGAAGCGTTCATCTACGCCGATGTGGCCCAGATCACCTCGGAGACCGGCGGCGTCATCGAAGGTGGGCCCGTGAACCATGCGCTCAATAACATCACCTCCGGCACCCACGCGATCACAGCCGCCGACGTTACCGCAGGCATGGTATATCTGGCCTTCTCCCAGCCGGTCTCTCTGGCACCGGGCACCT
>JAHBUM010000016.1 GCA_019638075.1 Flavobacteriales bacterium | reverse complement strand
GAAGGTCCAGTGCAGGAACACCTTGATCCCCTTGAAACGGAAGAGTGGCAGGCCCCCGCGCATGGCCGCGATCAGTTCCGGGGCTGCTGCAGCACCAGCAGCGGGATGCGCGTGTGCAGCGCGAGGTCCGTGGCCACGCTGTGGTGGAACAGCTGATCGATGAGGCCGCGCTGGCGGTGTACCACCACGGCCAGATCGCTGTCGCTCTGGTCCACCAGGTCGTTCAGGGCAAGCATCACGTTGTCGCCGCTCACGCTGTGGTAGGTGTGCGGGATGGCGCCGAGGTGCAGGTCATAGCCGATGTCCACCGCTTCCTCTTCGCTGGCACGGCCTTCGGGCACCACATGCACGATGGTGACCTCGGAGCGCGACCAGCGCGCGATGTCCAGCAGCACCTTCAGGGTGTCGCGTTCCACGGGGCCGCCATCATCGGCCAGCACGATCCGTCGCGGGTCGCGGTAGCGCGCTTCATGCGGCACGGCCAGCACGGGAAGCATGCCGCTCCTGATCACCGAGGCGGTGGTGCTGCCGATCAACATGCGCTCCAGCCCGGTCGAGCTGTGGGTGCCCATCACCACCAGGTCCGGCCGTTCGGGGCCGTCGATCATGCTGCGGAGCACGTTATCCAAGGCCCCGTAGGCGGATACCGTGGCCAGGTCGGGAGTCGGCTCGGGCAGTTGTTCCAGCAGGCGCCGGGCGAATTCCTCCAAGCCTTCGGCGGAAAGCCGGGCCAGGAGGTCCGGCGCCATGGCGGGCAGGTCCGGGCTGCCCGGCGGGGTCTGGTAGGTATGCAGCAGGGTGAACGAGTTGCCCTCGATGCCATAGAGCCGGATGCCGTGGATGGCGGCATTGAGCGCATTGGCGCTCATGTCGGTGGCGATCAGGACATGCGCCATCGCGGGCTTAGTGGCCGTGGGATCCGTCGCTGCCGGGCTTCGGGCTGGCCGAATCGATCAGTGCGTAGCCGATGAACAGCAGCGCGATCATCACCACGAAGCTGATCAGTCCTTTCACGTTGTTGATCGAGCCATCCGCCTGCAGCAGATCCTCGGTGTCCAGGATCGCGAAGCGGAAGGGGATGGCGAAGGCCAGGAGCCACATGCCAAGGCCGATGAGCTTTTTCATGGTGATGGGTTCGGGTTCGCGGCGAAGGTAATGAGTTAGTTGTCGGTGGTCAGTTGTCGGTTGTCAGGAATGCCGACTTCCGTGGCTACTGCACCGAACGTAATGCCCCGCACAGCAGGCAGGCGCCCACCAAGGAGACTGACAGCTAACTCCTGACAACGGACAACTGCCCCCCTCACCCCCGGTCCTTCAGCGCCACGTAGTCGCGCTTGGTGGCGCCGGTGTAGATCTGGCGCGGGCGGCCGATGGGTTCCTTGTTCTCCACCATCTCCTTCCACTGGGCTATCCAGCCCGGCAGGCGGCCCAGGGCGAACATCACCGTGAACATGCGCGTGGGGATGCCGATGGCGCGGTAGATGATGCCGCTGTAGAAGTCCACGTTGGGGTACAGCTTGCGCTCGATGAAGTACTCGTCCTTCAGCGCGATCTCCTCCAGTTGACGGGCGATGTCGAGCACGGGATCGTTCACGCCGAGCTTTTTCAGCACATCGTCGCAGGCCTTCTTGATGATGGTGGCGCGCGGGTCGAAGTTCTTGTACACGCGGTGGCCGAAGCCGAACAGGCGGAAGGGGTCGTTCTTGTCCTTGGCCTTGTTCACCCATTTCTGGATGTCGCCGCCATCGTTGCGGATGGTCTCCAGCATCTCGATCACCTCCTGGTTGGCGCCGCCGTGCAGCGGGCCCCACAGGGCGGCGATGCCCGCGCTGACCGCGCTGTACAGGTTGCTCTGGCTGCTGCCCACCATGCGCACCGTGCTGGCGCTACAGTTCTGCTCGTGGTCGGCATGCAGGATCAGCAGCTTGTTCAGCGCGCTCACCACCACGGGATCGGCCTTGTAGGGTTCGGTGGGCAGGCCGTACATCATGTACAGGAAGTTCTCCACGTAGCCCAGGCTGTTGTCGGGGTACATGTAGGGCTGGCCCAGGTTGTTCTTGTAGGCGATGGCCGCCAGCGTGGGGATCTTGGCGATCAGCCGCACGGCCGTGCGCATGCGGTCGTTCACCGAGCGGTGCGGGTCCTGGCTCTTCGGGTAGAAGGTGCTCAACGAGTTCACCATCGCCGAGAGGATGCCCATCGGGTGGGCGTTGCTCGGAAAGAACTCGAAGAAATGCTTCATATCCTCGTGTACCAGGCTGTGGTAGCGGATCTGGTTCTCGAAGTCGGAGAGTTCCTTCTCCGTGGGCAGGTCGCCGTACAGCAGCAGGTAGGCCACCTCCAGGAAGCTCGACTTCTCCGCCAGCTGTTCGATGGGGTAGCCCCGGTAGTGCAGGATGCCCTCTTCGCCATCAAGGAAGGTGATGGCGCTCGTGGTGGCCCCGGTGTTCTTGTAGCCGAAGTCCAGCGTGATGTAGCCGGTCTGGTCGCGCAGCTTGCTGATGTCGATGGCCTTTTCGCCTTCGGCACCAACGAATACGGGGAACTCGTACGTCTTGCCATCCAGGATGATCTGCGCCTTCTCGCTCATCTGCCTACTGATCTTGAGGGTACCTTTTTTTGGAACGGCCGCTAAGGTAGCATAGAACGTATCCCTCTACGGGAATGTTCAAAGAAGGCCGAAAGGCCCGCATCGGCGGGCCTTTCGGGATCGTTGATAACCGGGCACGGAGCCGCATATGCCTACTGCGCCGTCCACTTGGGCTTGAAATCCCCCATGAAGGTCTGGTAGTCCTTCGCCTTGTAGTGGCCGCCGCCGAAGTAGTTCAGGATCGGTTCCATCTGGTCGGGCGTCATGTAGCCCTGCACGGGGGCCAGCACGTTCAGGTCGCTGTCCAGGTACACCACCGTGGGGTAGGCGATGCCGCGCTCGGTCGCGGCGATCTTGTAGGTGAGCCGGTGGGTGCCGTTACGGCCGCCTACCTGTGCCGGGTTGAAGTCGGGGTTCTCCAGCTTCTCGCCCTTGAAGGTCACGGGCGTGCCGCTCTCGGCGTCGAACTTCACCGGATAGAAGTTCTTGTTCACGTATTCCGCCAAGCGCGGGTCGCTGAAGGTCTTTGCGTCGAGCATCTTGCAGGGGCCGCACCACTTGGTGTACACGTCCACCATCAGCGGTTTGGGGGCCTTTTTCGCTTGGGCCTGCGCCTCTTCGATGGTGAGCCAGTTGATGGCCGTGGCAGGGGTCTGTGCGGCGAGCAGCAGGGGGGCGAAGGCGAGTGTGAGGAGTAGGGCGCGCATGGTTGGGAAAGATCCGGCGAAAGTTACAATGACCGTGCCGGGTTGTGGGGTTAGTGGACTTCCTGCATCAGGCGGCGCACGACGGGGGCCAGCAGGATCAACGCACCACCAGCGATCAGGGCGTAGAGGGCCAGCTCGCCGTAGCCTTCGGTGTACAGCACCAGCTTGTCGTAGTTGCTGGCGTTGGGGTCTTCGGCGCTCATGCCCGCACCCAGCAGGCCCGCAGCATACTGGCCGTAGGCGCTCGCCAGGAACCACATGCCCATCATCAGCCCTTGGATGCGTACCGGCGAAAGTTTGGTCATCAGCGAAAGGCCGATGGGCGAGAGGCAGAGCTCGCCGAAGGTGATCACGAACCACGCGAAGGTGAATATCTCCGTGCTGGTGATCCCCTTCTCATCGGCGAAGCCCAGCGTGCTCTTGAAGATGTAGAAGCCACCCGCGAGGAAGAGGAAGCCCAGTCCGAACTTCACCACGCTGTTGGGCTCGGCCTTGCGCTTGCTCAGCCAGAACCAGAGCAGACCGGCGAGGGCGCTGAAGGCGATCACGAAGAGCGAGTTGGCCGCGTTGTTCACGCTATTGGGGTCCACCGGCAGGCCGAACAGTTCGGGCTTCAGGTTGTTCAGCGCGAAGAGGCTCAGGCTGCCGCCGCTCTGCTCGAAGAAGGCCCAGAAGAAGATGCTGAAGAAGATGAAGATCAGCGCCGCGCCCAGCTTCTTGTTCTCGGCCTTGCTGAAGTTGCGCATCTCCCACGCGAGGTAGATCAGCGTGAGCGGTCCCACGATGTACATGAACATGTCCGTGTAGGCCGTGTTCGTCACCATCAGCAGGATCAGCGGGATCACCGCCAGCGAGCCGATGTAGGTGCCCCATTCGTACAGCCTGCGCCTGTTGGCGGGCATGTCTGGGTGCAGGGGGCTTAGGCCGATGGGGCCCATGCTCTTGCGGCGGAAGAAGAAATTGATCAGGCTGATGATCATCACCACGCCCACCAGCGCGAAGGCCGCGCGCCACGAGTAGGATTTGCCCACCCACACCATCAGCAGGCCGCCGAGGAAGGCGCCCACGTTGATGCCCATGTAGAAGAGGCCGAAGCCCGCATCGCGCCGGGCATCGCCATCGTGGTAGAGCTGGCCCACCATGGTGCTGATGTTCGGCTTGAAGAAGCCCGTGCCGATGATGTTGAAGCAGATGCCGATATAGAAGAACTCCTTCGGCGCGGCAGCGATCACGAAGCCGCCGACGATCATCAATGTGGCGCCCCAGAACAGTGACTTCTGGAAGCCGAGGATCTTGTCCGCGAACACACCACCGAGGAAGGTGAAAGCGTACACGAAGGCTTGGATGGCACCGTATTGCAGGTTCGCCGCCTTGTCCGCCAGTCCCAGCTCGCTCACCATGAACACGGTGAGCATGCCGCGCAGTCCGTAGAAGCAGAAGCGCTCCCACATCTCCGTGCCGAAGAGGTAGAAGAGCTGCCTTGGGTAGGTGCCCTTGAAATCGCGGATCTGTTGCAGGGTGGGGGTGGTGGACATGGGGCCGTTATTTCTGTTCGGGTATGATCCGGTTCAGCCAGCGCAGCATCACGAACATGATCAGCGTGGCGGCCATCAGCAGGGCGAAGTTCACCCAGAAGAAGTTCGCCTTGTCGGCGTAGGTGTCCCACAGGCTGGCCAGCACGCCGCTCAGCTTGTTGCCGATGCTGGTGCTCAGGAACCAGCCACCCATCATCAGCGCGGTCAGGCGCTTCGGGCTCACCTTGCTCACCAGCGAAAGACCCATGGGGCTCAGCATCAGTTCGCCGATGGTGACCACGCCGTACGTGGCGATCAACCACCAACTGCTTGCCTTGATCTCTCCATTGTCGCAGATCTTCACCGCCCACACCATCACCAGTGTGCTGAGTGCGCTCACCAGCAGGCCCCAGCCGATCTTGCTCGCCGTGCTGGGTTCCCTATTGCGGCGGCGCAGGAAGGCGAAGAAGCCCACCACCACGGGCGTCAGCAATATCACCCACAGCGGGTTGATGCTTTGGAAGAGCTCGGTGTTGCCGAGGTAGAGCGTTCCGCCTTCGGCCGGCATGCGTTCGGCCTGCAGGTTCTTGAAGTAGACGGGCTTGCCGACTTCGGTCTGTGTCACACCATCCACCTTCACCAGGCGGAACTCATCATCGTATTTCGGCACCGTATCGTTCGCGTTCACCACCCGTTCGGCGAGGTAGAGGTCGTTGGCCGCCGGTGCGATGGCCGCGGGCAGCTCGCGGTCGGTGTAGTACTGCGCCCAAGTGGTGAGTGCGGTGCCGTTCTGTTTGAACACCGCCCAGAACAGGATGCTGACGGCGAAGATGCTCAACAGCGCCACCAGTGGCTTCTTATCCTCGATGCTCGCGCGCAGGTACAGCCCCACGTAGAAGACGATGACCGGGATGGTGGCGAAGATGAAGGCATCTGTGCTGTCGCTGCCGAAGATGTTGCCGGGAATGGCCCATGCACCCATGCCCACGATGATGGCCGGGAGCAGTACCGTGCCGAAGACCTTGCTCAGCGGCATGTCCTCCTTCTGCGCGGGCTTCTTCACATCCGCATGGCGGTAGTGTTTCAGGCCGATGTAGAACACGATGAGGCCGATGAACATGCCCACGCCCGCCGTGGCGAAGGCATAGCCCCAGCCGTACTTGTTGCGCATGTAGGCCGCGAAGAGGTTGCAGATGCACGCCCCCACGTTGATGCCCATGTAGAAGATGTTGTAACCGCTATCCTTCTGTGCGCGGTACTTGTCCTCGTTGTAGAGGTTGCCGAGCAGTGTGCTGATGTTGGGCTTGAAGAAGCCGTTGCCCACGATGATCAGCGCGAGCGAAGTGTAGAAGGCCGCCATGCCCGGCAGCGCCAGGCCGATATAGCCCAGGCCCATCAAGGTGCCACCGATGAAGATGGCCTTGGTGTAGCCGAGCACACGATCCGCCAACAAACCACCGATGAAGGGTGTAAGGAAGACCAGCGCGATGAAGGTGCCATAGATGTCGGCGGCATCCTTTCGCTCCATGGCCAGCCCGCCGGTGGAGGTGGGGTCCATCAGGTACAGCTGGAAGATCCCGATCATCAGGTAGTACCCGAACCGTTCCCACATCTCGGTGAGGAACAGGAAGGGCAGTGCGGCGGGATGCTTGCGGGACATCTTGATCAGACAGTTAGAAGATCAGACGATCAGAAAATTGGAATGCGAGGAACGATCCAAGTGGTCACGACGGTACCGACCATTTTCTGATCGTCTCATTTTCTGATCTTCTGATCGGCTCAGCGTACGCCGTGGAACAGCTTGTTGATCAGCGGGCTCATCACCACCAGGAAGAGGCCGATGCCTGCGGTCACGTAACCCATGGTGCTGTACACATCCACGTACGTGGCGAGACTTGCGGCCTTGTCCAGCACCTCGGCTTCGCCTGCGCCGTGTTCGGCACCGGTCAGTTTCGCCAGCATGCCCGCCGCGTAGTTCGCCCCGGCGATGCTGAGGAACCATGCGCCCATCGCGGTGGCGGTCATGTCCTTCGGCACCAATTTGGTCACCATGCTCAGGCCGATGGGCGAGAGGAACAGTTCACCCGTGGTGTGCAGCATGTAGAGCAGCGCCAAGGTCCACAGCGGCACTTGGTATTCCACGGCCAGCGGCGCGGCGATCAGGATCACGAGGTAGCCCAAGCCGAGTTGCAGGATACCCAGGCCGAACTTCATCGGGATGCTGAAGTCCTTGTCCATCTGCTTCAGCTTCACCCACATGATGGAGAAGATGGATCCGAAGATGAGGATGTAGGCGGGGTTGAAGAACTGCGTGGTGGCGGCACCCATCTCCCAGCCGAAGATGTGGCGGTCCACGTTGCGGTCGGCGAAGAGCGTGAGGCTGCTGCCCGCCTGCTCGAAACAGGCCCAGAACACCACGTTGAAGAGCATCAGGATGATGAAGCCGAACATCTTGTCCAGCTGCACTTTGCCATCCTTCACACCGCGCGCGATCAGGCTGCCGATCACGAACACGGCCACGGCCAGCAGCACGTAGCCCGCGATGGTGGTGTTGCGCAGCAGGAAGTACAGCACGGGGATCAGGGCGGCGCACAGCACGAGCACGGCGTTGAACGGGCTCAGCGGACCGTACTTCGGCTTATGCAGCGTCGCGGGTGAAGGCGGTGCGCTCACTTCAGCGTAATGCTTGCTGCCCATTTGGAACACGAGCACGCCGAGCAGCATGCCCACGCCCGCCAGCGCGAAGCCGTACTTGGCGCCGTAGATGTTGCCCACTTCGGCGCAGACGGTGGTCGCCAGCAGCGCCCCGAGGTTGATGCCCATGTAGAAGATGGTGAAGCCGCTGTCCTTTCGGTTGTCGCCATCCGGGTAGAGCTTGCCCACCATGGTGCTGATGTTCGGCTTGAACAGGCCGTTGCCCACCACGATCACGGCCATGCCCCAGAACAGCAACTGTTCGGTGCCGCCCACGATGATGAACTCTCCGATGGCCATCAGGATGCCCCCCAGCAGCACCGCCAGCCGCGAACCGAGGATCTGATCCGCGATGCGCCCACCGATCACCGGCATCACGTACACCAGCGCGGTGTAGGCCCCATAGACCGCGAAGCCCTTGTTGTCGCCCATGGCGAGGGACTTCACGAGGTACAGCAGCAGCAGTGCGCGCATGCCGTAGTAGCAGAAGCGTTCCCACATCTCTGCGGCGAACAGCCAGTACAATCCCTTGGGGTGACCAGTGGTGGTCGTGGTGTTTGTCATCTACAACCGGGTTGAAGGTGCGCCAAGGTAGGAAAGCCGGGGAACTGGCAATGCGGGGGAGGGGGGAGCGGGGGAAGTAGGCAAGTTTGCAAGGGGCCAGTTCGCAAGGAGCATAGTGCGGAACTTGCCCCTTGCGAACTGGCCCCTTGCCGACTTGCCCCTAACCAACTTGCCACTTCCCGATCTCCGACTTGCAAACTCTTCCTACAACTTCTCCTCCAGCCACTTCGTCATCATCTCGAACAGGTGCAGCCGCGTGGTGCCTCCGTAGATGCCGTGGTTGCGGTCGGGGTAGATGAACTGGTCGAAGGGCTTGTTGGCCTTCACCAGTGCCAGCGTCATTTCGGCGGCGTTCTGGTAGTGTACGTTGTCGTCGGCCAGGCCGTGGATCAGCAGGTAGTTGCCTTTCAGCTTGTCCACGTGGTGGATGGGGCTGTTGTCGTCGTAGCCTTTGGCATTGTCCTTCGGCAGGCCCATGTAGCGCTCGGTGTAGATGCTGTCGTAGTAGCGCCAGTTGGTTACGGGTGCCACGGCGATGGCTGCCTTGAACACGTCGGCGCCCTTGGTGATGCACAGGCTGCTCATGTAGCCGCCGTAGCTCCAGCCGAAGATGCCGATGCGCCCGCCATCCACGTAGGACTGCTGGGCCAGCCATTTCGCCGAGGCGATCTGGTCCTCCGTTTCATAGCGCCCGAGCTGTCCGTAGGTCACGTGGCGGAACTCGCGGCCGCGATGCCCCGTGCCGCGCGGATCCACGCAGGCCACGATGTAGCCCTTCTGCGCCAGCAATGAGTTCCACAACAGGTCGCGGCCATCGAACTTGTCCAATACCTCGTTGCTGTTGGGGCCGCTGTACTGCGTCATCAGCACCGGATACTTCTTCGCGGGGTCGAAGGCGGGCGGCTTCATCATCCAGCCGCGTAGCTGCACACCGCTTTCCGTGGTGAACTGGAAGAACTCCCGCCTCACCGCGCCGTAGGTCTTCAGGGTCTCCTTCAGGCGCACGTTGTCCTTCAGCAGCTTCACCAATTTGCCCTGCCCGTCGTGCAGCGTCACCACCGGCACATCGTTGGCCGTGCTGCGGGTGTTGATGAAGTACTGGAAGCCCTTGCTGAACTCCGCCTCGTTGTGCCCGCCTGCGAGGCTCAGTTGTTTCAAGCCTTTGCCCGTGAGGCCCACGCTCCATACCTCCTGGTTCTCCGGTGCTGTCTTCGCAGCGGTGAAGAGCACGCGCTTGTTCTTCTCGTCGATGCCCGCCACGCTCACCACGTCCCACTCGCCGCTGGTGAGGGCTTTCGGCTCGCCGCCCATGGGCACGAAATAGATGTGGTTCCAGCCGCTGCGCTCACTGGTGAGCACGAAACCGCTGCCGTTGGCGAGGAAGTGCAGGTCGTCCGTCACTTCCACGTAGGTGCTGCTGGTCTCGCGGTAGATCTCGGTGGGTATGGGAAGTGCCTTGGTGCCATGTGCGGGCATGGGCACGGTGAGGATCACCTTCTCGTTCTGGAGGCGGTTCATGCGCATGAACCAGGCGGAACCGTTCGGCGTGAAACCGAGGCGCGGGATGTAGATGTCGCGGTCGCCGGTGCCTATCGGGAGGGCGTAGGTGAGGCCGCTGGCGAGGTCGTACAACTTCAGGCTCACCGCGCTGTTCACCTCACCGGCCTTCGGGTATTTGAAGCGGTATTCGCTGGGGTAGAGCTGGTCCTTGTAGTACGTCATGTCGAACTCCTTCACCGCGCTTTCGTCGCTTCGCAGGAAAAGTAATTTGTTTCCATCGGGACTCCACGCATAGCCCTGTACCAGCGTGAATTCCTCCTCGTACACCCAGTCCGTGGCGCCGTTGAGCACCTTGTTCCACTCGCCGTCGGTGGTCACGCGGGTCTCCTTCATCGTGGCGAGTTCCACCACGTAGAGGTCGTTGTCGCGCACGAAGGCGGCTTTGCTTCCATCGGGGCTGAAGGTCGCCAGCCGCTGCTTCGCCTTGTTCGGATCGCTCAGGGGCACCAGCTTCTTGCTGGCGCGGTCGTACACGTAATTGTGCGCGAAGTAGCTGTAGCGGTAGATGGGTTCCATCGCCGTTTCGATCATCAGCTTCTTCTCATCGCCGCTGAAGCTGTAGCCTTCGATGCTGATGGGTTCCTTCCCGCCTTCGGGGATCAGCGTGGCGCCATCCACCAGGGTGCGCACCTTCTGGCCGGTGCGGTAGGCGTACTGGTCCACTGCAAGCCCGTTGTCGGTCTCGTCCAGCACGGTGTAGTGCAGGCCATCGTTCATGCTGGCGAGGCCGCTTACGTACTCCGCACTGAACAAGGGGCTGGCCCAGATGTCGCGGATGGTGAGCTGCTTCTGCGCTTCCGCTGTATGGTGGAAGGCGAAGGTGAACGAGAGGCAGAGGCCGGTGAGGGCAAGGCTGCGTGGCATCATGATGGGTTGCGAAAGGTGGGCCAAGTTAGCCAGCGTGATCGAGGCGGCTTGGTGGCCGGTGTCAGCGGCAACGGTTGGTCACTATACCTCCATCATGATCCGTCCGCCTAAAGCTTCAGTGCAAGCGTTATAGACCTGCGCAGATCCTGTCGCCTTCGACGACCCTGCGCTTGAGGCCACCCACGGCGCGAACGTGCGGAGCATTACCCTTGGCCGGCGCTTCCCCACGCGTGGGTCAACCCGTCGGTACCAGTTCGCGATAGAGCCGGTCCAACTGCTCCCCGCGCGCTTTCCAACTGTAATTCGTCCGCACGAACTGCCGGCCGGCACGTCCGAGCTCTTCCCGCAATGATGGATCCAGCGCGAGATCCTTCATGGCAGCACCCAGATCGGCCACCACCTGTTCGGGCGTGTGGGCCGGGATCTTGCGGCCCGTTGCCTCGCTCACTTGCACGGCAGGCCCGCCAAGGTCCAGGCAAAGCACGGGGCGTCCGGCCGCCATGCCTTCCAGACAGACCCAGCCGCCCGAATCGTGCAGGCTGGGATGCACCAGTACGTGGCATTGTGCCAGCTTCTCCAACGACTCTTCCCGTGGCAATCGCCCCCAGAACTTGACGCGATCCGCAACGCCGAGCTGTTCGGCCAGGGAGGTGAGGTTCTCCAATTCAGGGCCATCTCCCAGGATCCAGTATTCGGCATCGCGCAGGCCCGCATGTGCGAATGCGCGGATCCCGAGATGGAAGCCTTTCCAGTGCAGGATGCGCCCCATGCTGATGAAACGGACGGGCGAACCCTCGGGAACGGGACATTGGCCCAAGCGATCGATCTCATCCTGTGCCAGGCCGGACTCGGAGGTCACATGCACCTGGGCCGCGCCCATGCGCTTGAGCCTGGCCGCCGTATCGTGGGTCGTGGCGCGTACTTGAGCGCTGTTCCGTGCCGTGTACCGGGTGAAGGGGTCCAGTTCGCCCACCCTGTGGGCCCAGAGGCGCAGCTTCTCATAGCGTTTCGCCTTGGCATCGAAGTCCGCGAAGAAGGGCTTCGGGGCCTGTTCCCCACCGCCAACGGGTCCCCACACGAAGGGGATCTTGAGCAAGGAGATGAAGCTGGGCGTGGAATACTTGACGAAGGTGACGTGGTGCGCCAGATCGAACCCGATCTTCTTATGAAGCCGCCGGGCCACGAAGAAGGCCTGCGCCTGCCAGAGGTAGTAGTGGATCTGCATCGCCCCGGATTGCCCCCATTTCAGGCTGTCCTTCCAGAACGGCAGGGTGAAATAGACGAAGTGCAGGTTGGGATCGGGGTTGCGTGCAAGTTCCGCCTCGATGGCGGCCTTGCTCTCATCCGGCCGGGTAAGCACCCAGACCTCGTGGTGGCGCGAGATCTCGCGGGCGATGTTCCAGCCAACACCGGGTTCCGAACCCTTGCCGGGTTCGCACGAATAGGCGGATAGAAGGATCTTCAAAAGAAAGCGTGTTGGTCGGGCAAGTAAACCCGGATGACCAACTGGTACGTTGGTATTGCTGCGGGAGTTTTCAATGTAGGGCGGGTTGAAAGCTTGGGGGATAGTTGTCAGTTCTCAGTTGTCAGTACGGCAACTTACGGTGGTCGTGGGTAGCCGATGCCCTTTAGGTGCATCTACGGCCGTTCGGCATAGCGCCGATATCGCCCACCGCATACTGACAACTGACAACGGTCTTTCCTTACCTTCTTCACCCGGCTCGTGTCGCACAGGGTTAAGTGACTGGGATCCAGTTAAAGGTGAGTTCTCCACATCCCTTGCCTAGCGCCCCGGATAGCCGTACCTTCGCGGCCGCTTTCGCAGCACATCCAACAATGAACACGACCATGCCGGAGACCAAAGAGCAGCTCAAGTACAAGGTGAAGGATATGAACCTCGCCGAGTGGGGCCGTAAGGAGATCGAACTGGCCGAGGCTGAGATGCCCGGCCTGATGGCCCTGCGTGCCCAGTATGGCAAGCAGAAGCCGCTGAAGGGCGCGCGCATCGCCGGTTGCCTGCACATGACCATCCAGACAGCCGTCCTTATCGAGACCCTGAAGGAACTCGGCGCCGAGGTGAGCTGGAGCAGCTGCAACATCTTCAGCACGCAGGACCACGCCGCCGCCGCCATCGCCGCCGCTGGCATCCCCGTTTATGCGTGGAAGGGCATGAACGAAAAGGAGTTCGACTGGTGCATCGAGCAGACCTTGTTCGCCTTCGAAGGCGGCAAGTCCCTGAACATGATCCTCGACGACGGTGGCGACCTCACAAACATGGTGTTCGACAAGTTCCCCGAGCTGGTGAAAGGCATCAAGGGCCTCAGCGAGGAGACCACCACAGGCGTACACCGCCTGCACGAGCGTGAGAAGAACGGCACGCTGGTGATGCCCGCCATCAACATCAACGACAGCGTCACCAAGAGCAAGTTCGACAACAAGTACGGTTGCAAGGAAAGCGCTGTGGACGCCATCCGCCGTGCCACGGACGTGATGATGGCCGGCAAAGTGGCCGTTGTCTGCGGCTACGGCGACGTGGGCAAGGGCACCGCCGCTTCGCTGAAAGGCGCCGGCGCCCGCGTGATCGTCACCGAGATCGACCCCATCTGCGCGCTACAGGCCGCCATGGACGGTTTCGAAGTGAAGAAGCTGAACAGCGTGGTGGGCAAGGCCGACATCATCATCACCACCACGGGCAACTGCGACATCGTTCGCGGCGAACACTTCGAGGCGCTGAAGGACAAGACCATCGTGTGCAACATCGGCCACTTCGACAACGAGATCGACATGGCGTGGCTCAACAAGAACCACGGCAAGACCAAGGTGGAGATCAAGCCGCAGGTGGATAAGTACACCGTGAACGGCAAGGATGTCATCATCCTTGCCGAAGGCCGCTTGGTGAACCTCGGTTGCGCCACGGGCCACCCCAGCTTCGTGATGAGCAACAGCTTCACGAACCAGACCCTTGCCCAGCTGGAGCTCTGGCAGAACAGTGGCAACTACGAGAACAAGGTGTACGTGCTGCCGAAGCACCTCGATGAGATGGTGGCCCGCCTGCACCTCGCCAAGATCGGTGTGGAGCTGGAGGAACTGAACGACAAGCAGGCGAAGTACATCGGCGTAGAGAAGCAAGGTCCCTACAAGACCGACGCGTACCGGTACTGAGAGTAAGCGAGTGGTGAGTAGGCGAGTGGCGAGTACCGCATGATGGAGGCTGCGGTACTCGCCACTCGCCTACTGGCCATCTTCCTGATTAGTTATAGATCAATAGGGTGGTGCCGTTGAAGCTGGAGTTGTACCGCTGAAGGTTCAAAGCAGCCGGCCCTTGTATCACGGTGCCGTCCACGATGCTGAAGGCCGAATGGCAGCAGGCCGTATCGCGTGCGATGATCCCGGTATCGTCCACGAAGACCCGGCATAATTCGGCGGGTCGGTAGGGGCAGTGGCGGTCCATCACCACGAACTGGTCCATGGAGGCGCGGTAGACGATCAGCCCCATGCTGCCCCCGCTGAGGTACAGCCAGCCACCGGGAACGGCCAAGTCTATATAGGCGGGATTGTTCACGTTGATAGGGGGTATGTTCAGTGGCGTGAGCGGCACACCACCGCGCTCCTCCTTCCGGCATCCCCCCAGCAGGAGGGTCGAGGCCAGTGTGCAAAGGGCTATCGAGCGCAGGATCATCAGGTAGGGCATAGCGGTTCTGGGGCGTGGGTATGCGAAATTACGCAGGAAGAGGGGTTTTCGTATCCGGCCCGTCGGCTCAATGCGGCGCTCAGCATCGGCTCGTGGCGTGCTTTGGGGAGGAAGCAGCAAGGATGATGATCCCGTTTGCCCCATCTTTGAGGCGATGAGCGTAGACCGCATCCGTTCCCATTTCACCGAAGCCAGCGATGTGCTGGGCCGTTTCCTCGCCGACCCCGCCAACATCGAGGCGGTGGAACGCGCCGCCGCCTTCATGAGCTACTGCCTGAAGCAGGGCGCCAAGGTGATCAGCTGCGGCAATGGCGGCAGCATGTGCGATGCCATGCACTTCGCCGAGGAGCTCACCGGCCGCTTCCGCGACGAGCGCGAGCCCATCGCCGCCCTCAGCATCAGCGATCCCAGCCACCTCACCTGCGTGGGCAACGACCACGGCTTCGAGCAGGTGTTCGCGCGTTTCGTACAGGCGCATGGGCGCGATGGCGACGTGCTGCTGGCCATCAGCACCAGCGGCAACAGCCCCAACGTGCTGCGCGCCGCCGAGGTGGCCCGCGACAAAGGCATGCACGTGATCGGCCTTACCGGCAAGGATGGCGGCAAGCTCGCCGACCTCTGCACCGTGGAGATCCGTGTACCGCACAACGGCTACGCCGACCGGATCCAAGAGGTGCATATCAAGGTGATCCATGCATTGATCGACCATATCGAGCGTGATCTGGCCCAGCCACGGCGCAAGGAACACTGAGGGCATGCTCGTCAAGGTCTACGGCAGCGCCGTCTTCGGCATCAACGCCACCATCGTCACCGCCGAGGTGAACGTGGAGAACGGCGCGTTCTTCTTCCTCGTGGGCCTGCCGGACAGCGCGGTGAAGGAAAGCCAGCAGCGCATGGACGCGGCGCTGCGCAACAATGGCCTCTACTTCCCGCGTGGCAAGGGTGTCACCATCAACCTTGCTCCGGCCGACATCCGCAAGGAAGGCACGGCATACGATCTTCCGCTCGCCGTGGGCCTGCTGGCCGCCACGGAACAGGCACCGCCCGATCTGCTGGAGACGCATCTGGTCATGGGCGAGCTCTCGCTCGATGGCGGTGTGCGTCCGATCAAGGGTGCATTGCCCATCGCGCTGGAGGCGAAGCGCAATGGCTTCAAGGGCATCATACTTCCTGCGGCCAATGCGCGTGAAGCGGCCATCGTTACCGGCCTTACGGTGTACGGTGTGGAGCACTTGACCGAGGTGATCGACCTCATGCACGGCCGTGGCACGGTGCAGCCCACCGTGGTGGACATCGAGGCCGAGTTCGCCAACAGCAGCCGCAGCTATCCGGTGGACATCGCCGATGTGAAGGGGCAGGAGAACATCAAGCGCGCCTTTGAGATCGCGGCGGCTGGCGGGCATAACCTGATCCTCATCGGTCCGCCCGGCGCAGGAAAGACCATGCTGGCGAAGCGGCTGCCCACCATCCTGCCGCCGCTCACGATAGACGAGGCATTGGAGACCACCAAGATCCACAGCGTGGCGGGCAAGCTTAAGAAGGAGGACAGCCTGCTGAGCGTACGCCCGTACCGTTCGCCGCACCACACCATCAGCGATGTGGCCTTGGTCGGCGGTGGCTCGTTCCCACAGCCCGGTGAGATCAGCCTTGCGCACAACGGCGTGCTCTTCCTCGACGAACTGCCCGAGTTCAAGCGGCAGGTGCTGGAAGTGCTGCGGCAACCGCTGGAAGACCGCGTGGTCACCATCAGCCGCGCCAAGTTCACTGTGGAATACCCGGCCAGCTTCATGCTCGTGGCCGCGATGAACCCATGCCCCTGCGGGTACTACAACCACCCCGACAAGGAGTGCGTGTGCGCGCCCGGCGTGGTGCAGAAGTACCTGAACAAAGTGAGCGGCCCGCTGTTGGATCGCATCGACATCCACATCGAGGTGACGCCTGTGCCCTTCGCCGAACTCAGCGCCGAACGCCCGAGCGAGAAAAGCGTTGATATGCGTGAGCGCGTGATCGTGGCCCGCAAGCTGCAACAGGAGCGCTACGCCGGGAAGCGCATCCACTGCAACGCACAGATGGGCAGCAAGGAACTGCGCGAGATCTGCCGCATCGACGCCACCGGTAAAGCCTTGCTGGAGAAGGCCATGGACCGCCTCGGCCTCAGCGCCCGCGCCTACGACCGCATCCTGAAGGTGAGCCGCACCGTGGCCGACCTCGCCGGAAGCCCGGACATCCGTACCGAGCACCTCGCCGAGGCCATCCAGTACCGCAGCTTGGACCGTGAGGGCTGGGCGGGGTAGTAGGGTAGTTCACCGCGACCTCAATGGGTCGGGAGAGGGTATCTCTTTGAGGTGGTAGAAGTCAGTTGTCAGTTGTTCATTGTCAGGGAATGCCTGACGGGCGTGTTCTTTGGGGCGAAGCTTCACGTCCAAAGTTCCATCAAGGAGACTGACAACTGCCCCCTGATAACCGATAACTACCACGTAACCTTTCCCCCATACCGCGCGTTGGAGGGTGACGAACAAAATCTCCCCGCCGCCGTGCGCCTCCTCCTGACCGTTCCCTTCTTTGCGCTCTCGCTTGCGAGCACGGCCGTTAACGCTGGCGATCCCAAGCCTGCCAAGGTCTACCTGAGCAACGTGCTGGAGCCTACCTCCAAAGGGAAGGCCGCTTTCTACATGCAGCCGGAAGGGAAGGACGGCGATCTCTTCATCGGCAGGATCTACACCATGGATGGCAAGCTGAAGGCCGAAGGGCGTTTTCGCGACGCGGCCTTGACGGTGGAGGAGGGGCCGTTCGTTTTCTACCACCCGAACGGGAAGGTGGAGAGCAAGGGCGAGTATGTCATGGGCAACAAAAGCGGCGTGTGGCTGCGCTTCGACCCGTGGGGCAACGCGCTGGCCGAGAAGGTCTACAACCCCGAGCCGCTGGCGAACATCCTGTACACCCGCGCCGAAACAATGCCGGCCTTCCGGGGTGGTGACGAGCGTGCCTTTGTGCGCACCATCAAGGAAGGCGTGGCCGCGAGTGGCGCCAAGCCCGCAAAGGGGCAGGTCATGGCCGCGTTCGTCGTGGAGAAGAACGGCGAGCTATCCGATGTGAAAGTGATCGAAGGGCAGGACAAGGCCCTCGATGATCAGCTGGTGGACATGATCAGGTCCACTTCGCCTTGGGCGCCGGGCGTGGACAAAGGTGTCCCCGTGCGCGTGCAGATGCGCGTGCCGGTGCAATTCTGAAGAACCATACCGACATACACCATAAGCCCGGAGGCTCCGAGAGATCGGGGCTTTCGGCATTTTAGGGTCGTTACTCGTGAGCTTGGCCGGAGGGTAGCGGAAATAGTTGACTGATTAATTATTCATCATGAGCGCGATTGAGTGGTGAATTATTCATTTTTATCTTACCTTAGTCGCAGGGAATTTCACCCTCACAGCCGGAGAACGCTGTTAGCTGGTACATGAAGCGCGAACTGCCCGATATCCTGTTCGCCGCCGGAACGCCCGCCGGGGCCAACAAATTGGCCGCGCACCTTGCTGCCGGGCGGATCCGGCCCCTGATGCCCTTGGTCTACACCTCCGATATCAACGGGAAGGACGAGGACATCATCGGCCGTAACCTGTGGCGGCTTCTCTCCTACAAGTTCCCGAAGGCCGTGCTTTCGCACCGGAGCGCGTTGGAATACATGCTCACGAAGAGCGGCACGGTCTACCTCACGGGCCGGGAGACACGCGCGGTGAAATGGCCGGGCGTCACCATCCGCATCCAGCTGGGGCCGGGGCCGCTGCCTTCCGACACGCGGCTCTTCGCCGATGGGCTTAACGTGGCCTCCGAGGAACGTGCCATGCTGGAGAACCTTGGCACCTACCGCATGGTGAAGGGCGAATCACGCACGGTGGATCGGGAGTTCATCGAGAAGCGCCTGCTGAACATCCTGAACGCGCGCGGCGAGGAGGGGCTCAATGCCCTGCGGGACAAGGCACGCGCGATCGCGGAGGAACTGGGCATGTCGGATGCCTTCGCCCGGTTGAACGCGCTGGTGGCCTCCCTGCTGGCCACGGGCGGAGTGGACGTGCTGCGGAGTACCGCCGCCCGCGCCCACGTGCAGGGCGAGCCGTACGATACCAACCGCCTGTCGATCTTCAATGCGCTCATCGCCGCGTTGAAGGCCACGGTATTCGCCGAGCGCAAGGAGCGCGTGAAGGACGACAAGGAGTTCGCGAACATCGCCTTCTTCGAGAGCTACTTCAGCAACTACATCGAGGGTACGGAGTTCGAGGTGGAGCAGGCGCGCGAGATCGTGTATACGGGCCGCGACATCCCGAACCGAAGCGGCGATTCACACGACATCAGGGGCGTGTATGCCGTGTGCGCCGACCGGAGTTCGCTACGCGCGCGCCCGGCGAACGCGGAGGAGTTCATCGAACGCATGCGGCAGCGCCATGCCGTGCTGCTCGCTGGTCGTCCTGACAAGGATCCCGGCTTCTTCAAGCAGCGGCCCAACCGCGCGGGTTCCACGCATTTCGTGGCGCCCGGCATGGTGGTGGGTACGCTGAAGCAGGGCTGGGACCTCATGGGCCTCCTCACCGACCCACTCGCCCGCGCGCTCTACATCATGTTCGTGGTGAGCGAGACACATCCCTTCAACGATGGCAACGGCCGAATCGCCCGCGTGATGATGAACGCCGAGCTGGTGGCGCAGGGCTGTACCAAGCTTATCATCCCCAACGTGTACCGGGAGGACTACCTGCTGGCGCTGCGCAGGTTGTCGCGCGGGAAGGATGCCGGGCCGTACATCCGCATGATGGACCGCGCCCACGCATGGAGCCACTGGCTGGATCCCGCCACGCTCGACGGGCTGGAGCAGCAGATCGAACGGAGCAACGCGCTGAAGGAGCCGGACGAGGCGGGTTTGGACTGGCCGGTGTGATCGTTGTTGCTGGTCGGAGGCGGCGCTACGCCCCCTTCCCGTGGCACTGCTTGTACTTCTTCCCGCTACCGCAGGGACATGGGTCGTTGCGGCCGGGTTCCTTCTCTACGCGCACCGGTGCTACGGGCTGCCGTGGACCTTGCGGGGGCATGGGCGCGCGGCCGGGAGATGGTGCAGCGGCCGGGCGTGGTGCGCCTGCCGTGCTGCGGCCTCCGGCGAATTGCGGCACTTCCGTACGGCTGGTCTCCATGCGTTGTTGCGGTGGGCGCGGGGCCTGCGCTTCGCGCACTTGGGGCTGTGCGGTGGGCAGGCCCGCTTTCGCGAGGAAGCCGACCACATCGCCGTTGATGCGCTCGATCATCGCCTTGAAGAGGTTGAAGCTCTCCAGCTTGTAGATCAGCAGCGGATCCTTCTGCTCGATGCTGGCGTTCTGCACGCTGCGGCGCAGTTCGTCCATTTCGCGCAGGTGCTCCTTCCACTCGTTGTCGATGATGGCGAGCGTGATGTACTTCTCGATGCTGGCGATCAGTTCGCGGCCTTGGCTCTTGTACGTCTTCGCGAGGTCCGTCACCACCTGCATGGTCTTGATGCCGTCGGTGATGGGCACTACGATGTTCTGGTATTGCTGTCCTTGGTTCAGGAACACGTCCGTGATCACCGGCATGGCCTGATCGGCGGTCACCTTGCCGTGGCGCTCGTAGCTGGCGAGTGCGGCTTCGTACACCTGCTCGGTCAGTTCCTCGCTCTTCGTGTTCTTGAAGCCTTCCGCATCCACCGGGCTTTCGCAGCTCAGGCGGCGGAACAGTTCCAGTTGGAAACCGTCGAAGTCGCCGCTCTCGTGGTATTCGCCGACCACGCTGGCGCTTACCTCGTAGAACATGTTCAGGATGTCCAGCTTCAGGCGCTCGCCGAACAGCGCATGGTGGCGGCGCTTGTAGATCACCGTCCGCTGGCTGTTCATCACGTCGTCGTACTCCAACAGGCGCTTGCGGATGCCGAAGTTGTTCTCCTCCACCTTCTTCTGCGCGCGCTCGATGCTCGCTGTCACCATGCGGTGCTGGATCACCTCGCCCTCCTTCAGGCCCATGGTGTCCATCAGCTTGCTGATCCGCTGGCTGTTGAACAGGCGCATCAGGTCATCTTCCAACGATACATAGAACTGCGATGAACCGGGATCGCCCTGACGGCCCGCACGACCGCGCAACTGGCGGTCCACACGGCGGCTCTCGTGCTTCTCCGTACCGATGATCGCGAGACCACCGGCCTCTTTCACGCCGGGCCCGAGCTTGATGTCCGTACCACGGCCGGCCATGTTGGTGGCGATGGTGACGGTGCCTGCCAGACCGGCTTGCGCCACGATCTCCGCTTCGCGCTGGTGCTGCTTCGCGTTCAACACGTTGTGCGGGATCTTGCGCATGGTGAGCATCTTGCCCATCAGTTCGCTCACCTCCACGCTCGTGGTACCCACCAGCACGGGACGGCCCGCGTTGCGCAACGCGTCGATCTCTTCGATCACCGCGTTGTACTTCTCGCGCTTGGTCTTGAAGACCATGTCCTCGTTGTCCTTGCGCACCACCGGGCGGTTGGTGGGGATCACCATCACGTCCAGCTTGTAGATGTCCCACAATTCCTGCGCTTCCGTCTCGGCCGTGCCGGTCATACCGGCCAGCTTGTGGTACATGCGGAAGTAGTTCTGCAGCGTGACGGTTGCGTAGGTCTGCGTGGCGGCCTCCACCTTCACCTTCTCCTTGCTTTCGATGGCTTGGTGCAGCCCATCGCTGTACCGGCGGCCTTCGAGGATACGGCCGGTCTGCTCGTCCACGATCTTCACCTTGCCGTCCATCACCACGTACTCCACGTTGTTCTCGTAGAGCGCGTAGGCGCGGATCAACTGGTTCACCGTGTGGATGCGCTCGCTCTTGATGGCGAAATCGCGCAACAGTTCATCTTTCCGCTTGGCCTTCTCCTCGGTGCTGGCCCCGCTCTTCTCGATGTCGGCGATGCTGCCGCCCACATCGGGCATGATGAAGAACATCGGGTCGTTCACGTCACCACTGATCAGGTCCACGCCCTTCTCGGAGAGCTCGATGCCGTGCTGCTTCTCGTCGATGGTGAAGTAGAGCTCGGCATCCACCTTGGGCATCTCCTTGCCCTGCTCCTGCAGGTAGAAGTTCTCGGTCTTCTGCAGGTGGGCGCGTACGCCGTTCTCGCTCAGGAATTTGATGAGCGCGCTGTTCTTGGGCAGGGCGCGGTGGGCGCGGAGCAGGGCCATGCCGCCTTTCTCCAATTGCTCCTTGCTGGGCGAACCGCCTTCGGCAAGGGCCTTCAGGTTCTCCTTGGCTTCGGCGAGGAACTTGGTCACCAACTGGCGCTGCGCGTTGTAGAGGCGCTCCACGCGCGGCTTGTACTCGTCGAACTGATGCACTTCGCCCTTCGGCGTGGGGCCGCTGATGATGAGCGGCGTACGCGCATCGTCCACGAGCACGCTATCCACCTCATCCACGATTGCGAAGTGATGCTTGCGCTGCACCAGTGCGTTCGGTGCATGCGCCATGTTGTCGCGTAGGTAGTCGAAGCCGAACTCGTTGTTGGTGCCGTAGGTGATGTCGGCCATGTACGCGTTGCGGCGCTCGGGGCTGTTGGGCTGGTGCTTGTCGATGCAGTCCACACGCAGGCCATGGAACTCGTGCAGCGGCCCCATCCACTCGGCGTCGCGCTTGGCGAGGTAGTCGTTCACCGTCACCACGTGTACGCCGCGTCCGGGGAGCGCATTGAGGAATACGGGAAGGGTGCTCACCAGCGTTTTCCCTTCACCAGTGCTCATCTCCGCGATCTTGCCCCGGTGCAGTGCGGCTCCGCCGATCAGCTGCACATCGTAGTGCATCATGTCCCACGTGATGGGGATGCCGGCGGCCATCCACGTGTTCTTCCAGATGGCGTGCTCGCCTTCGATGCGGATGGCATCGGGACGCCTGATGGCCAGTTCGCGGTCCAGTTCGGTGGCGCGCACGCGCAGTTCGCTGTTCTCCTTGAAGCGGCGTGCGGTCTCCCGCACCACGGCGAAGGCTTCGGGGAGGAGTTCGGCCAGCACCTCCTCGATGTCCTTCAGACTGGCCTCCTGCAATTTGTCGATCTCCTGATAGCGTTGCTCGCGCTCGTGGATGTCCATCTGCGCGTCGGCGTCGATCTCGGCGCGGAGTGCATCCACACGCTCGTCGTTGCCCTTCGTGCGCTCCTTGATGCGGGCCTTCAGTTCGGTGGTGCGCCCGCGCAGTTCATCGTTGCTCAGGCCCGAGAGTTTGGCGAAGGCCTCGTTGGTCTTCTCCACCAGCGGCATCACCTCCTTGAGGTCGCGCTGCGCCTTGTCGCCGAATACTTTCCTGAGTGCCTTGGTGAATGAACCGATCATGCTGTGGGGAGGGCGGACCGTGCGGGGTGCCACAACGGTCCTTTTTATGAGGCGGCAAAGGTAGCCGAACGCTCCAAGCACAGACCTTGCCGGGAAGGGAAGACCTGCCAAGGCGTCAGGAGGGGCCCAAAAGCACGAACCCCGGCCGTGAGCTTCGCTCGGGCCGGGGTCCGCAGGATGTCCGTTGTTCAGTATTCGTCCTCGTTGAAGAAGAAGTCCTCCTTCGAGGGGTAATCGGGCCAGATGTCCTCGATGGTCTCGAAGACCTCTTCATCATCTTCGATCCCTTGCAGGTTCTCCACTACTTCCAGCGGAGCGCCGGTGCGCATGGCGAAATCGATCAGCTCGTCCTTGGTGGCGGGCCATGGTGCGTCCTCCAGATACGAGGCGAGTTCAAGTGTCCAATACATCGAAAGGCCGTGTTAGGGTCCGTGAAATTGGCCGCAAATATAGACGGATAGGCATGCGGCGCACCCCGACTTATCAACCGTTGTGGAATGCCCTACTGGCGTGGCTTCCAAGGGGTATCGGCCACGCCACCCACGTGGGCGATGTGCCGGGCCAGCACGAAAAGCAGGTCGCTGAGGCGGTTGAGGTAGCGCACCACGATCTCGGGAACGGCCTCGGAGGCGGCCAATGTGACCACTAGCCGCTCGGCACGGCGGCACACCGTGCGGCACACATGGGCCTGCGAGGCGGCCACGTCGCCACCGGGCAGGATGAAGTTGCGCATCTCCGGCAGCTCCTTGTCCATGAGGTCCATTTCGGCTTCCAGTGCGGTGATGTCGGCATCGGTAAGCTGCGGCACCTTGAACTTCTCGGCCTGCTCCTCGCTTCCGCTAGCAAGCCGCGAGCCCAAGCTAAAGAGCTTCTCTTGGATCGGGATCAGCAGTTCGTCGCGCGTTCCCTTGGCGTGGTCGCGCAGCAGCCCGATGTGGCTGTTCAATTCATCAACGGTGCCGTACGCCTCGATGCGGATGCTGTCCTTCGGCACACGCTGGCCGCCGAGCAAACTGGTCTGGCCCTTGTCGCCGGTGCGGGTGTAGATCTTCATGGGTGGGGGAGGATGCGGGAGTGCAAAGGTGCGAGAGTGATAGGGCGGGCGCTCTTGCACCCTGTGCCATCAATAGCGCAGCCTGAAGTGCTCCTTCACTTGTTCGGTGCGCAGGAATACGATGCCGAGGTCATAAAGGTCGATGGTGACCGTGACGCGCGGATGGGCTTTGATCGCGTCCCACGCCTGTTCCATGTCGCGGCTCCAGTG
>JAHBUM010000159.1 GCA_019638075.1 Flavobacteriales bacterium | reverse complement strand
CGGGTCCTGTGGTGGGCATCGCGCTGAGGACAGCGGTGGCTACGCTCGTGTTCTGGCCGCTGGCATACCTGTTGGGGCCCGCTGCGGAAGTGGGGGCTATGATCGGTATCCGTTCACGGCGGAAGGCATGATGCCGTGAGGGGATCAGGTCGATAGCTGGCCCTGCTGGTGGAAAGGTCCCTCGTGTTCGAGCAGGCGCGTCAATGTGTCCATGCGCTGTTCCATGGGGAATTCTTTCACGATCCTGTCCCGTGCGGCAAGCGATCGCGTATGGCGCTCTTCGGGAGTAAGCGCCAGCGACCGTTCGCACATGGCTGCACCCAGCGCGGGGTCATCGCGCATCAGCACCATGCCGATCCCGTCCACGATCCCGGGCATGGAGGAGATGTCGCTCACCAGTGGTATGCACCCGCACAGCATCGCTTCGCACAGGGCGTTGGGCATGCCTTCCGAAAGGGAGAGCTGCAGATGGAAGCTCGCGCTGCGGTAGAGCTCGCGCAACTGTCCGGCATTCAGATGGCCCACAAGGGTCATGTTCGCCGGTACTTCCGTGTAAGCGGTCGGGTCGTTCAACCCTGCGATCACGAAACGGGCATGGGGCAGGCGCCTTGCGATGGCCAGCACGAGGTCCACTCCTTTCAGGCGATGGACCCTGTTGGATGGGGTGGCCGGGCCGGGCACGCAGATGAATAGGGCAGCGTCACGTGTGTCCGTGGCACCCGGGCTCCACTGCTCCGGGTCGAAGCCATACGGCACTTCGATCCATGGTGTGCGGATCCGGGGGCCGAAGGCGAGGATGCCTTGTTCCTTGGGAACAGCGGAACTGTAGCTCTGTTCGCGCCGCATCAACCCCTTGTACACGGGCAGGGCGAGCGTGGCCCATGCCACAGCCCGCCGGGTGGCCCAGCCGAACAAGAGGCGCGCGTGGTTGCCATATCCGATGGAGGGGATGGAGGCGCAATCACTCCCGGCGAGGATGATGAAGGTCCTGCGGCAGAGCAGTGCAGGAAGCAGTGCATGGTATCCGCTGAAGTGGCAGATGCAGTCACGGCTCCACGCCCTGTTCTTGATCAGCCAGACGAACTGAAGGAGCAGCCGGAAAGGCAGCTTCCATCCGTTGTCGGCCCCCAGCTCATGCACCTGCACCTCATACTGGCGGCCCAGTCCTTCGATGTCACGTTGGATGAAAGAGGAACGTTTCGGATGGCAGTACAGTATCCGCCTGCGGCCGGTGCGTGTACTACGGTCGTTCATCTCCTCGAAGCCAGTGCCAATGTTACGACAGCGCCGGATGGGGGCTGCTCTACTCCCGCACCCACGTCTGCGTCCGATAGAAGAACGCCACGTAGCCGCGCACTTTCAGTTCACCATCCTCCAACCACATCTTGCAGTCGTACACCTTCCCGTTCTCCGGGTCCATGATCGTGCCGCCTTTCCATTCGCCACCATCGCGTTGCATGTTGCGGATGATCTCCATGCCCAGCACCTTCTTCCCCCGGCGATCATCCGTGCAGGCTTCGCACGTGCGGTCGCGCTTGGCCGGGTCCAGGATCTCCACGATGCGTCCGCTCGCTTTTCCGTCGGTCACAACGATCTCCACCACCGACTTCCGCTTGGCGGTGTTGTCGTCGATGGTCACCCAACGGCCGGTGATGTCCTGCGCGTTCAAGCTCAGGTTGAAGAGAAGGCAGAGCAGAAGGAGGTGACGCATGCGCTCAGAAGCTGCGGCCCACCGCCACCACGTAGCGGAAGGCCATGTTATCCGGGCTTGCAGCGGGCGTCGCGGAAAGGAAGAGCGGCGCATCGAAGCGGATCGTCAGCGGCTTGATGTCCACGAGCGGGCCGAAGCGTTTGATCGTGAGCGCAGCACCCACACCGGCATCGGCGCGTGGCTCGGCAAGGCGCAGTTCCTGACCATCCGCGCGGATCCGGCGGTAACCCATCATGCCCACATCGCCGAAGAGGTACACATCCAAGTGCAGATAGCGCGCCACCTTGCCGGGGCTGAAGCGCACAAGGCCGTCAAGGTCCACTTCCGCCGAGGCGCTTATGCCGGAGTTGCCGCGATAGCTGGTGAAGAGCTGCCCGTCCGCACCCACTTCCGGTGCGAGGTATCCCGCGTAGCCGCGCAGGCCGAGCCCACCGCCGTGGTGGAAATGGTTCACGTCGGCACCGTAGCCCAGCCAGTCGTATGGCACGAAACCGATGCTGCGCACGTACTTGTCGCTCATCATCTCCTCCGGCGATGCGCTGGCGAGGTAGAGCGCGCTTTCACGCGGCGTATCGCCTGTGCCGAACTGTCCGAAGCCACGTGTGCGCACGTCGATCCGGCCCAGCTTGCTGCTGTTCACCACGGTAAGCCGCACCTGTCCGTAGTTGGAGGCGGAACCCACGGCGCTGTTGCGCAGTTGCAGCTTGATGTCGCCTTCGCCACGGCCGTAGGTGTAGCGGTGGCGCATGGTGGCATCGAAGAAGCCGTTCAGCTTGTCGGGTTCCCATTGGTCGGGGTAGAGCAGATAGGTGAGGTCGGTGCTGTCGCGGCGCAGCATGTAGGTCAGTTCGGCCTGCACTTCGGTCTTCTTGTTCGGCAGTGCCCAGCGCCAGCCACCGCCGTAGCGTTGCAGCCCATCCAACGAACGCGCATGCAGGAACACCGACGATCCTTTGGCGATCTTCTCGGTGCCGTTCTCGTAGCGGAAGTTGAAGGAGAACGCATCGTAGGCCGTGTTCCTGTTGTCCGGTATGGAATCGATGCGCGCGGTGTTGCCGGGCGGCAGCGACTGGCCCATGCCGGTGTTCAGCCATGCGGTGAAGTGGACCTGATGCTTGTACTTCAGGTAACTGCTGTTCAGGTGTACGCCCACCTTGGCACCATCGTATCCGTTCCACCAGAGGTCGGGCCGCACGAAGGCTTCGTAGGTCTTGCGATCCGGCCTGTTCCACACGTGGTGGTCGAACTGCACGCTCACCGGCGGCACCAGCCGGTCGTTCACCTTGTAGGCATCGGCCAGCCGGTCCGTGGGGTCGATGATGACCTGTTCGATGCCCGAAGGCACGTTCACCTCGGCGATGTAGTCGCGTTGCAGTTCATCGTAGCTGATCCAGCGCGGCAGCACGGTGGCATCGGTCTTCTTCACGAACCACGTGTTCGGTATATGGAAGTCGTGTATGCTGCCATCGCGTGCGATCACCCGCAGGTCTATCGGCATCTGCAGATCACCCTTGCGGCGAAGGTGGATGCGCTGTCCCTGATCGCGCGTCCTGTGCTTCACGCCGCGCACCGCATAGTCGATGCGCTTGTCGGTGTCGATCCATTGGTCGAAGAACCAGTTGAGGTCCACCTTGGTGAAGCCGATGATGCTCTGCCGGAAGTCCTCGGGATAGGGATGGCACATGCGCCACTGATCGAAGTAGTGCTGCATGGCGGTGAGGAACAGGCTGTCGCCGAGCACGTACTGCAGGTTGTACAGCATGGCCGCCGTCTTGAAGTACACGTGCCCGTAGCCGCGCCCGAAGCCTGCGTGGTGGCCGAACTCATCGCTGTGCACGTTGATCGGTGGCAGCTGGTCGCGCACGGCATCGCGCTGGTAGGCGGCGTAGATCTCATCCTCGCGCGGCTGTTGCGGCAGGGTGTGCCTCCGCTCGTAGGCGGTGCCGGGCGGATCGGTCACGAGCGTGTCCCCGTCGATCGCCTCCAAGGCCCACGCGGTCAGGAACTGCGTGAAGCCCTCATCGAGGAAGGCGCGGTAGGTCTCGTTGTTGCCCACCATGCCGAAGAACCAGTTGTGCCCCACCTCGTGCGCCAGCAGCCCGCGATAGTCCGGGTCTCGCCCGCCATCCAGCGTCAGCATCGGATATTCCATGCCATCGCGCGCATCGGCCACGATCATCTTCGGGTAGGCGTACATGCCGAAGTCGCGGCTGTAGCAGGCGATGATCTTCGCGGTGTAGTCGGCGGCGTTCTGCCATCCGCTGGCATGCGGTTCCTGCACCAGCGCCACGCATTTGATGCCGTTCCACTCCGCTTCGCCGATGCGGTACGTGGGATCCACCGTGAACGCGAAGTCATGCACGTTCTCCGCATGGAACTTCCACACCTTGCGCGTTGTGCCATCGGGCGCGGTGATCACCGAGGGCGCACTGTTCCACGGCTTGTCCTTGAAGTTCGCGATGTCCAGCGCCTTCCTCAATTCCGCAGGCATCACCTCGGCCTCGTTCTGCAACCAGCCCGTGGCATCCAGCACGTAATGGTGCGGCAGGTCCAGGTCCACATCGTAGGTGCCGAAGTCGCCGTAGAACTCGTGGCCGAGGTGCTGTTGCGTGTCCCAGCCGAAACGCTCGTCATACACGGCCATGCGCGGGTACCAATGCACGCCGTCGTAGTGCTTGTATCCCCAGCTGTTGAACAGCTTCATACGCCGGTACACATCGCTGGTCCAGTGCGTGGCGAAATGGATGCGGAAGCTGGTGCGTTCACCCGGCGCGAGAGCCTCCTTCAACTTCACATGCAGGATGGTGTTGTCCTGCGTGTGCTCCAGTTCGGTGCCTTCCTGCGTGAGCGAGCTTATGCGTGTGCCTGCGTACGCGATCGTGCCATCGTGCGTGCGGCGCAGCCCGCCCTCCTTCATCTCCATGTACGAGCCCTGCACGAAGGCTTCCTGATACAGGTGGAAGAACACTTCGCGCAAGGTGTCCGGCGAGTTGTTCCAGTACGTGAGCGCGAGTTCGGCGGTGAGCACATCGGCCTCATCATCCAGCCGCCCTTTGATCAGGTAGTGGACATCCTGCTGCCAGTAGCCGGGGCGCGGCGGCCGGTTCTTCCAATAGTGCGGGTTGTCCGCATTGCGATAGGTGTTGGGTGGGTGCTTCGGATCAAAGGGCTGCGATCGCGTGGGAAGCGCGCAGAGCAGGACGGGAAGCATAAGGAGGTACCGCATGGCGCGGCCCAAGTTATCGGATCACTGGCTCAGGTCGCGGACCTTGCGCAGTTCCAAGCGCTCGCTGCGCTGGATCCGCGCCCGCACGATGCTCGTGTTCAGCTCGTAGCCCACCAGCAGCACGATCATGTTGAAATAGAGCCAGAGCTGCACGGCGAGGATGGCGCCGAGGGAACCATACAGCGCGTTGTAATCGGTGATGTACGAGAACATGAAGGCCAGCCCCTGCGACACCACGAGGATGAGGAACACGGCGAGGATGGCGCCGGGGGTGAAGAGCCTGAAGCGGCGCGCGGTGGGGTCGCCGGCGTTGTACAGGAGCGAGACGAACATCACCACCACGAGGATGGAGACCACCCATTTCGCGGCGAACAGCGCGGCCACTTGGAAGTAGCTGGTGAAGAAGCCGAGATCATCCAGCCGGTAGATCAGCGATCCGCTGAAGGTGAGCAGCGGAATGGCGATCAATGTGAGCACCGAAAGCGCCACCAGCAGCCCCAGGCTCAGCAGCCGTTGCTTCAGCGCCGAATGCCAGGTGGTGTGGTTGGCGCTTCCGCTGAAGCCCACCAGAATGGCATCGATGCTGTTGCTCGCCATGTACACGCCCACGAGGAAGCTCACCGAAAGCAGTGCGCCGTGCTTGCGGATCAGCAGGTCATGCAGCGTGCTTTCGATGAAGGCGTACACCTCGCGCGGCAGCATGTCATGGAAGGTGAGCAGCAGTTTCGTCTGGAAGTCGGGGATAGGCACGTACGGGATCGTGGTGAGCATCACCAGCACGGCAGGGAAGAAGGCGAGGAACACCTTGAAGGCGATGGCCGACGCGCGCATGGCGAGGTTGCCTTGGAACAGCGAGCGGAAGAAGAAGCGGCTGATCTCGTACAGGCTGAAGCCCTCGAAGCCCGGCAGGATGATGCGCCTTGCCCAGCCCACCAGGCGGCGGTTGGAGCGCGAGTAGAGGAGCCTGCGTTTCAGCCGCTCTACCATGCGTTACAATGCTTTCAGGCTCAGGTCGAGGCTGGGCACCGAATGGGTGAGCGCCCCCACGGACACGAAGTCCACACCGGTCTCGGCGAAGCTGCGCACGGTGGCCAGGGTGATACCGCCCGAGGCTTCCGTCTCGAAGCGCCCATCGATCAGCTTCACGGCCCCACGCATCACATCGGGCGTGAAATTGTCCAGCATGATGCGCTGTATGCCGCCGGTGGCGAGCACCTGCCTCACCTCGTCGAGGTCGCGGGTCTCCACTTCGATCGGCAACTGGCGGCCGGTGCGGGCCATGTACGCATGTGCCGAGGCGATGGCCTGCGGTATGCCACCCGCGAAATCGTGGTGGTTGTCCTTTATCATGATCATGTCGTACAGCCCGTGGCGGTGGTTCTGCCCACCGCCGAGGCGCACGGCCCATTTCTCCACGCCGCGCAGGCCGGGCGTGGTCTTGCGGGTATCCAGCACGCGGCAGCCGGTGCCTTCCACGGCATCCACGTAGCGGCGGGTCATGGTGGCTATGCCGCTCATGCGCTGCATGAAGTTCAGCAGCACGCGCTCCACCATCAGGATGCTGCGCGTGGGGCCCATCAGGTTGAAGGCGATGTCGCCCTTCTTCACCAAGGCGCCATCCTCTATGTAGACGCGGAAGGAGAGGGCCGGGTCGAAGTGCGCGGCTACGGCCTGGGCCATCTCCACGCCGGCGAGCACGCCATCGCCCTTCACGATCAGTCGCGCGGCACCACGCGCGTTCGCGGGAATGGTGCTCAGCGAAGTGTGGTCGCCGTCGCCGATGTCCTCGCGGAAGGCGAGGTCGATGAGGGCGTCGGTTCCGGGCGGCAGCACGATCAGAAGTCGTTCTTGCTGTTCTCGATGCGGAGCTGCTTCACCTGGAAGGCGGCATCGCCCTTCTTCAGGAAGAAGGTGACGCGGAAGTAGCCCGTGCGGGTGCGCAGGATGCCGATGTAGTACTTGTCGCCCATCTTGCTTACGCCGCTGTGCTCGATCACCAGATCCACCGGCGGGTTGTCGTTGAAGAACTTGCGCACGATCTGCTCGGCCTGTGCCTTGCTGTACACATCGGCGGCGTCCTTCACGGTAAGGTCGATGTTGGGGATGAAGTGCGCGGCGAGCTCCTTGGAGTTGCCGGTGCGCATGGCCTGCACCACCTGATCCTTCACATCATCCTGCGCAGGAAGGCCGATGGCCCCGAGCAGGAACGTGAGCAGCAGGATGAACTTGTTCATCGCACGTTTCATTTGTGCCGAAATTTGGCAAATACCGGGCCAAGTCGAAGCAGTGGCTTGGAGGTACTTACGAACACTTGTACGGGCATGAATTTCAGGTTGTTGCTGATAGGACGTAGCGAGCGAGGCTTGGTCACCGACGGGGTGGAGCACTACCTCGGCCGTCTGGCCCGCACCTTCCCGGTGGAACAGGTGGTGCTCCCCGAAGCCGGGAAAGGCGAACCCGCCTACCAGCAACGCACTGAAAGTGAGCGGCTCATGGCAGCCCTGAAGCCCGGCGAGAAGGTGGTGGTGCTGGATGAGCGGGGCACCCACCTCACCAGCCCGCAGTTCGCCGCCCGCATCGGCACTTGGCGTGACCAAGGTGTGCGCAAGGTGGCCTTCGTGATCGGCGGGGCCTACGGCATGACCGACGAGGTGCGTCAACGCGCCGACCTGGTGCTGGCGCTATCGGCCATGACCTTCCCACACCAGCTCGTTCGGGTGCTGTTCGCGGAGCAGCTGTACCGGGCGGCGGCGATCTTGCAGGGGAGCCCTTATCATCATTGAGGGCGGGGAATTCCGGTGGGCTATCTTGGCACCGTCCATGACAAGGAAAGCGGATGATGCCCGGCCCCGATGGCCTGTTGCTCCCCCGGCAGGTATGGCATTGACAGATACCCCGCCAAGCCGATGAAGCCGCTCATTTTCGTCTGGTA
>JAHBUM010000158.1 GCA_019638075.1 Flavobacteriales bacterium | reverse complement strand
GTGCCCATCGCCGTTGGGGCTGAACACGTTGGGCATGGCGATCAGGCCACGCTCGGTGACCACGATCACCGAACGTACAGTATCCACGCAGCCCGAGCTTCCCTCCACCACCAGCATCACCGGGTAACTGCCGGGTACGGCCGGGAAGGTGGCGCTGAGGGAGGGGGTCGTAGCCGTGGAGGGGTCCGCCACGCCGAGGTCCCACCACCAGGCGATGATGTCGCCGTGGGAGCCCGCCCCGCTCAACTGCACCGTGGTGCGCTCCACGTCCGTGGGGTTCGGTGTGGCGCTGATGATACCTTCCAAGAAGCCATCCACCACCACCCGCACGCTGGTATCGCGCTCGCAGCCCTGCGCATTGCGCACCGTGAGGCGCACATCGTAGGTGCCGGGCGCGGTATAGGTGTATGCGAAGGCGCTGTCCGTACGCGTGGTGCCATTGCCCAGGTCCCACCGTACGGTGGTGGTGGCGATGCTGCCGCCGGTGGTATCGGCGAAGGCCACGGTGAGCGGCGCACAGCCCTCCCTCGGCCACAGCGACGGGGTCGGCGGGGGCACCATCTGCGGCCGCATGTAGGCCGAACCCATCAGGCACTCCCCGTTGTAGGTGCTGCTCATGGCATAGATCCCACCTCCCCTACCCACGGCGGAGATGTCCAAGGTGGTGCCGGTCTGCCCCGGCAGGGCCACGCCGTTGTGGTACCATTGGAAGCCCGTGGCCCCGGCGGGCGGTTGTGCATGGGCCATGGCATCGTGGGTACACAAGTTGCCGGTGGTGGTCACGGGGCTTAGCACCTGATCACCTGCCTCGGTGAGCATGAGCTCATCCATCACGGTATAGGGCATCACCCCGGTCCGCGTGCCATCGCCGCCCACATGGATCGTCTGGTCGAACGCGGCGGGGAGGTCGCATGCGCTGCCGATGATGACGCTGCGCACGCCATGCGGGGCGGTGAAGGTGATGGCCACGCGCTGCCACTGGTAATTGGGCCACACCTCCACGCGGCCCAGCTCCTGCCAGCCGGGCAAAAGGCCGATGCAGTCCATGGTGCCGATGGGGAATTCATGGCACATGCTGGATCCGAAGATCGCCAACGGGAACATATCGGGGAACAGGTCGGTGGAGCGGGCTATCTCCCCGGACTGCGAGAGCTGGCCGTTGGCGGCGAGGAAGGAGATCCACAGGGAAAGGGTATAGGTGGTGCCCCCCACCAGCTCGAAGGCGGGCAGCGGGTACACGAGACAGGTGCCCACGTACTCCATATACCCGCTTGCCATGGAAATGAAGCCCACGGCTCCCTGCCCCACAGGCGGCGGCGAGGGCAGTCCCGCAGGATAGTAACCGCACGTATGGAAGTAGTCCGAGGTGGCGCTGGTGGCCTGATGCCAGCCCTCTGCGCAGCTCAGGTAAGGCGGCGAGAAGGGGTGAACGAACCCGAAAGGGCAGCACGTTCCGTTCAACCGGTCCTCGAAGGAGTGGTTGCGGATGTAGCTGACCACATCGTCGCCGATGATGGCCGTGGTGCAGGCGCAGGCCGGATCGTTCAGGTCGATCAGGCCGTTGCCATCGTCGTCGATGCCATTGTTGCAGACCTCTTGGGCCAGGAGCGCGGCGGGCAATAGACCCACCACGAGCAATGCGCTACGCATGAATATCATCGGACTGAGAGAGCTGCTTTTGCAGAGTGAGAGGAGCGCAATTTACCGCAGACCCGGGATCGGACCAAGGGTCGGGCAGAATTTTGCCGCAAAGACAGGACGTCGATCACCCCACGCTGCGTTGCCCAGGGGCATGCGCATCCACAGCGCTATCCGCAGGCAGGGTGATGGACATGGTGGTGCCGTGCCCCGGCTCACTGTCCACGGCGATGGCCCCTCCCATCAGCTCGGTAAGGTCCGCGATGATGAGCAACCCCAGGCCTTGCACCTCCCGCTCGCCCTCCGGGCCCATGGCACCCAAGGCGCCTTGGGCCTGCACCCGCCTTGCATGGCGAAGGACGGCCTCGGTCATGCCCACGCCGGTATCCTTGATCACCAGCCGGTAATCGGAGCCGATGCGCTCGCCGAGGACCGTAACGGCGGCTTTCCCGCTGTGGGTAACGGCGTTGCCGATGGCGTTGTGGAGGATGATGGACAGGACGTCGCGGTCCGTGCGGATGGTATCATCCAAGGCCACCAGGTTGTTAAGTGCCACGGCATGCTCCGCCGCGCGTTCCCGCTCGCGGTCCATGATCTCTTCCACGAGCAGGTGTACCACGATGTTCCGCGGCCGCAGCTCGATACGGCCGTCCTGGCGCTTGATCCACTGGAGCAGGCCCTGTGCGTTGGCATGCAGTTTCTCCGACGAATTGGCAAGGTCGGCCAAGGTGAGGGCCAGGCGCGCCTCGGCACCATCGGAGAGCCTGCGCGATGCGCCACCCGCCACCCGTGCGATGAAGCGGAGCGGGGTTACGATGTCGTGCGAGATGATGGACACCAGCATCTCCTTCATCTCCAATGACCGGCGCAGGTCGCTGTTGGCTTCGACGAGCTCACGGGTGCGGTCGGCCACCTTGCCCTCCAATTGCAGGTTGCGGCGCCTGAGCCGCGATGCGTTGAGCTGGAGCGCTCCCCAGAAAAGCAGGCCGACGGCACAGAGCATCGCCAGGATGAACCATGGCCTGCGATGGAGCGGCGTAGGCACATGGACCGCCAGCCGCAGTTCGGCCGTATCGCCCCGGAAAGGCGCGCCCACCTTGCGTATGCGCAGCACGTGGTGGCCCGCCGGGATGCCCGCGAACCGCAACTCGCGCTGGCCGGATGCCATGCTGGTCCACCCGTTGCCTTCGAACCCATATTCCAAGCGCACGTTCTCGGGATCGCCCCAATAGGCCACAGAGATCCCCAGGACCAGTTCGTGGCGATCCCACATGAGGCTTACCCCGGAGCTATCCTGCTGCTCACCGTTCACCGTGAGCGATTCCAGGTGTATGCCCGAACGCGGGTAGGCGTCCGGTATCTGCTCCGGCCTGAACCAGACCAGCCCGTCCATGGTGGGGAATGACGCCCAACCATCGAACGTGCGCACGTAAGCAGGCGAACAACCGCCATTGAACTCGGCGTTGCTGATGCCTGCCCGCTTGCCGTAATATGCATAGTACACGGCCTGCGTGGTATCCCTCACCCAGGCTTCCATATCGGCCAGCCGCACCCTGAACAGCCCTTGGTTGGTGCTCATCCATAGGAAGCCCGCTTCATCCGGCATGAAGGCATGCACATTGGTGAGGAATGCCTGTGGATCCTTGCGGAGCTGCACCACGGTACCATCCTGCGGCACCACGAAGCCCCCCCGGCCGTAGGATCCCACATACACGTTGTCGCCGATGACCTCCAAGGCCCTTGCGCAGATGCGCTCCAAGCCCTTCACCGGGGAGCGCCCGCCATCGGCATCAAGGCGGAACACACCCATGCAGGTCGCCATCCACAGCTCCCCTGCGGGGGTCCGGCACAGATCCACCGGGCGGGCGGAGAGGTCCTCATCCGCCAGGGAATGCGTCATCTGGATGCGGCCACCCTCTGCGCGAAGGATACCATTGGCCGTGCCGACCCAGACCAGGTCCCCATCCTCCAAGAAACACAAAGGCCTGGCGCCGAGGTTCATCACACGCTCCATGGCGGCGGCCTTGTCGTAGATGAAGAGCGTATCGCCCCGGCCATACCAATAGCGGTCCTGGCGATCGAGCAGGATGGCCCCTTCGCCGAACGCGCGGATCGGCGGAGGTTCCTGCAGGCATCCCGAGGGGTCGAATAGCCGTGCGCCGCTGCGGGTGCTCGCCATCACCGCTCCCATACCGAACGGGGCCTGTGCATTATAGGCGTTGTTGAACCCTTCGGACAGCCCTTCGCACAGCACGCTGCGCATGCGCTGCCGCCGGAAGATGAACAGCCCCTTGGTATCGGTGCCCATGGCGAAGGCATCCTCCCCGTCCAGCCACACCAACGGGCCGATCTTGGCGCCATCGGGAAGTTCCACCGGGATCTGCTCCGCCGTGAGGGTGTCCCCGTTCTCGGTCGGCCGCAGCAGGTACATGCGGTTGGCCGCGATGATGGCGGCGCGCATGGCCTGTGGGTCCCAAAGCAGCCTCCAAGCCAGCAGACCACTGCGGGTCTCGGCCGGTGGCATCCCCTTGGGGACCACCCTTCGCACCCGGCCCTGGTCCACGTCCACCCGGAAGATGCCGCCATCATCGCTTAGGACGAAAAGATGGTCGCCGTCCCGGAACAGGTGCGTGGAGCGTCCATTGGGCACTGGGATGGTTTTTACGAAGACCGTATCCTGGTATACCAACAGCTCCGCTCCGCGGCGCAGGCACCAATAGCCCTCCACCAGTGCCACACCGCGCACCACGGCGGGCCATCCGGCCTTCTGCGTGAGCGCCGAATCGGGGTCCAGGGCGTTCACAGTGGCCACCATGGGGCCGATCATGCCGGTGAACCTGGAGGAATAGTGGCGTGCGGGAGCATCCGCAGTGATCGGCAGCAGACGGCCATCCTTGTACAGGTATTGCCTGCAACCGGAATCGAGGATGATATGTGGGCCTTCGGAAGTGGGCAGGATGTCGAGGACTCGGGAGGGCTTCATCCCCTCGGCCGCCTGTATGCCGAGCTGCGTGAAGTGGTCTCCATCGAACCGCACGAGTCCCCCTTCGGTGCCGATGAGGAGCGCGCCCCAGCGGTCGCTCACCATGGCATGCACACGGTTCTGGAGCAGGCCGTTCTCGGACATGTACTGCTCGCGGTGCCATGTCTCCTGTGCGGGAAGCACCACGGGAATGACCACGCCGAAAAGGCAGAGCAGATCCCGGAGCGACCCGCACCGGACGGCAACGGACCGGATCATGGTTCGGACGGCCTATGAAGGGTGACCAGCATCTTCAGGTCCATGAGATTGGATACCCTGAGCTTCTCGAACAGGCGCACTTTGTATGTAGCCACGGTAGAGGGCGTCACTCTCAGCTTGGCGGCGATCTCCTTCACCCCCCTCCCTTCCAGCAGATCCTCCATCACAGCGGTCTCCCTCTTCGATAGTTCGCTGAAAGGATCGGAGACCACCTCCGGCGCTTTCTCCATCAGGTGCATCTCCGTACGCGGACTCCTGTACTCCAAGCCTTGGAGCACCCGCCTGATCGCGCGGACCACCTCGTCCTCATCACTTTCCTTGCTGAGGAAGCCCGCACTACCCAGCGCGATCACCCGCTGGGCGTAGATCGCCTCGGAGCGCATGCTATACACCAGCACGCGCATGGCCGGTTGCTCCGCACAGATCTGCTCCAGATGGTCAAGTGAACTGCCGTCGGTCATCTGCAGGTCCAGGATCAGCAGATCGGGCACCCATTCCTGCAACAGGGCCAGCAGCTCCTTGTTGTTGGCCACCTCACGGATCTCCGAGGTCTTGAACTGGTCGTAGATCAGGTTCTCCAGCCCCCGCCTCACGATCATGTGGTCGTCGGCCACGAGGAACTTGTATGCCTGCGGCGTGATCTCGGCTACAACGTCCTGCTCCATTTTTGTAGCAAAAATTCTACAAATTAGAAATTTTGACCTATCTACCTTGCGCCCCGAAAGCCTTTGTGAGAGGAGGCTTCTCAAATGTAGTGGTTCCTTGGTGTCAGCGCGGTCGAGGCCCGGTCAAGAGAGAGGCAGGGACTCCCGAGAACGCAACGCCGCATGAGGTCCACGCCGCAGTCCAGCCTCCGGGCCATGGGGTGTATGAGAGCACCAGAGAGAACCATGGACCCGGAGGCGGACCTTGGCGCAAGGTAACCGATCCGGGCTTGGGAACAAGCTGTCAGCACGCAAGAAGGAAGTATGAGGGGGTGAAGTGTGAAGACTGAGGTGTGAGGTTGTGCCACCCCCTGCCCGTCCGGCAGGCGGGTTCACCCCTCACACGCCTCTCCCCTAAGAACGACCAACGGGCCATCGCTTACACGATGACCCGCCGGTCTTCCCTGGTCCCCTGACCCAACCTACTTCGACAGCACCTTGAACTCGGTGCGGCGGTTGCGCTGGTGCTGGTCTTCCGAGCACTTCTCGCAAACGCAGGTCTCGCTGGGCTGGCTTTCGCCGTAGCCCTTGCTGGTGATGTTGGCCTTCGGCACACCCTTGCTGATGATGTGATCCACGGCGCTCTTGGCGCGCTTCTCCGACAGGCTCAGGTTGTAGGCGTCCTTACCACGGCAGTCGGTGTGCGAGCTCAGCTCGATCTTCACCGTGGGGTTGTCCAGCAGGGTGGCCACGAGCTTGTCCAGCTCCACGGCGGCATCGGCCCTGATGTTCCACTTGTTGTAGTCGTAGAAGATGTTCTCCAAACGCACCACCTGGTCCACTTCCAACGGGAACAGCTTGAAGTCGTTCGTTATCACGCCGTTGGGCTTGCCCTTCGTGCTCACCCTGGCGCTCTGCTTGAAGAAGCCTTCCTTCTCCACCTTGATGCGGTAGTCCGTTTCGGGCTTCAACGCGAAGGCGTACTTGCCCGAAGCGTCGGTGGTGGCGGTCTCCAGCACATTGCCCTGTGCGTCGAGCAGTTCCACCATGGCCCCTTCGAGCGGTGTGCCGGTCTCGCCGTGGCGGACGATGCCCTCGGCCGCATAGTCGTACTTCTGCATCTCCACCACGATGGCCTCAAGGTCGGCCTCGTTGGTGTTGAGCACCAGCTCCTTCTGGAAGTAGCCGTTGCGGTTGGCGATGAGCACGTACTTGTCGTGGTAGGGCACTTCGATCTTGAACTTGCCGCCCGGCTCGCTTTCCACCTTGAAGCGCTCGATGAAGCGGCCGTTCTCGTCCTTCATCTGCAGCACCGCACCTTCGATGGGCTGCCGCGTCTCCTTGTCGATCACGATGCCAGCCAAATAGACCGTGGGCGGGCGCACGGTGCAGCCATAGATGTCGTCGCTGCCCTTCCCTCCCGGCCGGTCGCTCGCGAAGAAGCCGGTGGTGTCGTTGAAGAAGATGAGGCTGTGATCATTGTGCTGCGTGTTCATCGGATAGCCGAGGTTGAACACCTTGCCCGGCCCGGCCTTCGACAGGCGCGAGTAGAAGATGTCGTAACCGCCCAGGCCCGGATGGCCGGTGCTGGCGAAGTACAGCGTGCTGTCACGATGCAGGTATGGGAACAGTTCGTTGCCCTGCGTGTTCACCTCCGGCCCCATGTTGATGGGCGCACCCCATTGGTTGCCCTGGTTCTCGCAGTACCAGATGTCGGTGCCCCCTTGGCCTCCGGCGCGGTCGCTTGCGAAGAAGAGCTTCCGGCCATCGGGGCTCACGCAGGGGTGGCCGTAGTTCGCTTCGGGATCGTTGTGGTCGAAGGGTACCAAGTTGCCCCACTCCGGCTGGCCGAACTCACCCTTGACCACATCGCTGTAGAAGATGCCCAAGTTCAGTTCGCCTTTCGCGTTCCTGCTCAGCGTGCCATAGTGGTAGTTGTTGCGCGTGAAGTAGAGCCTGTTGGCGAGTGAGTCGAACGAGCCCACGCCATCGTGGTAGCGGCTGTTCACCTCCTTGCGCATCACCAGCGGATCCTCGGCCGTTTCACCCTTCCACAGCGCGGTGTACAGGTTCAGGAAAGGCTGCTCGTCCCACACGTACTCGCGTGTACCGCCCACCCCTTCGCCACGCGCACTGGCGAAAAGCAACAGCTCCTCCATGATGGACGGAGCCAGATCCGCCTGCGGGGAGTTGATCGGCAGGGTGCGGATGGTGGCGCTGGCGCTGTCGCGCAGCAGGCGCTCGAAGAGGCGGGGGTTCTGCACGTAGGCCTGTGCGCGCGCATCCTCGGGACGCAATGCCGCATAGGCACCGTACCATTCGATGGCTTCGGGATACTTGCCGTTCGCGCGCAGTTGCTCGGCATAGGCGAACACATCATC
>JAHBUM010000157.1 GCA_019638075.1 Flavobacteriales bacterium | reverse complement strand
TGCCGATGCCGCTGTTGTTGTTCCACAGGAAGCGCCGCTCCATCGCCAGGCCGGGTTCGCCATCAATGGTGGGCATCGGCGCTGCACCGGGCGTGACCGATACCACTTCGATGCTGCTTGCGCCGGTACTGTACCTGCGCTTCGTCCATGCTGCGCGCATGCTGGGGCCGGCGGTTCGAGAGCACAGGGCGGTCAGGAACTCCAGTTCGCCTTCGCGGCACAGCCACGGCGCCCACACCTGCATATCGGCGAAGAGCTTGGGGTGCTGGTCGGTGCGCCAGTAGTAGGTGGTGTCGTTGTTGCCATCGGTGCCCAGGTACTCTTCACACTGCGCGCCAAGGATGTTCGCCGTGCGCCCGGTGGCCCGCACGGAATCGCTCCAGATCGTACGGAAGTAGCCCACGTTCGGCACGTGCAGGTCCTCCACGATGAAGTGCGTGCGGCCGTTATCGCTGCCGGCCGCCATGCGGATGTTGGCGGCCAGGTCGATGAAGTACATGCGCCGCAATGTGCCCTTCTGGTCGATGTCCTGGACCACCACGCGGTGCTTGTCGCTCCAGAAGTCGAACCGGCGGCCGCCCTCTTTCTGCACGCTCCATGTGCCGGTGAAGGTGTTGGTGTGCAGCGGCGCGCGATCGGGCAGGGTGGTGCGCACGGGCTTGGTGTCCCAGGCCACTTCCTGCATCCAGGCGGGCAGCGTGGCGGGGTCGGCGGGACTGTCGTACTGGGCAACGGAAGCCAGGCCGCTCAACAGGGTGAGCGCAAGCAGAGTGGAACGCATGGGGCGAAGATCGGTAGGGCGGGCACGCGGTGGGCAAGGAGCGTGCCGGGGGGAGGGGTGGGGGCCATGATGAGCGGGAACCGATCGACCACCGCCTCGCGGGTGCCGCCCACAAATTATTCGGCAGCGTTAGTAAACGATAACTAACTTTGCCCCGTCAACCCTCCGCATCGCCATGCAACCCTTCACCGAACGCCAGATCGAGATCATGGAGGCCGCCACCCAGCGGATCGATGCGCATGGCATCCAGACACTGACCATCAAGAACCTCGCGGCGGACCTGGGCCTTTCCGAACCCGCGCTGTACCGCCACTTCGAGAACAAGAACGCCATCCTGCTGGGCCTGCTCAACTACTTCTCAGCAGAGATGGTGGCCCGCTTGGCTGATGTCCGTTCGCTTTCGTACGGTTCCTCCGCTGAGGAACTGCGCGCCGTCTTCGATTCACAGCTTCGGGCCTTCACGGCGAAGCCTTCGGTGGTGAGCGTCATTTTCGCGGAGAACATCTTCCACTACGACAAGCGCCTGAGTGCGAAGGTGGCCGATATCATGGACGTGATGCAGGGCCACGTGACGGACAACATCAAGACGGGGCAGGCAGCTGGGGAGTACAGCAAGCTGCTCAGTCCCGCCACGCTCACCACGATTGTGGTGGGTAGCATGCGCTTGGCGGTGCTGAAGTGGAAGGTGAGCGGCAACCGGGCCAATTTGGTGAAGGACGGAAGGACAGTCCTTGACGGGGTGTTGAAGATGCTTTCAACGAACAACTGAAAACGATGTACAACGGACGGATGAACAGGTGGGATGGATCAGCGCAGAGTTACGGTGCACCTGGCACGCGCGGGCCGGTGACGTTCCACTCTTTGACTTGTGTGACGTCTTAAAAAAATTTGTCCAACTATGTTAGTGAACATTCGCAAACAGTTAATGGCGCTCCTCCTCTTCAGTGCCGTTCACGCTGTGCAGGGGCAGCCCGTGTGGACCTTGAAGCAGTGCTTCGACACCGCTCAAGTGCGGAACAAGACGATGATGATGGGTCGCAACGATATGGAGCGGGCCAGCCAGCGCGAGCGGGAGGTACAGGCCAACCTGCTGCCGAAGCTCAGCGCCAACGCCGAGTACAAGTACTTCACTGACCTGCCCTACCAGTTCATGTCGCTGGCCACCTTCAACCCACAGGCACCCGAGGGGCTGTTCAAGGAAGCACAGTTCGGCGTGCCGCACAACATCAACGCCAACCTGCAACTGGCCATGCCCCTATATGATCCGCAGGTGTACGGCGCGGTGCAAATGGCGGGCACGGCGGCCGAAGTGTCGGACCTGCAGTACAGGAAGGCGTGGGAGGATGCCCGGTATGAGATCGCCGGGCTGTACTACAACGCGCAGGTACTGCATCACCAGCTCGCCTACTTGGACAGCAATCTGGTGAACACCGGCCGCCTGTTGGGCAACATGGAACTGCTGCGGTCACAGTTGCTGGCCAAGGGCAGCGACGTGGACAAAGTGCGGCTGCAGCAGGCGCAACTCACCACCCAGCGCGCGAACGTGGACAGCCGCTACCAACAGGTGATCGAGGGCCTGAAGATCGCCATCGGCCTGCCTGCGGAACGTGCGCTTGCCGTGGATCCCCAAGTCCAATTCGACCCGAACAGTGAACAACCGCCATCCGCGATCACCGAGCTGCAACTGGTGAAGATGCAGGGCCAGTTGCTGGGTGACGAATTGCGCACCATCAAGCGCTCGGGCCTGTTGCCTTCGCTCCGCCTTTTCGCCACGTACGGCACCAACGGCTTCGGCTACGACAAGGCCCCAAACGAGTTCCTCACCTTTCATCCGGTGGGCTTCGGCGGCGTGCAACTGAGCTACCCGCTGTTCAACGGCATGGCGCTGCAACGCAGGGTCAAGCAGAAGAACATGGAGCTGGACAACAATAAGCTGCGCTACGAGCTGCTCACCGAGCGCACAAATATGCAGGCGGCCAATGCGCGGCGGCAGTCGGCCATTGCCAAGGCATCCATCAACGACCGGGCAAGCCAAGTGGTGCTGGCCCAGCGCATCTATGCGCAAACCGTTTTGCAGCAACAGCAGGGCACCGCAAGCCTCACCGATGTGCTGCTGGCCGACAACGCACTGCGCGAAGCACAACAGGACTACCTCAGCTCGCTCGTCGATTTCCTCAAGGCCGACCTGGAACTGAAGAAACTCACCGGAAACCTCGCCACCCTCAACTAAGCGAACATGGCAACCAAGAACAACAAGCGGAAGCTGCTGTACATCCTCCTTCCACTGGTGCTGCTGGGCATTGTGGTGCTGAGGCTTGCGGGCAACAAGCAGGAGGCCCTTTCCAAGGTGTACCACTACAACAAGGAGAAAGCGATCTCCGTGCAGGTGGATACCGTACGGGCGGGTTCGGCCTCGGAGGAACGGGTGTTCACCGGCACCTTCGAACCGGACCGCGAGGTGAAGGTGAGCGCCGAGGTGCAGGGGAAGATCACTGGCATGCTGGTGGATGTGGGCAGCCGCGTGACCAAAGGCCAGCCCTTGGTGCAACTGGACCGATCACTGCTGCAGTTGCAACTGCAAGGCGTGGAGGTGCAACTGGACGGCCTGCGCGCCGATGTGGCGCGCTACACCGTGCTGGCCCAGGCCGATGCCGTGCAGGGCGTGCAGCTTGAGAAAGCCCAACTGGGATTTCGCGCTGCGGAAGTGCAGAAGGCCACGTTGGTAGAGCATATCGCCAAGGCCACCATCCGCGCGCCGTTCGATGGCGTCGTCACCGCCAAGCTCACCGAAGTGGGGGCATTCGCCGCGCCGGGCGTGCCCTTGGTGCAGCTCACCGACATCGCCACGCTGCGCTTTACGGTGAACATCCCCGAGGGCGATATCGGCTTCTTCAACACGGCAGAGGAGTTCAGCCTCAGCACGGACAACGATCCGGATATGCGCCTCGCCAGCAAGGTGGCGGTGGTCGGCAGCAAGGCCAACATGGCCAATAGCTTCCCGGTGCAACTGGTAGTGCGCAACACGGCGGATCAGCGGATCCTTGCGGGTATGTTCGGCAAGGTGCATGTGCAGGAACGGAGCAGTGCCCATGGCGTGGTCATCCCTTCTGCGGCCATCACCGGGGGAAGCGGTAGCGCAAAGGTGTACCTCGTGAAAGAGGGCAAGGCCACGCTGCAACCTGTCACGGTTTCCGGCACACTGGGCAACCGTTCCGTGGTCACCAGCGGCCTTCATGCTGGCGACATCATTATCACCAAGGGCCTCATCAACCTGTTCGACGGTGCCGTTGTCGCCGCGCAATAACGTCCCTGTGCCATGAACATTACCGAGATATCGATCGGGCGGCCCTCGCTGATCATCGTGCTCTTCAGCGTCTTCGCACTGCTGGGCATCATCGGGTACATGAACCTGAGCTACGAGCTCATGCCCGACTTCAACCAGCACGTGCTGGTGATCCGCACCGGCTACCCCGGTGCAGAACCCAACGAGGTGGAAACCTCCGTATCGCGCAAGATCGAGGATGCCCTCTCCAACCTGGAGGGCGTGGACTATCTGGTCACGAAATCCCTGCCCAACGCCTCGGTGGTGATCGCCAACATGAAGTACGGCATCAACCTGGACCAGGCCATGCAGGATGCCCAGCGCTACATCGACAACATCCGCAAGGACCTGCCGGCGGACATCCTGAGCCCGGTGATGAGCAAGGTGTCGCCCAACGACCTGCCCGTGATGTCGGTGAGCGCCACCAGCGACCTGCCCCCCACGGAATTCTTCCAACGCATGAAGGACGACTACCTGCCGCAGATCCAGCAGGTGAAGGGCGTGGCCGAGATCACCCTGTTGGGCGGCGAGGAGCGCGAGATCCAGGTATTGGTGGACCTCGGCAAGTTGAAACAGTACGGCATCTCGTTCCTCCAGGTCACCGAGGCCATCAACCGCGCGGGCATCGATCTGCCAGCGGGTAATGTGGAGACCGATACGGAAAGCAGCACGGTGCGCTTAGTGGGCAAGTTCAACCGCGTGGAGGACATCGCCGGAGTGCAGTTGGCCATGCCCGTGCCGGGAAGCCCTGTGCATGTGCGCGACGTGGCCGAAGTGCGCGACGGCATCAAGGAGACCACCTCGGTGAGCCGCTTCAACGGCGCCAACGGCATCGGCCTGCTGATCAAGAAGCAAGGCGATGCCAACGCCGTGGACATGTCCATGGCCGTGCGTGAAAAGTTCGCTGAGGTCGAAGGGCGCAACGCTGCGGACCACGTGCAATTCACCATCACCGACGACAGCACGGACAACACCATCGCCGCAGTGAACTCCGTGGTGTTCGACCTGAGATTGGCGGTGCTGCTGGTATCGCTGGTGATGCTGCTCTTTTTGCGCAGCTTCCGCAACGCGCTCATCGTGGCGGTGGCCATCCCTACTTCGTTGATCACCGCCTTCGCCGCGATGTGGCTGCTCGGCTACACGCTCAACCTGATGACCTTGCTGGCCATGTCGCTCATCATCGGCATTTTGGTGGACGATGCCACCGTAGTGCTGGAGAACATCCAACGGCACCTGGACATGGGCAAGGAGAAGCGCACCGCCGCCTTCGAAGGCCGGATGGAGATCGGCTTCTCCGCCATGTCCATCACCTTGGTGGACGTGGTGGTGTTCCTGCCCATCCTCTTCCTGCAAGTTTTCGTGGCCGACATGCTCAAGCAATTCTCCGTGGTGGTGATCACCTCCACGCTCACCAGCTTGCTCGTGGGCTTCACGCTCACGCCGTGGCTCGCCTCGCGCATCGGCCAGAAGGACGATCTGCGGCCCACCAACGCCTTCAACCGCTTCCTGCTCTGGTTCGAGCGCCAGCTGGACCGCTTCATCAACTGGTACGGCGGCACTTTGGACTGGGTACTGAGGCACAAGCTCGCCTTCACTGCCTTCGTGCTGCTGCTTTTCTTGGGCACCGCTGCCATGATGCGGCAGGGCATCATCGGCAAGGAGCTCATCGCCACCGGCGACCAAGGCAAATTCCGCATGGCGCTGGAGTTCGACAAGGGCACTTCGATCCAGGAGAACGACCGCGTTTCGCGCCAGGTGGAATCATTCATCCTTCAACAGCCCGAGGTGGCCACGCTCTTCAGCAACGTGGGCGGCCCCAGTACCGGCATCGGCAGCTTGGGCGTGGGCGCAGCCAACCGCAGCGAGTTCACCGTGCAGCTCAAACCCAAGAAGGAAACGGGCGGTACCTCCACCGAAGCCTTCATGCGGATGCTGCGCGAACAGGTGGCCAAGGATCATGCGGGCATCAACATCTCCATCGCAGCACTCGGTCTCATCCCGCGCTCGGCACCCATCGAGATCACGCTCAGCGGAAGCCACCTCGGTGATGTGATGGCCACTGCGGAAAATTTGAAAACCGTGGTCCAAGGCATTCCCGGCGCGGACAACGTGCGGCTATCGGTGGAAGAGGGAAGCCCCGAGCTGCAAGTGCTGCCCGACAAGGACCGCATGCAACGCCTCGGGCTGGCCACCGCCTACGTGGGCATCAACCTGCGCACCGCCTTCAACGGCAACGATGATGCCACCCTCACCGAGCAAGGCACCGAGTATCCCGTACGCATCCGCCTGGACAAATTCGATCGCCGCAGCGCGGATGATGTGGGCCAACTCGCCATCGTGAACCCCAAGGGCCTGCCCGTGGAAGTAGCGCAGTTCGCCCGCATCGAACGGGCCAGCTCGCCCTCCTTGCTGGAACGCAAGGACCGCCAGCCCGCTGTTACCCTCACCGCCGATGCCTTGGGCCGGCCCAGTGGCACCGTGGCCGATGAAGTGGTGGCCTACGTGAAAGCCAACCCACTGCCGCCCGGCATGCAAATGACCTGGGGCAGCGACATCAAGCGGCAGAACGACAGCTTCGGCGCCTTGGGCTCGGTGCTAATGATCTCCTTCATCCTCATCTACCTGATCATGGTGGCGCTGTACGACAGCTACATCTATCCCTTCGTGGCGCTCTTCGCCATTCCGGTGGCGGCCATCGGCGCTTTCCTTGCGCTCAACCTGTCCGGCAGCAACCTCAGCCTCTTCGCCCTGCTGGGCCTCATCATGCTCATGGGCTTGGTCACCAAGAACTCCATCCTCATCGTGGATTTCACCAACCAGTTGAAGGCCGCAGGCAAGCCCTACCGCGAAGCACTGATCCTCGCCGGCAAGGAACGTATGCGCCCCATCCTCATGACCACCCTCGCAATGGCCATCGGCATGCTTCCCATCGCCTTGGCCACCGGTACCGCGGCCGAATGGAAGAACGGCTTGGCCTGGGTGATCGTCGGCGGGCTGCTCTCGTCGCTGGTGCTCACCGTGTTCTTGGTGCCGATGATGTACTACTTGGTGGATCGGGTGAAGGAGCGAATGCAGGCGAAGAAGCGGACGATCCGTGCCGACAGTCTGGTGCGTGCGCAGGGCGGTACGTGAAAAGGGACACTTATTGAATACAGTTGTCCGTGCTGGTTGTTCGGCTGGGCAGAACGAGCAGGCTGCGGTTATCGCGTCGGAGCCCGACACCGAACAACGCGGGCCGGGTTTGTACATGGTCATGGAGGCGGAGCTGTTGTGAACTCGCATCACCCCCTGCCCTGGCGCAGCGGGCCGCGCACGCTCACTTTTCACCCAGCAGCTTGAAGCGCAGGGGCAGGCTGTACCGCACCCGCACCGGCTTTCCGCCCTGCTGGCCGGGCTTCCAGGCGGGCATCTGCCGCAACACGCGCAGGGCCTCTTCATCGCAGCCGTAGCCAATGCCGCGGATCACCTCGGCGTTGCTCACCGATCCATCCTTCTCCACGACGAATTGCAACAGGACCAAGCCCTCCACGCGGAGCTCCTTTGCTTTTTCGGGGTACTTCAGGTGCTCGCTCACATAAGCGGACAAGGCGGGCATGCCACCGGGGAATGAGGGCATCACTTCCACCACGATCAGCACTTGGTTGCTGTCGGGTTCCTGCGGCGTGGCCACGTCAATGATCGGACCCATTATCACAGGCTCGTCGGTGACCGGCACCAGCCGGATGTCAGGCGTGTCTTCCTGGGCCATGGCGATGGTGCCGATCAGTAGGGAATGAAGGAGGATGAGGGGGCGTGTGGTCATGGTGCGGTCTGTTCCAGCAAGGAGTCGAGCATCAGGGAAAGTTTGC
>JAHBUM010000156.1 GCA_019638075.1 Flavobacteriales bacterium | reverse complement strand
ATCTACTACGCGAGCGAGGCGAAACAATACATGGGTGATGTCGCCGTGGCCACCCTGATCGCAGCGCTGGTCCTTCGTTACAGGGCCACCGGGCATGGCTTGCACAAGCTGGGGGCATTCGCGGTGGTCGCGATCTGGTTCTCCAGTATCACACCGATCGTGGCCGTCCCAGCCTTCATTTCCATGTTCAGCCATCATCTTCGGAACAGGGGCGGCAAGCTTTCGATCCGTGACCCGCTGATCCTTTGGTGCGCGCTTTGGTGCATCACGTTCCTCTTCTATTACACCATCGCCGTACATGGCCACCCCGCTACGCCCCACCTGCTGCGCTTCTGGATCGCAGCAGGTGGCCTTCCGGCAGAGCCCATGTCCCCGGATGCCCTCCTGCGGTACTTGCATGACAGGGGCTACATGGTCTTCAACCGGCTTCTTCCCTTTGGCACGATGAACGGATACCTCCTGATGGTGCTGGTAGGCCTTGGAGCGTTCAACTGCCTGCGCAGTGGCCGCAGCATGCTGCTGATCCTGTTCGCGCTACCGGTGGGTATCCATGCGCTGCTCAGCATCCTCCATCTCTATCCGTTCGATACACGCCTCATCCTGTACCTGGCACCCACCTTCATACTTCTTGCCACATTGGGCGTTGAGCAGTGCCTTCTGCACGTGCGACACACCTGGAACGAGAGGGCGCAACGAGCACTGGCGATCTCCGCCCCGCTGATCCTCGGAAGCCTTTTCCTACGCGGCGAGTTCCCCATGGACCGGCAGGAGTTGCGCGCCTGCCTCGATCACGTTGCCGCACATGCATCTGCTGGCGATCGCATCTATGTGGACACCGGAGCGAGTGCGATCCTGGGCTACTACAGCAGGATCCATGCGTACGACACCAACGCCTTCGTCGATCTTGGCGATGAGCCGTCCACCGCGGACCAGCGCTTGCACGACGCTGTGGACATGCACGGTCCCATCTGGTTCCTCTTCACCGACCTACGTGCGGTCGATACAAGAGCGGTCATCTCGCACTGGGACTCCTTGGGATACCAGCGCGACATGGAATACCATGCCAGCGGTGCGCATGCATATCGCTACTTGATCCCGTGAACCGAGCGGAGCATGCACATTGAAGGCGATGCAAGGCCCCGGAATGCGGGGTCATACAAGCCGGACCCATGATCACAGAAGCTGTCGTGGGAAACACCGGGATGGGGCGATCCGTACGTTCTACAGCTCCCCCGCCTGCGCGATCAGCTCGGCGATGTCCAGCACCTTCACTTCGCCTTCCTTGTTGAAATGCTTCACGCCATCGGTGAGCATGGTGTTACAGAACGGGCACCCGGCGGCGATCACAGCGGGCTCGGCGGCCAAGGCTTCTTCGCTGCGTTCGACGTTCACCTCCCTCTTTCCCGGCTCCGCTTCCTTGAACATCTGCGCGCCACCGGCACCACAGCACAGGCCGTTCTGTTTGCTTCGCTTCAGTTCCACCAACGCTGCATCCAGCTTCAACAGCACTTCGCGCGGGGCTTCGTACTCGTTGTTGCCACGGCCGAGGTAACAGGGGTCGTGGAAGGTGATGCGCTTGCCCTTGAAGCTGCCGCCTTCGACCTTGATGCGCCCCTCCTTCATCAGCGCATTGATGAACTGCGTGTGGTGCATCACCTCGTAGGTGCCGCCCAGCGCGGGGTATTCGTTCTTCAGCGTGTTGAAGCAATGCGGGCAGGCGGTGACGATGCGCTTCACGCCATACCCGTTCAGCACGGTGACATTGGTGAGCGCCTGCATCTGGAACAGGAATTCGTTGCCAGCGCGGCGCGCGGGATCACCGGTGCAGCTTTCCTCCTGCCCCAGCACGGCGAATTTCACGTTGGCGGCGTTGAGGATGCGCACGAAGGCCTTGGTGATCTTCTTGGCGCGGTCGTCGAAACTACCGGCACAGCCCACCCAGAAGAGCACCTCGGGAATTTCTCCACCGGCCGCATATTCGGCCATTGTTCTGATCTGCATGGGTTTGCTCATACTAATGGAGATCCTGAACGGGACTAGATCGGGGTCTTTGATCCAATGAGCTTGCGGCCTCGCGCGAGCCAAAGGACCGGCCCAATGAACGCAACCATGGAGATGAGGACCCACGACAGCTTGTCTCCCCTGAACGGGTTGGAGAGGATCCGGACGATCGCAACTATCGTCGTAATCAGTGACCAGAAACCTCCGATGATCAGGAAGAGAACCCAAGCTGGTTTCATTGGATCCAAGTTCTAACTTTCCGTCCATTCCATGCGCCGATCCGGCCCGAACGCCCATGGCGCACCGTTGTTCTCCACGTTGTTGAACATGCTGGTCAGGGCCGGGCGTGTCTTGCTCTCTTCCATCACGAGGTAGCGGCGCATTTCCACGATGATGTTGACCGGGTCGATGTTCACCGGGCAGGCTTGCGTGCAGGCGTTGCAGGTGGTGCAGGCCCACAATTCCTCTTCGGTGATGCGGGTGTGCAGGCTGTTGCCATCATCCTCCCACTTGCCTTTCGCATCGATCACCTTGCCCACTTCCTCCATGCGGTCGCGGGTGTCCATCATGATCTTGCGCGGGCTCAGCAATTTACCGGTGATGTTCGCGGGGCATTCGCTGGTGCAACGGCCGCACTCGGTGCAGCTATACGCATCCATCAGGCTCTTCCAACTGAGGTCGAAGACGTCCTTCGCGCCGAAACGATCGGCCACTTCGTAGCCTGCCACCACGCGCGGCACAGCAGGTGCGGGCGGCTGAACACTGGGATCCAGCATGCTCATCACTTCACCGGTGACACGCTCCATGTTGGCGATCTCGGTCTTCGGCTTCAGCTTGCTGTACCACGTGTTGGGGAAGGCCAGCAGGATGTGCAGATGCTTGCTGTACGGCAGATAATTGAGGAAGGCGAGGATGCCGATGATATGGAACCACCAGCAGATGCGTTCGATGAGGATCAATGAAGCAATGGAGCAATTGGACAATGCGCTGGCGATGACACTGCTTACCGGGAAGGCTCCGGCAGCGGTGTAATGCTCCGCTCCTCGCTGTTGCAGGCTCCAGTCGGCTGCGTTCATCAGCAGGAAGGCCGTCATCAACGCGATCTCGGTGCTGAGGATCAGGTTGGCATCCGTGCGCGGCCAGCCGTCCAGTTCCTTCATCACGAAGCGCTTCAGCTTGATGATGTTGCGGCGCACAAGGAAGATGGCGCAGGCCAGCCACACGCCCAGCGCGAGCCACTCGAAGCTGCCGATGAGGAAGTCGTAGAAGCCGCCCATGAAGGACAGCACCCGGTGCGTGCCGAAGATGCCGTCGATGATGATCTCCAGCACTTCGATGTTGATGATAACGAAGCCCGCGTACACGATGATGTGCAGGAAGCCCGCGATGGGGCGCACCACCATCTTGCTTTGGCCGAGGGCCACGCGCGCCATCACGGCCCAGCGTTCGGACCGGCGGTCGTTGATCACTTCATCCTTCCCAAGCAGGATGTTGCGGCGCACGCGCATGATGTTGCGCGCGAAGAGCCACGAGGCGGCACCGACGAGCAGGAGGAAGATGATGCTGCCGATGCCCATGGCCTACTTCTTTTTCTCGTCCACCACCTTGCCGATGCGCTCGATGTCGGCATCGCTCAATTTCGGCAGGCGGTCCTTCTTGCCGAAGATGCTGAGGTAGCGGTTGGGGTTCACGTGCAGGTCTTCCAGCAGGATGTCCAGCTCGCGCGAGGCGTTGTTGAGGTTGGTGTAGAGGCTGTCGTCGGTCATCAATTTGCCGAGGGTGCCTTCGCCGCTGTTGAGGTTCGCCATCACCTGTTTCAGGTCGCCGCTGGCTTGGGCCATGTCGTCCATGATCTTGCGCAGGCGGCCCTTGGCAAGGTCGGCGCTGAGGGTATCGAGGTTGGTGAAGATGTGGTCCATGCTCTCGCTGTTGCGGGCGAGGGTGGCGCTCACGGTCTCCAAGTTCTTCAATGTGGCGCTGAGCGTGGCGCTTTCCGAAGCCACCAGCCTGTCCACGCGGGCGGCGGCGCTGCTGAGGCTTTCCAGCGCATCGCGGATGCTGCTGAAGCTGCTGTCTATGTCGTCCACCGTCTGCTTGTTCAGCATCTGCTGGAAGGCGTTCAGCACCGAATCCACCTTGGAGATCATGCCTTCGGCCTTGGCCTTGAGCGGGTCTATCTGCGCGCCCACGGCATCGGTGAGGCTCAGCTGCACATCGCCCACGAGCGTATCCCCGACTTCGGCCAGCGGCCCCGCGCCAAGGTGCATCTGAAGTGCCCGCGAGAACAGGTCCGCGCTGTAGATCTGCACCTTGGTGTCCTTGGTGATGACGAGGGCATCCTCGTTGATCTGGAAACTCACCACCACGTGCCCGGTCCGGCCCGGCAGCAGCCCGGTCTTGATCACCTGCCCCACCTTGTAGCCGTTGTAGTACACCGGGCTGGCACCCGTGATGCCCGCCACGTTGTTGTACACCGCGTGGTACACGTTGCGCTTCTGGAACAGGTCCAACCCCTTGAGGTAGTTGATACCGAAGATGAGCAGCCCCACGCCCCCAAGGACCAGTGCGACGATGGAGTACTCCCGTTTGATCTTCATCCAGTGCGTGTGACGCGCCTAATGCGCCTCGGCTAATTTAAGTGCTTCCTGCAAGGCGATCCGCTCGCCGTTGCGGAAGGCCACGATGAAACTCTCGGCGTAGCCCTTCGCGCGGCACGTTTCCTGCACCTTGCGCGCGCCCGCCACCGTGGCTTCGGCCCCCACCGTGTATTTGTACATACCGCCGCCCTGATGCTCCTGCACGCCCTCGATCCCGTTGAAGTTCTGCGGCTTGGTGGGTATGCGCTTGGTGCTGGTGGCGATCTGCACCTTGAACACCAAGGCCGGTTCCTCCGCAGCCTTCTCCGGCGCTTTCTCCGGCGCTTTCACAGGGGGCTTCACCGGCTCTTTCACGGGTTCCTTCCTTGCGGTGTCGGGCTTGGCATCGGGCACCTCGGCGGTGGCGCCGCCATCCGTGCGCTCCACGATGCCCTTGTACTCCTTGAAGCCCCGGTAGATGGCCGAAGCCATGTAGTCCTGCCCCAGCTCGGTCTGTAGGAAATCCTCCTCCGTGGGGTTCGTGAGGAAGCCCAGCTCGATGAGCACGCTGGGCATGGTGGTGTAGCTGATGACGAGGAACCCGGCCTGCTTCACGCCCCGGTCCACGCGGCCCACGCGCTCCTTGAACTGCTTCTGGATCAACGAGCTGAGCAGCAGGCTTTGGTCCAGATGCTTGTTCTGCAGCAGGCCCAGTTCGATCTGGCTTTCCGGCCGGCTGGGATCGTACCCGCCATACTTCAGGCCACGGTCCTCCTCCAGCAGAATGGCGGCGTTCTCCTTCTGCGCCACCTTCATGTTCGCCTCGGTCTTGTGCAGGCCCATCACGTAGGTCTCGCAGCCGTGCGGGTCCTTGTTGTCGTTGGCGTTGCAGTGGATGCTGATGAAGACATCGGCCTTGTTGCGGTTGGCGATCTTCGTCCGCTCCATCAGTTCCACGAAGCGGTCGTCCTCGCGGGTGTACACCACCTTCACATCGGGGAAGGCTTCGTTGATGTACCGGCCGACGAGCTTGGCCACGTTGAGCGAAACGTGCTTCTCGGTGGTCTTGTAGCGGCCCGTGCCGAGGTTGCCGGGATCCTTGCCACCGTGGCCCGCATCCAGCACCACCGTGCGGATCTTGTTGGGGTCGTGGCCCGCTGTTTGGGCGTGTGTGGGAGCCAGAACAGCGCAGAACGATACGATGATCGCCACCATGCGCCACATGGAACGGCAGGGTCCTCTTCGAGAGACCCTGCCGAGGTATGATCTCAACAGGGTGTTCGTGGGGGGGGGCGGTTGTCGGTTGTCGGTTGTCAGGCTGGGCGACAGGCTGCCTCGAACGCGTCCATCGCCCGCAAGTCTGACAACCGACAACCGACAACCGACCCCAAGCACTTCCGTACTTTGCGGCCCCGCCGAAAAGCCCCCCTTCTGTTCCATGCCGGATACGCGCTGCTCCATGCCCTTGCGGCGCGAAACTAAAGGGGGGGGGGGCGGCATGCCTCCCACGATCGGTGCAGTTTTCATCACGTTCCTGTTGATGTGCCTCGCGCTGCCGGGCGCCGCGCAGACCCTCGAAAGCGAGGTGAAGTACAGCGCCCGCGACAGCATGCGGTACGACATCGCCGAGCAAACCGTGTACCTCTTTGGCGCCGCCACCGTGAAGTACGGCGACGTGGAGATGACCGCCGACCGCATCGTATTCAATTTCAAGAACGAGGAAACGCAGGCTTTTGGTGCCCCCGACAGCACCGGTGCCGTGGTGGGCAAGCCGCAGTTCACGCAGGCCGGATCGGTGATCGAGGCCGACAGCATCCGCTATAACTTCAAGAGCAAGCAGGGGCTTATCCGCCAAGTGCGCACCCACGAGCAGGAAAGCTGGGTGAGCGCCAGCCTGAGCAAGCGGCATGCGAACGGCGAGGTGCATAGCAAGGGCGGCATGCTCACCACCTGCGACAGGCCCACGCCGCACTACCACTTCAAGGTGAGCCGCATGATGGTGATCCCCGATGACAAGATCATCGCCGGACCCGCCTACATGAAGATCTGGAAGATACCCACGCCGCTGGCCGTGCCCTTCGGCATGTTCCCCAACGTGAAGGGTGGCAGTGCGGGCGTGTTGATCCCCACGTACGGCTACGACCAGAACCGCGGCTACTACCTGCTGAACGGCGGCTGGTACCAGCCCATCAGCGACCGCATGGACCTTTCCGTGACGGGCGATATCTATTCGCGCGGCTCGTGGGCGCTGCGCACCGGCAGCCGGTACAAGACCCGCTACCGCTACGGCGGCAACGTGGACCTGAGCTACAGCACCCTGCTCAACGGCGATCGCGAATACCGCGACTTCAGCCGCCAGCGCAACTTCTTCGTCCGCTGGAACCATCAGGTGGATCCCAAGGCCAGCCTCACCGACCGCTTCAGCGCCAGCGTGAACCTCGGCACCAGCCAGAACTTCACCAACAACTTCAACAGCAGCACGGTCGATTACCTCAGCAACACCTTCCAGAGCAACATCGCGTGGAGCCACCTGTGGCCCGGCAAGCCCTACAACCTCGCCGTGAACCTGCGCCACAGCCAGAACACGCTGAACCGCACGTTCGACATCACCCTGCCGGCAGTCACCTTCAACGTGCAGCGCATCTTCCCTTTCCAGCAGATGCGGCCCGCCGGTGCAAGCCCCCGCTTCTACGACCAGATCGGCGTGACCTACACGGCCAACTTCGACAATCGCCTGACCACCACCGAGCAGCAGCTCTCGTGGGCCAACATGCCCGCCCTCGCCCGCAACATGAAGAACGGGATCCGCCATACCGCAGCGGTCACCACCACATTGAAGAACCGCTTCGTGACGCTGAACCCCGAACTGCGCCTGACGGACCGCATGTACTTCGAGCAGCTGCGGAAGACCACCGTGACCACAGCGGAAGGCATCACCACCATAACGGACACCATTCCCCGCTTCGCCGCCCCCTTCGAGTGGAGCGCCGGGGCCACCCTCACCAGCAAGCTATACGGCATGTATGCGTTCCGAGGCAGTCGCATCAGGGCCATCCGCCACGTGATCACGCCCAGCGTGGGCTTCAACTACCGCCCCGATGGCAGCACACAGATCGAAGGGCCGTTCGGTCCCAATGGCGCCCTCAGCAGTTATTCGCCCTACGACATCGGCATCTACGGCAAGCCTGCGGCCGGTGAAAGCGGATCGGTGAACCTCGGCGTGATCCAGAGCCTCGAAGCGAAGGTGCGCGATGGGAAGGCCATGCGCGACAGCTCCGGAGTGAGCGATGCGCTCCAGTTGAAGAAGATCAAACTGCTGGACTATGTGGGCCTGACCACCAGCTATGACCTGTTGCAGGATTCGCTGCGGTGGTCG
>JAHBUM010000155.1 GCA_019638075.1 Flavobacteriales bacterium | reverse complement strand
CGGTGGCCTCCCCGGCGCGGAACAGCAGCGCACCACACACCAGCACCACGGCTATGCGCATGCGGAGGAGCCTTGGCCGACGCATGCGCCTAACGTGTGTAACAGCAGCGGAAGGGGCGGTCCACATTGCCCACGCTGGCGAACGAATTACCGCTGCTCAGGCAGCTCCCGGCACCAACGACACGCACGCAGTCGTCCTCGTTCGAGGCATCATTGGTCCACTCCCAGTTGTTGGTGGTCTGGAGCAAGCCCAGCTCTGTGGCCTGTCGGCATCCTGAAATGAATTCCGCCCAGCCGCATAAGCGCAGGCCCAGATCGCCACAGGTCAGGATGGCCGAGAAGAAGTCCGTGGCAGGGTGCTCATCCAGCTCGATGCAGGAGTTCCGATCCACCGGAGCAGTGCCTGCGGGGCATGGCCGCCGGGGGAACACATTGCCGTTCAGCACGTGGAACGATGTCCCGTCCATCACCACCGAAAGGGCGGTGCCTTCCGGCACGTCGATCCCATCCACACGCGCATCCACACCGGCCAACAGCGGATAAGGGCCATGGCCGTTCACCAGCACATCCACATCGCCCGCCGTGGGGCTGGGAGCGATAAGGACCAGGTGTGTGCCCGCCGGAGGTGCCGATGAAAGGGCATCCAGCGTCACGGCCCACAGGTTCCCCGGTGCGGGGGAGGCCACACGGTAGGCGCCGTTGCGTTCCACCGCAGCGGATAGGGCCGCATCGGGTTCGTGCAGCGGGGGAAGGCCGGTCACCTGCCGGGCTTCGGGGAACGGGGCGGTAAGCATCACGGGCTTATCCGACGAGAGCTGTGCGATGGTGCCCATGGCGAGCACACCGCAGCAGAAGGAGGTGATCGTGCGCAGCATCATCGGGGGACGAAACAACAGCGTGTAGGGCCCAGCGTTACGCCAGCCGGAACGGCCCAACGCTCGGCGGTGCAGGAACCCATGCCCACCTGAACGCTGGTGTGCCAATGGTTGGTGGCATCATCGATCCACTCCCATGCGCTGAGCAGGCCGGTCAGCTGGTCGCTGTGGCGCATGCAGGCCAGGTAGAACTCATCCCAGCTGCACAGCCTGCCGCCCCGGTTGGTGCAACGGTCCGCAGCAGCATACCAGCGCGAGTTGCCGTGGGGCTCGCGCTCGATGCACGTGCGCTCGCTGATGGCTACGGTACCGGGCGGGCAGCCGCGTTCGGGAGCATTGGTCAATATCCAGCCATCGGCGGCGTAGAGCACTTCGATCACCGCACCCGGAACGATCTGGCCGCGCATGGGGGGCAGGCCATCGGGCCTGCGGAGCGCAGCCTCGTCAAGGCCGATGCAGGAGATCGTGCTGGGGCCGAATATGTCCGCCGGGGCAACGAACCGCAGCAGCAGCCCATCGCGGTAGGCGCTCACGGGGACCCGAGGATGCAGGGTGATCGCCATGTTGTTCGCGCTGGCCTCGGCCCATGAGCCTGTGCCGATAAGCGCAGCCTCCACGGTCAGGGCGGCGTCCGGCGCGGCAGGCATGGCCAGCCCCGTCAGGGCGCGCTCGCCATCGGGGCCGGTGAGGTGTATCCGCTGGTCCACCTCCACCTGTGCATGCGCAAGGGCGAAGGTGAGCAGGAGGTGCGGAAGGGTGAGGATCGCTCTCATCGGTCGTAGCAACAGCGATAGAGGTTCAGGGTAAGCGGCTGGTGCGTGCTGCCGTACTCGCAGGCGGTGCCTACCTCCGGGGTGGATGCATTGTAATAGCCGCTCCCCACCACCTTGCCGTGGTTGCCGCTGTTGGCCGCATCGTCCACCCATTCGTAGCTGACCAACGTGCCGAGGAAGCCCGCGTTCCGGCGGCAGGCGCTGGCCCATTCGCCGAACGAGCACAGGCGGCCGCCCCGGCCATGGCAGTCGATCACGGCATCGTAATAGGAGACCGCGCTGCCCCGCACGGAATCATCGATGCAGTAGAGCGGGCTGCCAGGCATGGTCCGGGTGGCGCATGGCCGGGAATTCCAGTTCAGCACCTGATAGCTCGTGCCATCGAAGAGCAGCCGGCTCGGAACCCCCACGGGCAGGTCGGCGCTGTCTACCGGCACACTTCCCCATTTCACCAACGGGTGGGGGCCGTTCCCGTTCAGGTCCAGTTGCGCCCCGGCGCTGTTCGCTTCCTGCGGAACGATGGTCACCAGCATGCCCGGGATGATGGTGGCCGGTGCGGGCTGTAGTGTACCGCTCAGCACCGCTGTTCCGGTGGTGGTGGCCGTGGTGAGCACGTGGCTGCGCGCGGCGTCCACGCTCACGGCGGCATCGGGCTGAAGGGGGTCGCCCAGGCCCATCACTTGCCGGTCCGCATCCGTGGCCCCGTTCAGTTCCAGCCGCACGGGCAAATCGAGCTGGGCGGACAACAGGCTGGGGAGAAGAAGTGTGATGGCGGGCAGCAGGATCGGACGCCTCATTCTTTGCGCAGCTTGATGGTCGTGAGCCGGTTCACGCGCAGGTAGTAGGGGCCGTGCGCCAGACCGGAAAGGTCCATGGTGGCCAGTGTGGCGGAATGTTGGTCCACTTGCGTGGCTATGGTGCGGCCGAGCCCATCGAACACTTCCAATGCGTCAAGTGGAGCGCCATCAGTGGAATGGATGAACACTTGGCCTGTGGTGAGCGTGGGCCATACATGCAGCCCGTTGGTGGCGAACAAGGCGGGCGATGCGGTGGGCACGTTCGCATCGAACGCGGTGATGAAGGTCCATGGGGCTTCGAGCGTGGCGCTCACGGTCCGCTCCGATGCGGTGCTGGGGAGGATGGTCCACGGGCCATCTTCCTGCGCCGACCGGAAAAGCGCCAGGGCCGATCCCGACAGCCCGTTCAGCTCGGAAGGGTCATAGTGCATCACCACATCCACCGTTCCGCTGGCTCCCGGAGCCTCCAGGGCGAACCAGCGCGCGATGCTCAGATCCCCCTCGGGGAATTCCCGGGCCACATGCCCGCGTGTGATGGTGATGGGGCCGCTGGGTGCGCCCGTGGTCAGTGTAAGCCCCAAGCCGCCGGGGGTGGCGGCGCTGGAAGGCCCCTCGTCCTCCAAGCGGGCGATCTCCACACCGGCCCCGCTGATGGGTGCGCCCACCGGCTCATTGACGGATGCCGCCCCGCCGAGGTCGATGATGCCATCGTTGACCACCGACGCCCCCGGCTGGATCACGAATTCCAGCGGGCCGTTGAACCGTAGGGTGGTCCCATCCATCACATGGAGCGAGCCGCCGATCAGATCGACCTGCTGGCCTTGGACGACGGCGCCACAGAGCAGGACGCACAGGAAGGCGGAATGACGATACATGTCAGGCCAAAGGTAGTTACCGGTCGCCATGGCGCACGAAGGGGGATGGTTAGCTTTGGAGCCAAAGTTGGACAGCATGGACATCAAGGGCGCGATAGCGGACCACATGGGGCATTTCTCGGTGTACGACATCCCGAACCTGCTCTTCGTGCTGGTGGCGGCGCTCGTGTTCGGCTACCTCGCTGCGCGCTGGGGTGCGGGGCGGCAGGGGGCGGAGGCGCGCCACGATGCGCTTTGGGCCGCCACTGCAGCACTGGCCGCCGCCTTGGTGCGCTCCCAGCTGCCATTGGCAACCCTGGTGCTTGCTGCTGCGGTACTGGTGGGCAGGCGTGGCGATGCCCGGCCGGATACGACCCTGCTGACCATGCTGTTGATCGGCATCGGCTGTGGGTCCGGGGCTTCGGTGATCGTCGGTATCGCGTTGGTGCTCTTCATTCCCATCATGCGTTGGGCGCTCCGGGGAGAGAAGCAGGCTTGAGCATGCGTGCCTCTGGCGATCGGTACACGCTGCCTGCCATGGCCGTAGCCTTGGTGTTGGCGTTCGCTGGTGTGGCCTGGGTGGGGCGCGCGCCGAAGGGCATTCCCGTGGTGCAGGCCGATGCCCCACAAGGGCTGGTGCCGGACATGGCTTATCCACGCCCAGGGGAGGAACTGAAGCTGGATGTGGGTGCGGGGCGGATGGCCTATCTGGCCTTGGGCGCCGATGGGGCCTTCGAGCGGGTAAGGGATGGTGCGGCCGTTGCGCGCGGTGCGGATCATGTCCGGGTGGCCAGGCTCCTGTCCACCCCGATCTCCCTCAATTGGCGGCATCCGTTGGCGGGCCTGCCTGCGGCCACGGTGTTCCGCGTGGCGGGGGCGGTGCCCGACGGCCGCACGCGCGAGCGGATGCACACGTTGCTGGAACAGCATCACGGCGCCATGCCGGTGGTCTCCATCCTGATGCCCACCGGCGCCCTCCTCGATCCCGATACCGGATTGCTCGTGGTGGGCAACGCCATCTTCCAGGCGCCGAAGAAGGTGCTCATCGCCGAGGCGCGCGACCCGAAGTGGTGGAAGTACCCCGGCAATTTCCACATGCGCGGCAAGGCGTGGGAGCGCAGCGGCCGTATCCAGTACATCCACCCTGACGGCACCACCGGTTTCGAGACGGCGGTGCGGGTGCGCGTGAACGGCCAGATGACGCGCGGCTTTCCGCAGCATGCCCTCCGGCTCTCGTTCGATGAGCCGTTGCGGTACGAGCTGTTCGGAGAGGGTGTGCGCGGCGGGTACGATGCGTTGGTGCTGCGCGCCGCCGGCAACGACCAGATCAAGGCCATGCTGCGCGACGTGTTCCAGCATGCGCTGTGCGAGGGCCTGCCGTTCGAGACCTCCGGGCACCGCACCTGCGTGGTCTACATCAACGGCGCCTATTGGGGTGTACATCACCTGCGGCCCCGGATGGACGAGTACGAGATCGCCAGGCGCTACGGCATCAAGAAGAAGCACATCACCATCCTGGAGGACGAGGCGCGCTTGTACCATGGTGACGTGGCTCAGGTGGCCCGCTTCGAGCGGTTCGCCCGCCGCACCGCCGCTTGGGATGGCCGCTCCGGTGGCTGGGCCGATACCCTTGAGGCTCGCGTGGATGTGGACGGGTTCCTCACCTACATGGCTACCCAGATGATCTTCGGCAACATGGATTGGCCCAACCAGAACGTGCGCTTCTGGCGATACGCTGGCAAGCCCCGGAAGGAGCGCCCGTTGGATGGCCGCTGGTACTTCATCATGGGCGATTCGGACCTTGGCTACGGGGCGCAGGGCACTCCCCAGGCCGATATGTTCCTCCGCGCCAAAGCCATGGATGTGCCCGTGACGCAGCTGTTCTGGGGCATGATGAACTCCCCGGAGCTCAAGGCACGGTTCATCGCCATTGCGCATGGGCTGCTGGACGGCCCCCTGGCTACGCAGCATGCCCTGGACGAACTGGAGCGGATCGCAACCCTGATGGCCCCGGAGATGGAACGCCATACGGCGCGATGGAGGAAGCCTGCGCACGTGGCGACCTGGGCGGGGCATCTGGAGGTGATGCGCACCTTCGCACGGGAACGCGGCACCGCAGTGCGGGAGCAGCTGCGCGCATTCGCCGGACATAAGCAGCAGCCATGAGGGCCTATCTCGCACACCACTACCAGTTGTTCCTGCTGGTGCTGCTATACGTGGTGGTGGGCGTCTACGCGAAGCCCTTCCTCTTCGTGCTCATGCCCTTTTCGGTCTTCTTCCTCAAATCGCGCGACCTCTGGGCCGATATGGTCTTCGGGTTCCTGATCGTGCTGGTGTTATCCGACATCACACCGTGGTTCTTCTCGATGCAGGTGTTCAAGACAGTGAAGAACCTGTACATCGTCGCCTTGGCAGCCATCTTCCTGTTGGAACGCCACCGCTTCGTGCCGTTCTCCCGGGTGTTCAACATCTTCCTGCCTTTCTTCGTCTACAGCTTCTTCCCCCTCATTTTTTCCGGGAGCATGGTGGTGGGTGTGCAGAAAACGCTCTCCTACGCCCTGTTGTACCTGATCGTGCCCAACTATGTGCTCTACAACTTCCGCGTGTGGGGCTGGACCTTCTTCCGCCACTTGGTGTTCTTCATGGCCACCATCCTCGTGGCGGGCTTCCTGATCCTCTATTGGGGCGAGTTCTATGCCTACATGATGGGCCGTTTCCGCGGGCTTTTCGGCAACCCCAACGGCATGGCGATCTTCTGCTTCCTGCTCATCATGCTCATCACCATCCTGGGCGAGGTGAAGCCGGGCCTGTTCAGCTTGCGGGAGCGTATCATCGTGTATGCCGTGGCGGGCTATTTCCTTCTCATTTCGGGGTCCCGCTCCTCGCTCATCTCGGTATTCATCTTCCTGCTCTTCGGGCGCTTCTTCGCAGCCTCGCCTTTCCTTGGCTTTCTGGCCTTGCTGGGTGTGTTCGGCATCATGGAGGTGGTATTGAGCAACCTGGAGCCGATCGTGCATTTCCTGGGCATCGAATCCTACATCAGGCTCCAGACCCTCGAGACCGGGAGCGGCCGCTATTTCGCATGGGAGTTCGCCTGGGGCCACATCCAGGAATACCTGGTGTTCGGTGGCGGCTTCGGCAACGACGAGCGCATCATGCGCAAGAGCTACAAGTACCTGGAGCGCATGGGGCACCAGGGGGGCGTCCACAATTCATACCTCTCCTTCTGGTTCGATGTGGGCGCGGTGGGGTTGGTGCTCTTCTTCCGCAGCTTCATCCTCATGTTCGTCAAGGCGAGCAAGCTGGTCCCCATGAGCCTCGGGGTCATGTTCGCCGTGATGTTCTCCGTCACCTACGAGTCGTGGCTGGTCAGCTCCCTCAACCCGTTCACCATCCTCCTCGTCGTCATCTTCACCATCGTGTCCGAAGAGGAGATCGTGCTGTGGCGGGAGCGGGAGGCGGAAGCGGAGCCTGACGACAGCGCCTCGCTCACACCCGCCCCCGTCACCGATCGTTAAGCAAGCCTCCCATGCATATGAGAACCCGCGTCCTCGTCATCATCGCCCTGATCGCAGCCGTTGTAGCCGGCGGTGCCTACGTGGGCGACCACCAGATCAAGAAGAAGGGCCACCCCGGCTTGAAGAAGTTCCTGCACCAATGGTGGGTGAACTATCCCGCATCGTTCGCCGTGGAACCCGAAGAGGTGGAACTGAAGGTGGACCAGACCGACCTGGATGCCTTGGAGAACGTGGTGGCCGCTGCGCGCGACCGGGGCGTGATCATGCGCGATGGCAACGACTACGTGCCGGCCGAGTTCACCGCAGGCGGAAGCACGTTCAAGGTGAAGGTGCGCATCAAGGGCAAGATGGCCGACCACGTGAAGGGCGACAAGTGGTCGTTCCGTGTACTGGCCCGCAAGGACAAGGGCTTCAAAGGCATGCAACGCTTCTCGTTGCAGCATCCCGGCACGCGCAACTACCTCTGCGATTGGTTCTACCACCGCCTGATGCGCGGTGAGGGTGTCATCGCCTTGCGCTATGGCTTCGTGCGCCTGCTCTTCAACGGGGAGGACCTTGGTGTGTACGCCTACGAGGAGCACTTCGGCCCCGAACTGCTCACCAACAACGACCGCCTGAAGGGGCCGCTGTTCCGCTTCGATCCCGGATTGTTCTGGCAGTACCGCCTCAACATGATCGAAGGTGTGCGCTACAACGAACCCTTCGCCGCATACCAGGCTGCTGCGGTGGATGCTTTCGGCTCCGGCGACCTGGCGAAGGACAGCGTGCAGCGCCGCTACTTCGAGGAGGCCGTGGCGCGCATGGATGCCTTCCGCCGTGGCACATTGCGCGCCTCCGAGGTGTTCGATGCCGACAAGATCGCGCGCCGCCACGCCATCCTCGATCTCGTGGGCGGCCACCACAGCATGGATTGGAGCGACGTGAAGTTCTACTACGACCCGGTGCTCAAGCGCATCGAACCCGTGGCCTACGAGAGCTTCAGCGCGTTCGAGATCCGCACGCTGGCCGGGTCGGACCGCTACGTGGGCGGCTTCAAACAGTCCATGGACCTGCACGATGCCTACTTCAACGACCCGGAGATCTTCGCCGCGTACGTGCATCACCTGGAGCGCGTGTCCCGTCCGGAGTTCCTGGACAGCGTGTTCACCGC
>JAHBUM010000154.1 GCA_019638075.1 Flavobacteriales bacterium | reverse complement strand
GCCTGAAGCAGCAACTGACGGAAGCCGGCGCTGAGGTTGAGGTCAAGTAAGACCGCATACGCGCTCGCGTCACAGCAGCACGGAGAGGCCCCACGGCGGGCCTTTCCGGCTGTTCTGTGATGAAAGACCCGCCGCGAGGCGGCACGCATGCCCGGGCATTGATCCCGCCCGGGTGTCCGGCAAAGTGAAAATGGATCCTTCCTTGATACGGTCGTACTCGTTCTTCCTTATCCCGCACACATGGCCCAGGCGAAGACCAGTTCCAAGAAAAGCAAGCGCATCGATTTCGGCTCCAGCCCGCTGTCGATCGACTACCCCGATTTCCTCGACATCCAGCTGAAGAGTTTTGAGGACTTCTTCCAGATCGAGACCCTCCCCGAACACCGTGAGAGCGAAGGCCTCTTCAAGGTGTTCTCGGAGAACTTCCCCATCACGGACACCCGCAACCAGTTCGTGCTGGAATTCCTGGACTACTTCATCGATCCGCCCCGCTACAGCATCGACGAGTGCATCGAGCGCGGATTGACCTACAGCGTGCCCCTGAAGGCCAAGCTGAAGCTTTACTGCACCGATCCCGAACACGAGGATTTCGAGACCATCGTGCAGGACGTGTACCTGGGCCAGATCCCCTACATGACCCCCAAGGGCTCGTTCGTGGTGAACGGTGCCGAGCGCGTGGTCGTGAGCCAGCTGCACCGCAGCCCCGGCGTGTTCTTCGGCCAGAGCCGCCACGCCAACGGCACCAAACTGTACAGCGCCCGTGTCATCCCCTTCAAAGGGTCGTGGATCGAATTCGCCACGGACATCAACGGGGTGATGTACGCCTACATCGACCGGAAGAAGAAATTGCCGGTGACCACCCTGTTGCGCGCCATCGGCTTCGAGAGCGACAAGGACATCCTGAACATCTTCGACCTGGCCGACGAGATCAAGGTGACCAAGGCCAACCTGAAGGAGGCCGTGGGCCGCAAACTTGCCGCCCGCGTGCTGAAGAGCTGGGTGGAGGACTTCGTGGACGAGGATACCGGCGAGGTGGTATCCATCGAGCGGAACGAGGTGCTGATCGACCGGGAAACGGTGATCGAAGAGGAACACGTTGACCAGATCGTGGAGAGCGGCGCCAAGACGGTGATCCTGCACAAGGCGGGCATCAACGCAGCCGATTACGCCCTGATCTACAACACGCTACAGAAGGATACCTCGAACTCCGAGAAGGAGGCCGTGGAGGTGATCTACCGCCAGTTGCGTAACGCCGAACCACCCGATCTGGAGACGGCCCGTGGTGTGATCGACAAGTTGTTCTTCAGCGAGCAGCGTTACGACCTCGGTGAGGTGGGCCGCTATCGGATCAACAAGAAGCTGGGCCTCGAAAGCGAGCTGAGCGTGAGGGTGTTGACCAAGGAGGACATCATCTTCATCATCAAGTACCTGATCGAGCTGGTGAACGTGAAGGCCGATGTGGATGACATCGACCACCTGAGCAACCGCCGTGTACGTACCGTGGGCGAGCAGTTGCACGCCCAGTTCGGCGTGGGTCTGGCCCGTATGGCCCGCACCATCCGCGAGCGCATGAACGTGCGCGACAACGAGGTGTTCACGCCCACCGACCTGATCAACGCCAAGACCCTGAGCTCGGTGATCAACTCGTTCTTCGGAACGAACCAGTTGAGCCAGTTCATGGACCAGACCAACCCGCTCAGCGAAATAACCCACAAGCGCCGCATGTCGGCGCTTGGGCCCGGTGGTCTGAGCCGCGAACGCGCCGGTTTCGAGGTGCGCGACGTACACTATACGCACTACGGCCGCCTCTGCACCATCGAGACGCCGGAAGGACCGAACATCGGCCTGATCAGCAGCCTTTGCGTGTACTCGAAGATCAACAACCTCGGCTTCATCGAGACCCCCTACCGTACCGTGAAGGACGGCAAGGTGGACATCAAAGCCGAGGTGACCTACCTGAGCGCGGAAGAGGAGGACAACCTGATGATCGCGCAAGCGAACGCCCAGGTGAACGAGAAGGGTGAATTCACCGGTAACCGCGTGAAAGCCCGCCTTATGGGCGATTTCCCTGTGGTGGAGCCGAAGGAGCTGCACCTGATGGACGTGGCCCCGAACCAGATCGCCTCGATCGCCGCCAGCCTGATCCCCTTCCTGGAGCACAACGACGCCAACCGCGCGCTGATGGGATCGAACATGATGCGTCAGGCCGTGCCGCTGCTGCGCCCCGAGGCGCCGTTCGTGGGTACCGGTCTGGAAGAGCTCGTGGCCCGCGACAGCCGTGTGCTGCTCACCGCCGAAGGCGATGGCACCGTGAAGTACGTGGACAGCAACAGGATCCTGATCGACTACAAGCGCAGCGAGGACGAGCGCACCGTAAGTTTCGATGGTGACGAGAAGGAGTACAAGCTCACCAAGTTCCTGAAGACCAACCAGAGCACCTGCATGAACCTGCGCCCCATCGTGCGCAAGGGCGAGAAGGTGACCGCCGGCCAGATCCTCTGCGAAGGCTACAGCACGCAGGACGGCGAGCTGGCCATCGGCCGCAACCTGCAGGTGGCTTTCATGCCGTGGAAGGGGTACAACTTCGAGGATGCCATCGTGATCAGCGAGCGCGTGGCCTCGCAGGACATCTTCACCTCCATCCACATCGATGAGTACATCATGGAGGTGCGCGACACCAAGCGCGGTCTGGAGGAACTCACCGCCGACATCCCCAACGTGAGCGAGGACGCCACCAAGGACCTCGACGAGAACGGCCTGATCCGCATCGGCGCCGAGGTGAAGGAAGGCGACATCCTCATCGGCAAGATCACCCCGAAAGGGGAGACCGACCCCAGCCCCGAGGAGAAGTTGCTCCGCGCCATCTTCGGCGACAAGGCCGGTGATGTGAAGGACGCCTCCATGAAGGCGCCCCCCAGCACCAAGGGCGTGGTGATCGACAAGAAGCTCTTCAGCCGTGCCATCAAGGACAAGAAGAGCAAGGGCAACGAGAAGGGCGTGCTGGAACAGATCGCCAAGGAACAGGACAAGGAGCTGGGCGCGCTGAAGAACCTGCTGATCGAGAAGCTGATGAAGCTACTCGACGGGCAGTCGAGCAACGGCGTGTTCAACAAGTACAAGGAGGAGCAGATCCGCAAGGGCGTGAAGTTCACCCCGAAGGTGCTGCAGGCCGTGGACTTCATCACCGTGGATCCCACCGAGTGGACCACCGAGAAGAAGACCAACGAACTGGTGCGCCAGCTGATCCACAACTACAACATCCGCCACAGCGATGTAAGCGGTGCGTACAAGCGGAAGAACTTCCAGGTGAGCATCGGCGACGAACTGCCTACCGGCATCATGAAACTCGCCAAGGTGTACGTGGCCGCCAAGCGGAAGCTCACCGTGGGCGACAAGATGGCCGGCCGCCACGGTAACAAGGGCATCGTGGCCAAGATCGTCCGCGATGCCGACATGCCGTTCCTGGAGGATGGCACACCGGTGGACATCGTGCTGAACCCGCTGGGCGTACCCAGCCGGATGAACCTGGGCCAGATCTACGAGACCGTGCTGGGTTGGGCAGGTAAGAAACTGGGCCGCAAATACGCTACGCCGATCTTCGATGGTGCCACGCACGATCAGATCAACGCGGAAACGGACGAAGCGGGCATCCCACGCAATGGCAAGACCTACCTGATCGACGGCGGCACGGGGGTGCGTTTCGACCAACCTGCTACGGTGGGCGTGATCTACATGATCAAGCTCGCACACATGGTGGACGACAAGATGCACGCACGTTCCATCGGGCCATACAGCCTCATCACGCAGCAGCCGCTGGGTGGTAAGGCCCAGTTCGGTGGTCAGCGCTTCGGTGAAATGGAAGTGTGGGCGCTGGAGGCCTTCGGTGCCGCCAACATCCTGCAGGAGATCCTCACCGTGAAGAGCGATGACGTGATGGGTCGCGCCAAGGCCTACGAGGCCATCGTGAAGGGCGAGCCCCTTCCGACCCCGGGTATCCCGGAATCGTTCAACGTGCTGCTCCACGAACTGCGTGGTCTGGCACTGAACGTTTCCCTCGAGTGATCAATCCGGTGAGCAACTGAACGTCGAACGGAAGCAAGCAACGAGAGCACATGAAGAAGGAAGTGAAGCTGAACAGCAACTTCAACAAGATCGTCATCAGTCTGGCCAGCCCGGAGCAGATCCTGGAGCGGAGCCATGGTGAAGTGATCAAGCCGGAGACGATCAACTACCGGACCTACAAGCCGGAGCGGGATGGTCTCTTCTGCGAGCGCATCTTCGGCCCGGTGAAGGATTTCGAATGCCACTGCGGCAAGTACAAGCGCATCCGCTACAAGGGGATCGTGTGCGACCGCTGCGGTGTGGAGGTGACCGAGAAGAAGGTGCGCCGCGAGCGCATGGGCCACATCCAGCTCACCGTGCCCGTGGCCCACATCTGGTATTTCCGCAGCCTGCCCAACAAGATCGGCTACCTGCTGGGCCTGCCCACCAAGAAGCTGGACCAGATCATCTACTACGAGCGGTACGTGGTGATCCAGCCCGGCGGCGCGGTGAACAAGGAGGGCAACGCGGTGCAGTACCTCGACTTCCTCACGGAGGAAGAGTACCTCGACATCCTGGAAACGCTGGGCAAGGAGAACCAGCATCTGGAGGACACCGACCCCAACAAGTTCATCGCCAAGATGGGCGCCGAGGGGTTGCACGACCTGCTGAAGCGCCTTGACCTGGACACGTTGAGCTACGACCTGCGCCACAAGGCCAACACGGAAACGAGCCAGCAGCGCAAGAACGAAGCGCTGAAGCGCCTGAACGTGGTGGAAGCCTTCCGCGACGCCATCAGCCGCAGGCCGAACAACCCCGAGTGGATGATCGTGAAGGTGGTGCCCGTGATCCCGCCCGAGCTGCGCCCGCTGGTGCCCTTGGACGGCGGCCGTTTCGCGACGAGCGATCTCAACGATCTCTACCGCCGCGTCATCATCCGCAACAACCGCCTGAAGCGTCTGATGGAGATCAAGGCGCCCGAGGTGATCCTGCGCAACGAGAAGCGAATGCTGCAGGAGGCCGTGGACAGCCTCTTCGACAACAGCCGTAAGAGCAGCGCCGTGAAGAGCGAAAGCAACCGTCCGCTGAAGTCGTTGAGCGATTCGCTCAAGGGCAAACAGGGCCGCTTCCGCCAGAACCTGCTCGGTAAGCGCGTGGACTACAGCGCACGTTCCGTGATCGTCGTTGGTCCCGAAATGAAACTGCACGAGTGCGGTCTGCCCAAGGACATGGCCGCCGAGCTCTTCAAGCCGTTCATCATCCGCAAGCTCATCGAGCGGGGGATCGTGAAAACGGTGAAGAGCGCCAAGAAGATCGTGGACAAGAAGGAGCCCGTGGTGTGGGACATCCTGGAGAACGTGCTGAAGGGCCACCCCGTGCTCCTCAACCGTGCACCGACCCTGCACCGCCTCGGCATCCAGGCCTTCCAGCCGAAGCTGATCGAAGGCAAGGCCATCCAGCTGCACCCGCTGGTGTGTACCGCCTTCAACGCCGACTTCGATGGTGACCAGATGGCCGTTCACGTACCGCTGGGCAACGCCGCCATCCTCGAGGCGCAGCTGCTCATGCTCGCGAGCCACAACATCCTGAACCCGGCCAACGGCGCGCCCATCGCGGTACCGAGCCAGGACATGGTGCTGGGCCTGTACTACATCACCAAGGGCCGCAAGACCGATGCCGAGCGCACCATGAAGGGTGAAGGCCGCGCGTTCTACAGCCCGGAAGAGGTCATCATCGCCTACAACGAAGGCCAGCTCGATCTCCACACGCACATCAAACTGCGCTGGGCGGACATCAGCGGCAAGACCCAGATGATCGAGACCACCTGCGGCCGCACCCTCTTCAACGAGGTGGTGCCGAAGGAAGTCGGCTTCATCAACGAAGTGCTCACCAAGAAGGCGCTGCGCGACATCATCGGTCTGGTCGTGAAGGAGACCGGCACGGCACGCGCCGCGCAGTTCCTGGACGACATCAAGGACCTCGGCTTCATGAGCGCCTTCCGTGGTGGCCTGAGCTTCAACCTGGACGACGTGGTGATCCCCGACGCCAAGGAGAAGCTGGTGAGCGCCGCCCAGAAGGAGGTGGATGAGGTGACGGGCAACTACAACATGGGCCTGATCACCAACAACGAACGCTACAACCAGACCATCGACATCTGGACCCACACCAACAGCAAGGTGACCTTCACCTTGATGGAGCGGATCAAGAGCGATCGCCAGGGCTTCAACTCCATCTACATGATGATGGACTCCGGCGCCCGTGGTTCCAAGGAGCAGATCCGTCAGCTCAGCGGCATGCGGGGCCTGATGGCCAAGCCCCAGAAGAGCGGCGGTGGCGGCGGACAGGACATCATCGAGAACCCCATCCTCTCGAACTTCAAGGAGGGCCTGTCCATCCTGGAGTACTTCATCTCCACCCACGGTGCTCGGAAAGGTCTTGCGGATACCGCTCTGAAGACCGCCGATGCCGGTTACCTCACCCGCCGATTGGTGGACGTGGCGCAGGACGTGGTGATCACCAACGAGGATTGCGGCACGCTCCGCGGCTTGGTGGCCACAGCCCTGAAGAAGAACGAGGAGGTGGTGGAATCGCTGTACGACCGCGTGCTCGGCCGCTGCGCCGTGCATGATGTGTACCACCCGCAGACCGGCGCCCTGCTGGTGGCGAGCGGTGAACAGATCACGGAAGACGTCGCCAAGGCGATCGCCGACAGCCCGATCGAGGAAGTGGAGATCCGCAGCGTGCTCACCTGTGAACAGAAGCAGGGCGTGTGCGGCAAGTGCTACGGCCGTAACCTCGCCACGGGCCGCATGGTCCAGCGCGGTGAAGCCGTGGGTGTCATCGCCGCACAGTCCATCGGTGAACCGGGTACACAGCTTACCCTCCGTACCTTCCACGTGGGTGGTGTAGCCGGTAAGATCACCGAAGAGAGCGAGATCCGCGCCAAGTACGACGGTATCCTCGAGATCGACGAGCTGCGCACCGTGGCCAAGAAGGACCGCAAGGGCAACGATGCAGAAGTGGTCATCAGCCGCAGCACCGAGATGCGCATCGTGGACGCCAATACGGGCATCGTGCTCACCACGAGCAACATCCCCTATGGCGCCATGATCTACAACAAGGGCGGCAAGGCGATCAAGAAGAACGATCTCATCTGCACGTGGGATCCGTACAACGCGGTGATCATCTCGGAACTCGCCGGTAAGGTGGAGTTCGAGAGCATCGAGGAGAACGCGACCTACCGCGAGGAGATCGACGAACAGACCGGTTTCGCCGAGAAGGTGATCGTGGAGAGCCGCGACAAGCGCAAGAACCCGACCATCAAGGTGATGGACCCCAAAGGCAAGGAGGAGCTGAAGAGCTACAGCCTGCCGGTGGGTGCCCACATCATCGTGGAGGACGGCAAGAAGATCGAGGCCGGCGACGTGCTGGTGAAGATCCCGCGCAGCAGCGGCAAAGGCGGTGACATCACCGGTGGCCTGCCCCGTGTGACCGAACTGTTCGAGGCCCGTAACCCCAGCAACCCCGCTGTGGTGAGCGAGATCGACGGCATCATCTCCTACGGCAAGATCAAGCGTGGCAACCGCGAGATCATCGTGGAGAGCCGCACCGGCGAGAAGAAGTACTACCTCGTGCCGCTGAGCAAGCACATCCTCGTGCAGGAGAACGACTTCATCAAGGCGGGTGCGCCCCTCAGCGATGGCAGCATCGCCCCGGGCGACATCCTCGACATCCAAGGCCCCACCCGTGTGCAGGAGTACCTCGTGGACGAAGTGCAGGAGGTGTACCGCATGCAGGGCGTGAAGATCAACGACAAGCACTTCGAGGTGATCGTGCGCCAGATGATGCGCAAGGTGGAGATCGAGGATCCCGGAGACACCCGCTTCCTCGAAAAGCAGAGCGTGAACAAGATGGAGTTCATGAGCGAGAACGACGCGGT
>JAHBUM010000153.1 GCA_019638075.1 Flavobacteriales bacterium | reverse complement strand
ATTCCACGCCGCTACGTCCTTCGCACGCTGGGTTCCAAGTCAAGCACTATGGCTAAGAAGCGATGCATCGAGACGATCGCAAAGAGTCCGCGGACACTCCACGTCCACATGGCCAAGGACAATGCGGTGATCGGCCTCTCCGGGCCATTGTGGCGCCAGTATCGCGTTCGGATCTATTTCAACGATCAGGGCTACTTCATCCACTCGACCTTGATCCATCACAAGTTCACCAGCCCATTGCACTTCGGATACAGCTCCCGGCAGACCGATCGAGTTGTTACCGCCCTACGCTCCATCGACCCCAATACATGACGTCTGCACCGATCCTCAAATTAGCGGACCTCCTCACCCTCTACCGCAACGACCCGCGCATCGCGCGCATCGCCGAAGGCCTGCAACCCGCTTCCGCAAGGGTGCAGATTACTGGCACCATCGGTTCGTCGCAGGCATTGATCGCCGATGCGGTGGTCGCGCAACGCGGTGGCGTACATGTGTTCGTGCTGACGGACAAGGAAGAGGCGGCCTATTTCATCAATGACCTTGAAGCCCTGCAAAGCGGTACCCGTAGCGTCGACCCACCGGGTCGACCTGTGGGTGACCGCCGCACCGAAGGCCTCATGTTCTTCCCGGCCCCATCGCGTTCCGCATACGACCCCGAAGGCCACCACGACGGCGAGCGCGTAAGCCGCACCGAGGTCTTGGAGGTATTGATGAAGAAGCCGGATCATTTAGTGATCGTCACCTACCCCGATGCCTTGGTCCCCCTCGTCGTCGGCAAAGAGGTGATGCAGAAGAACACGCTCTCCATCAAGCGCAACGAGGAACTGCCCATCGACACGCTGGAGGAATGGCTGCACGAGACGGGCTTCACCCGCGTGGAGTTCGTGTACGAGCCGGGGCAGTTCAGCGTGCGCGGCGGCATCGTGGACGTGTTCAGCTACGGCAGCGACAAGCCCTACCGCATCGAGCTCTACGGCGACACCGTGGAGAGCGTCCGTCGTTTCGACCCGCAGGACCAGCTCACCGTGGAACGCCTCGCCGAAGCGGTGATCGTGCCCGACCTGCAGGATGAAGACACCGCCCGGCAGCAACTCTTCTTCCAACAACTTCCGGACGATGCCACCATCTGGCTACGCGACCTGCAAGCCATCGGCGATACCGCCACCAAGCAGTTGAAGCTGCTCACCGAAACCTACCAACGGCTTCCCGACAAGGACAGGCACCCCACGCCCGGCGATCTGCTCGCCACGGACAGTGCGTTGATCAAGGGATTGCTGGGGTTCAGGAAGGTGTTCTTCCGATCAGATGATCAGAAGATGAGAAGATCAGAAAATGGGGGGACCGAGCGATCGTCTGATCGTCTGATCGTCTCATCTTCTGATCTGCACGTCGACTTCGGCCTGAAACCCCAACCCACCTTCGCAAAGGACTTCAAGATCCTCTCCGGCGACCTCCACAACAAGCAGAACGCGGGCTACACCAACCTCATCGCGTGCAGCAACGCCAAGCAGAGCGAACGCCTGTACACCATCTTCAACGACATGGAGCATGAGGTCGCGTTCACGCCTCTTGTGCTCGACCTGCACGAAGGTTTCATCGACCCCGCGCTGAAGCTGGCGCTCTACACCGACCACCAGATCTTCGAGCGCTACCACCGCTTCCGGCTGAAGGAGGGCTTCCGCCGGAACGCGCAGGCGCTCACGCTGAAGGAGCTGACGCAACTGAAGCCCGGCGACCTCGTGGTACACATCGACCATGGCGTGGGCGTGTTCAGCGGGCTGGAGAAGATCGATGCGGGCGGCAGCATGCAGGAGGCCATCCGCCTGATCTACCGCGACAACGACATCCTCTACGTGGGCATCCACAGCCTGCACCGCGTGAGCAAGTACAGCGGCGAAGAAGGAGGCGCAGCGCCGAAGGTGAGCAAGCTGGGCAGCCCCGCGTGGAAGAACCTGAAGGAGCGCACCAAGGCCAAGGTGAAGGCGCTGGCCTTCGACCTCATCAAGCTGTACGCGCAGCGCAAGAGCAAGCCGGGCTTCGCGTTCCAGCCGGACAACTACCTGCAACACGAACTGGAGGCGAGCTTCATCTACGAGGACACGCCTGACCAGCTGAAGGCCACGCAGGACGTGAAGCGCGACATGGAGAAGGCCACCCCGATGGACCGCCTCGTGTGCGGCGACGTCGGCTTCGGCAAGACGGAAGTGGCCATCCGCGCGGCGTTCAAGGCGGTGTGCGACAGCAAACAGGTGGCCGTGCTGGTGCCCACCACCATCCTCGCGCTGCAACATGCGAAGAGCTTCGCCGCCCGCATGAAGGGCCTGCCCGTGCGCGTGGACTACATCAACCGCTTCCGCAGCAGCAAGGACCAGACGCAGATCCTCAAGGACCTCAAGGACGGGAAGATCGACATCCTCATCGGCACGCACCGGCTGGTGAGCAAGGACGTGGTGTACAAGGACCTCGGCCTGCTCATCATCGACGAGGAACAGAAATTCGGAGTCAACGTGAAGGACAAGCTCAAGACCCTGCGCGCCACCGTTGATACGCTCACCCTCACCGCCACGCCCATCCCGCGCACGCTGCAGTTCAGCCTCATGGGCGCGCGCGACCTCAGCATCATCAGCACGCCGCCGCCCAACCGCTACCCGGTGGCCACCATGCTGCAACCCTACGATGAAGTGGTCATTCGTGGCGCGATCGAGTATGAGCTGTCGCGCGGCGGGCAGGTGTACTTCATCCACGACAAGGTGAAGAACATCGCGTTCATCGCCGACATGATCCGCAAGCTCGTGCCCGGCGTGAAGGTGGGCGTGGGCCACGGCCAACTCGAAGGCCACCAGCTCGAAGAGGTGATGCTCGACTTCATCGAGGGCCACACCGACGTGCTCGTCTGCACCACCATCGTGGAGAACGGCCTCGACATCCCCAACGCCAACACCATCATCGTCAACGAGGCGCAGAACTTCGGCCTCAGCGACCTGCACCAGCTGCGCGGCCGCGTGGGGCGCAGCAACCGGAAGGCCTACTGCTACCTGCTCGCGCCCAGCCCGCACCTGCTGCCCGACCTCTCGCGCAAGCGCCTGCAGGCCATCGAGCAGTTCAGCGACCTCGGCAGCGGCATCCACATCGCCATGAAGGACCTCGACATCCGCGGCGCGGGCGACCTGCTCGGCGCGGAACAGAGCGGCTTCATCAACGACATCGGCTTCGAGACCTATCACAAGATCCTCGAAGAGGCCGTGCGCGAACTGAAGGACGAGCACTTCAAGGAGCTCTTCGAGGACAGGCAGCTCGCCCGCGGCTCATCACGGGATTGGAGCGAGGATTGCATCATCGAAACGGATCTTTCGATGTTGATCCCCAACAGCTACGTGAGCGAAACAGCGGAGCGCCTCGCCTTGTACCGCAGGCTCGACGATGTGAAGAACGAAGAGGAGCTGCAACGGTTCACGGCCGAGGTCACCGATCGGTTCGGTCCCATTCCGCCGCAGGTCATCGAACTGATGGAAGCGATCCGCTTGCGGTGGCTGGGTGAGCAGATGGGGTTGGAAAAGATCACCTTGAAGAAGGGCGTGCTGATCGGCACCTTCATCGCGGACCAGAAACATACGTTCTTCGAGAGCGAGACCTTCCAAGCCGTGTTGCGCGCCGTGCAGGCCCAGCCGAGGCGGTTCAAGGTGTACGAGAAGGGCGGAACACTAAGGGTGAGCGTGCAGGATGTGAGGAACATCCAAAGCGCGAAAGCAGCATTGGAGAGCGCGGTGGGTGTGGCTGCATGAAGGATGGTGAGGGCGTGCCCCTTTCCACGCACCAGTCCGCACACGGGTCGGGCGCTCCACTATAGCTGCTTCGGCTCAGTGGGTGTAGCTCCGGCTGCGGGGTCTGCTCGTTCCTCGCAGCCTCCTCGCTCGGGCTTCACCAGCGCTTCGTCTTCAGCAGGCTGCCGTTGCGCTCCCTCACGCAGCTACGATCAACGGCCGGGACACGATAACAATGAAGAGCTTCGGCGTGAAGACGAAACCTATGCAGGGCATCCTATGGAAGGGGAGGAATGTATGAAGAAAGGACAGGGCTACTCGTTCTCAATGCCCCCCGTTGATGGTTGCCTCAAGGGTAGCTCGAAGAATCGCACCTGTGCTGTGCTGGTTAAAGAAGGAGGTCGGTCTTTGGTCGAATTTGGTTGATCGCAGGCCATTGCGGTGGCTTTCCGAAGGATTTTCGGCCCGTCCGGTCACACGTTCCCCACGAAGGGCCTGCTGGTCAAGAGGGTAAGGGTGCGGAGCATGTTGTAGCACAGGTTGGTGAGCCCCACATGGAAGGTGGCGCATGCCAGACCGATGGACCGCACTTGCAGGCCGCCCATCTGCTTGTCGATCGCTCCGAAGACATGTTCGATGCGCGCGCGTACCCGGCTGCGCGTTGTGTTGGTCCTTTTCTGCTGGCGGGTGAGCGGCTTGTTCCTTCGGGCCTGCTTGAGCACCCGGCATCTCATCCTGGCCAGGCGCACGCCCTTCCTGGTGTGTGCGGTGTCGTAGGCCTTGTCCCCGTGCAGGTCCTGTCCGTGGTCCTCTTCGGTGAGCAGGTCCCAGACCACCGTGCTGTCATGCACACAAGCGGTGGTCACTTCATAGTGATCGATCAGTTTGCTGCCCGCATCCACCTTCACATGGTTCTTGTAGCCGAAGTGGTTCTTCCCATGCTTCCTGGTCCAGCTGGCGTCCACATCCTTCTGCCGACGCTTGGCCGCGGACCAGTCCTGGGGGATGTCGGCCTCTTTGATCCGCTCATTCTCCTCCCGGCTGTTGCGCTGCACCGGCGCATCCACGATGCTCGCGTCGATGATCTTGCCCTCATTGAGGACAAGACCTGCCTGCGCCAGCCGCACATGGAAGTGAGCGAAGAGCTTGGGCATGGTGCCGCCCAGCATCAAATGCTTGACAAATAGCCGAACGGTGGTGGCATCGGGCACCTCGTGCTGGGGTTCCAGGTCCAGGAACTCCTGAAAACTGCGGCGGTCATGCACCTGGTACTCCAGGGCTTCGGCGCTCAGGCGGTAGAGCCTCAGCAGCACCAGCATCTTGAAGAGCAACAACCGGTCGTACGGCGGCTGACCGCCCTTGCGCGGATCACGCACGGGGAACGCCTCTTCAACCACCGGCCGGAAGCCGTCCCAGTCCACCTGGGCCTTCAGCCGGATCAGCACGTCGTTCAACTTGGCCAGCTTCGCTTGCTTGGCATGCGCGTCGAATAGACCGGGGAAGGGGCGCTTCTTGTTCATGCCCAAAGAGATCGATCAACAAGCCACTTTGTCAAGATCTCTTCGTCCCAAGTTGTCCACAGGTTCTTCGAACTACCCACATGGGCGTTCCGATCGGACGCGACTGTTACAAGATCCGCCTCTCGATAAGATCGAAGGGAGCGAGGAAGTCAGCAGGCGCGCGTGTGATCACCTGCGTGGTGGCCGTGCGCGAAGAGGTCTACCTGCTCTCCATCTACGATAAAAGCGAACAGGCCACATTGACCGATCAGCGCCTGAAGGAATTGCTGAAGCAGGTGCCAAAGTGAGCGCTGCCGATCGCCGCGCGCTCACTTCCGCAGGATCTTCTCCATCGCCCGGCCTTTGGCCAGTTCATCCACCAGCTTGTCGAGGTAACGGACCTGCTTCATGAGCGGGTCCTCGATCGTTTCGATGCGGTGGCCGCAGATGACGCCTGTGATCATGGATGCGTTCGGGTGCATGCGCGGCGCCTGCGCGAAGAAGGCTTCGAGGTCCACCTGCGTATCCAGCACTTTCTGAAGGCCCTTCTCCGTGTAGCCCGTGAGCCAGTGGATGATGGTGTGCAACTCCTCCTTCGTGCGGCCTTTGCGCTCCACCTTGGTCACATAGTGCGGATAGACGCTGGCGAAGGTCATACGGTAGACGCGCTCGTTGTTGGCTCCGGGTTTCATGGGCACAAAGTTGAAAACGTACTATGACATATCCCTTCCAGGTCCAAGCAAACGCGAAGCGTTCGCGGCCAGCGTCTTCATCTGGCGGATGGCGATGGCATTGAGCTTTTTCAGCCGCTCGCTTTGCGACAAGCCCATGTGGATGAACTCCGCATGGATGCTCTCCATGTTGGCCAGCACGAGCAACTGTTCAATGGTGGCATGGTCGCGCATGTTACCATCCAACGCAGGGTTGGCATCGCGCCATTGTTTCGCCGTAAGGCCGAACAAGGCCACGTTCAGTAGGTCCGCTTCGTTGGCATAGGTGATAGCGGCTTGCGCAGGCGTCACCTCGGGCGGCACCAGATGCTCCTTTATCGCATCGGTATGGATGCGATAGTTGATCTTGGATAGCTCGCGGTTCAGGTTCCAAGCGAGGGATAGGCGCTGACTTTCATCTTCCTTGAGGCGTTGGAATTCCTTGATGAGGTAGAGCCGGAACTCAACGGACACCCACGACGCGAACTCGAAAGCGATGTCCTTGTGGGCGTAGGTACCGCCGTAGCGACCAGCGCTGGACCGGATGCCCATGGCTCCGGTCTTCTCGACCCACTGCTTGGGCGTGAGCACGAAGCTGTTGATGCCGGTCTGCATTCTAATCCCGTCGAATTCGACGGGATTGAAGTCCGGGTTGTTCAGCCGCTCCCAGATGCCCAGGAACTCCACCGTGCTCCGGTTGCGTAGCCAGTTGCGCACCACATCGTCCGGGTGGTCCGGGTTCTTGTACCTGGCGATGTCCGAGAGGCTGATGAAGTCATGGCCCGCATGCGGCACCACGGTGATGGTGGCACCTTGGACTTCGATGGTGGCTTTGGTGGTCTTGCTCATGGCCTTGCCCGGCTGACGGAAAGTCCGTCAACGGGCTAAGAACAATATAGCGAGCGATTGGAAGGCACGGAAATCAGATCCGCGCCCGCAGGGAAAATTTTCAGGCCCGAGGCAACCCTCTGGAGACCAGCGTCGTCATGTGGGTGGACAATATCACCACCATGCACACTATCTTTGGGTACGAAACCAAGCATTCATGAGCACCGACGAGCAAGACCGCAAGGGGCTGACCTTCATTCGGAACTACCTCCGGGCCACGAGAAAGGCCCCGTCCCTGCGCTCCATCGGTAACGTGGTCGGCTACAATTCGCCACGGTCGGTCCAGATGATGCTACAGCGGCTGGCGAACAAGGGTCTATTGAAGTACGAGGACGGCGACATCTCCTTGGTCGACGAGGTAAGTGGCGCTGCGCCACACACCGTGGATGTACCATTGGTCGGATCTGCGGCTTGCGGACTTCCCACGTTGGCGGAACAAGATCCACAAGGCTGGGTGAGGGTCTCTACACGGATCGCCAAACCCGGTTACACGCACTTTCTGTTACGCGCCATCGGCACCTCCATGAATGCTGCGCCGATCCCGATCAACCCTGGAGACCTCGTGCTGGTCAGGCAACAGGCTCATGCCAGCCCAGGCGATATCGTTGTCGCGCTGGTCGACAACGAGGCCACCATCAAGGTGTTCGACCGCAAAGGAGAACACGTGGTCCTCCGCCCTCGCTCCAACGACGAAGCTGCCGGACACCGACCGATCGTAGTGACCGATGACCTCATCATTCAAGGGCTCGTGATAGCGGCCCTTCCGGATGCTCTTACCGAGTCCTAAACATCAGCGCAATGGAAATATCTCTCCGCTACTATCGATCGAAGCTGTTCATCGTCGGCGTTCTGCTAACCGCTAGCCTCGTGAATACCGCCGTGCACGGCGCGATTTGGACCCTGGGCAAGGACAGCATGTGGTCGGGCTGGCTCGGGGGGGTGTCGACGGCTTCCGTCGTAATGCTGTTGTTGAGCATCTACGATCGCTATCTATGGAAGTACTGGCCATTGAAGTTGCTCGTCACGGTTCCCAACGTGTCCGGCAAGTACCGTGGTGTAGTGCGCTTCGAACGCGATGGCATCAAGCAGACGAAGAGTGTCGAGGCGGTGATCACGCAGACCGCCACGCGTCTTGTGGTGCGATGCCGTTTCTTCTTCACG
>JAHBUM010000152.1 GCA_019638075.1 Flavobacteriales bacterium | reverse complement strand
GCAGGACTGGTTGGTGCCGATCATCTGCGGCGTCTTCGTGCTTGCCAACATGTTCCTGATGGCGAACCGGGCCTACTGGCTCAACCTGTTGCCCGTGGCGCTCATCATCGGCTGGGCCATGTTCGCCACAGTGGACCGCCTGCTGGTCTTCATCGCCTTCGCCACGCCGCTTTCCATCAACTTGGAAGAGCTGGACCTCGGCGGCATCGGCGTGTCCATCCCCACGGAACCCATCATGGTGGCCCTTACCGGCCTGTTCCTCATCAAGCTCGGTCTGGAGCGTGGCGTGGTGGACCGCAGGGTGTGGCGGCACCCCATCACGGCTGTCATCCTGGCGCAGCTGGCGTGGATGCTGCTGTGTACGCTCACCAGTTCCATGCCCATGGTATCCGCCAAGTACGTGCTTGCGCGCACGTGGTTCGTGGTGTGCATGTACTTCATGGTCTCGCGCCTGTTCGAGGACCGGCGCAATGTGCATCGGTTCATCTGGGCGTACATCGGCGGCCTGTCCATCGTGGTGGGCTACACCTTGATCCACCATGCGCAATACGGCTTCGCGCACGATCCGGCGCACTGGGTGATGACGCCCTTCTTCAAGGACCACACCAGCTACGGGGCCATCCTCGCGTTCTTCCTGCCGTTCAGCCTGTCGGCCATCTCGTTCCCCGGCTATTCGCGTTCGGGCAGGGTGGTGGCCTTCCTGCTCTTCGCGCTGCTGGCGGTGGGGCTGGTGTTCTCGTACACGCGCGCGGCGTGGCTCAGCCTCGTCGGTTCGCTGGGCCTGTACGTGATCATGCGTTTCAGGGTGCCCACATGGCTGCTGGTGGTGCTCGTGCTCGGCGTCGGCGCGGTGTACGTGGTGGAGAAGGAGCAGATCACCATCGCGCTGGAACGCAACCGCGACGAGAGCAGCGACGACCTGGGCAAGCACGTGAAGTCCATCTCCAACATCTCCAGCGATGCCTCCAACCTCGAGCGCATCAACCGTTGGAACTCGGCCTTCCGCATGTTCATGGAAAGGCCCGTGCTGGGCTGGGGGCCGGGCACCTACATGTTCCAGTACGCGCCGTTCCAGGCCGCCGCGGACCGCACCATCATCAGCACCAACTTCGGCGTGGGTGGCAATGCGCACAGCGAATACCTCGGGCCGCTTTCAGAACAGGGCCTGCCCGGCATGCTGCTGATGCTGGCGCTGGTGGCGATGACGCTCCTGCGCGCGATGGCGCTGTACCGGCGCATGCCGCCCGGCGCGGACCGGCGGCTGGTGGTGGCCGCCATCCTCGGCCTTGTCACGTACTACCTGCACGGCGCCCTCAACAACTTCCTCGATCTGGACAAGGCCTCCGTGCCGTTCTGGGCCTTCACGGCCTTGATCGTGCTGATGGATCTGAAGTATCCTGCGGCCGGAGAGGGAAGTGGTGAGGGTAGGGCCGGAGTGGCTTGACAGGGCGTGGTTGTCGGTCGTCCGTTGTCAGGCTGCGTGGTGGTAGCTCGGCGGCCGATGTCACGGGGTAAAGTTCATCCAAGCTTACTGCAACGACTGTCGATCTCAAACCTCCGCAGGGTCCAAACCTCCGCAGGGTCTCCTGAAAGGGACCCTGCGGCCCCTCAGCCGAACACAACAAACCTCCGCAGATTCCTGAAAGGGCCCCTGCGGCCTCTCAGCCGAACACAACACCACTATCACTGAACTTCGGCTCATTCGAAAGCCAAGGTACGGTTCATCAGTGTGCGAGGTCACGTGCCCAAAAGCACGGGCTTCGCGGGACACCCTGTAGCTGTCTGCTGATAGCCTGCCACCCCTCTCACGCGAACCTGCATGTCAGCAACGCGATGTCGTCCAGATAGGGCAGTCCGCCGCGATGCGCCTCGAAGGCGTTGATCACGGTGCTGTTGATCTCGTGCGCGGAAGCACGGGAAAGTGTGGAGAGGATCTTCGCGATGGGCTCGGTCTCGAAGGCTTCACCGCTCGCGTTCTCCTGTTCCACCAGACCATCGGTGTAGCATAGCAATGTGCTTCCTGCGGGCAGGTCCGCTTCACCGCTCTTCAGGAAGGGCAGCTTCGGCATCATGCCAAGGGCGATGCTGCCATCGCGCAACGGGGTGATACCCTGCGCATGGTGCAGCAGCGGGTCGTTGTGGCCACTGTTCACATAGTTCATCCGCCGCTTCGCCACGTCGATGATGCCGATGAAGAGCGTGATGAAGCGTTCGCCGCGTGCGCTGGCATGCACTTTTGCGTTGAGGTCGTGGACCAACTGCATCAGGTCCGGCGCATGCGGGATGCTGGCGCGCAGGTTCGCCTGGAAGTTGCTCATGAGCAGCGCGGCGGCGATGCCCTTGCCGCTCACATCGGCCACGCAGGCCACGTAACGGCCGTCGGGCAGGGCGATCAGGTCGTAGTAGTCGCCGCCTACTTCGCTGTGGGGCTGGTACCAGCCGGCCGCATCGATGTGTTCGTTGCGTGGCAGGTCGTGCGGTACCAGCATGCTCTGCATTTCCGCCGCCAGTTCCAGTTCGCGTTTGGCCCGTGCCGCCGCCAGTTCCTGCGCCGCCATGCGCTGGTTCTCCAGCGCCACCACGATCAGGTTGGTGAGCGTCTGGATGAAGTTGAGGTGTTTCACCGTGGGGCTCATGCGCTGCTCCTCCTCGTCGATGTCGCCGATGAGCAGGAAGGCGAGGGGCTTGCCGCGATGGTACACGGGCACCGCCACGTCGAAGGCACCCAGGCTGCCCGTGCTTTCAGAGCCGATCACCTGGATCTCGGTGAACGCGCCGATAGCTTTTTCGACGTCCAGTGCCACACCGTCCACGTTGTTGCCGAAGGCGATGATGCGCTCCCAGTGCGTGGTGCGCTCGAACAGCATGAGGCGCGTGATGCCGAGGTCGTCGCGGATGATGCGCTCATATAGCTGCAGCAGCGAGGCGCGGTCCTCGGTGTTGTTGATGGCCTTGGTGACATCGAGCAATGCCTTCAACTGGAACTCTTTCAGCTCCAACCGTTCGATGATGCGTTCCAGCCGGGCCATGGTTCAATCCTCCTGCTTCTTTTCCGTCAGGGAGCGGAACAGATCGGGCAGGCGGCTGGTGAGAGCGATCTCGCGCAGTTTGCGTCGCGATTCCCCGGCGGGCGAACCGAGGTAGCTGCGGCCTCCCTCCACGCTGCCCATGAGGCCGCTCTGGGCCAGCACCACCGCGCCGCCGCCCACGCGCACCTTGCTGGGGATGCCCACCTGGCCCCACAACGTCACATGGTCCTCCATCACCACGGCGCCGGCGATGGCCACGTGCGCGCAGATTAGGCAGTGCCGGCCGATGAGCGTGTCGTGCCCCACCTGCACGTGGTTGTCGATCTTGGTGCCCGCGCCGATGCGCGTGTCGGCGCTCACGCCGCGATCGATGGTGCAGAGCGCGCCGATCTCCACGTCGTCCTCGATCACCACGCTGCCCCCTGGCGCCATCTTGTCGTAGCCGGTGGGGCGCTTCTTGTAGTAGAACGGGTCGCCGCCGATCACCGTGTTGGCGTGTATGGTCACACGGTCGCCGATGGTGGTGTTCTCGTAGAGCACCACACCGGGCATGATGAGGCAGTCCGCGCCGATGCGCACGTTGGCACCGACCACCACGCTGCGGTGGATCTCGGTGCCTTCGCCCACCACGGGGTCCTGGCTGTCCCATGCCTGACGCGGCATCAGGTGGCGCACCAGCTTGTTGTACTCCGCGCAGGGATCCTGACAGACGATGATGGCCTTGCCCGCAGGTGGCTCCACCTCCTTGTTGATGAGGATGGTGGTGGCGGCGCTGTTCAGGGCCTTGGCGTAGTACTTCTCGTGGTCCACGAAGACGAGGTCGCCTTCCTCCACGCGGTTGATCTCGTTGAGGCCGGTGACAAGGCGTTGGGTGTTGCCCCTGGCGGTGGCGCCGATCCGTTCGGCGAGCTGGGCGGCGGTCTGTGGCGGGTGCAGGCGCATGGTGAACGCCAAAGGTAACCGGCGGCCGCGCTGTTCCCCGAACGAAGAAGCCCCTCCACCATCGGCGGAAGGGCTTCCATTGTTGTTGTCGAGGTTTTACTTCTTCACTCGGTCCATGTACTCGCCGGTCTCGGTGTCCACGCGCACCACGGTGCCGATCTCCACGAAGCTGGGCACCTGGATCTCGGCGCCGCCATCGAGGGTGGCGGCCTTCATCACCTTGTTGCTGGTGTCGCCCTTCACCACGGTCTCGGTGTAGGTCACTTCCAGTTCCACCACTTTCGGCGGGCGGGCGAAGATGGGCGTATCGCTCTCGAAGCCGATCTGCACCACCATCTCCTCCTTCATGAAGCGTATGGCATCGCCGAAGAGCGCCACGGGGATGTACTTCTGCTCGTACGAGGTCTGGTCCATGCACACCAGGTTGTCGCCCTCGCGGTAGAGGTATTGCAGTTCGTGTACTTCCACGCGCAGCACCTCCATGGTCTCGCCGCTGCGCCACCGGTGCTCGTTCAGCTTGCCGTTGCGCAGGTTGCGCATCTTGCCTTGGTAGAAGGCGCGCAGGTTGCCCGGCGTACGGTGCTGCCACTCCATGATCTGGCAGATGTCGTTGTTGAAGCGGATGTATGAACCGATGTTCACGTCGGCGGTAGAGGCCATGGGGAGGGGGATTTGCTGGGTTGGGACCCGTTCTTTGCCGGGCGGGCGGCGAAAATAGGGTTTGAGGCGTGAACGGGGTCAGCCCTTGTAGCCGCCGATCTCGATGGAGGCAGTACACAAGGCGTATTCTGCGGCCTGCCGGTTACTGGCCACCACGAGCGTTCGTTGCCCCACGTGTTCGGCCAGCACCTTTCCGAACCAGCCGATGGCCTCGGCATCCAGGTTGCTGGTGGGTTCATCCAGCAGCAGCAGCGGGGTGTCGCTCAGGATGGCAAGGGCCAGCTTCAGCCGCTGTTTCATGCCGCTGCTGAAGTGCTGGACGCTCTTGTGAAGCGCGTTCTCCAGGTAGGCTGTGCGGGCCACCTCCTTCACCCCGAAGCCGGGCAGCAAAGGCTTGAACCGCGCATGGAACGCGATGGCCTGCTCCAGGCTCAGTTCCTCGTACAGCCCGAGGTAGGGCGCGGCGATGGAGACGTACCGGTACGCCTCTTCCTGCGGCACCACTTGGTCGCCGATGCGATGGATGATGCCGCCGTGCGTGGGGATGATGGCACCACCGATCACCTGCAACAAGGTGCTTTTCCCACTTCCGTTGGGGCCGAGGATGGCGGTGCGGCTGCCGGAACGGAGGTCCATGGTCACGCCCTGGAACACCACTTCGCGGCCGAAGTGCTTACCGATATGCTGGAGGGCTATGCGCATGTGACCATGTGGTCATGTGAGCATGTGCCCATGACGGTTCTGCGAGGTCGGAGACATGAGAGGCGGTCGGAAGGATCCATGGGCGAATGAGCGCATGTGTCCATGTGACCATGTGCCCATGGCCGCTCTATGAGGTCGGAGATATGGAGAGGGCGGTGCGTTCAAATCGGGATGGATCAATTGGTTCACCGTGCAGCCCTTTCACCAAGGAGGCATTCCATGGACACATGAGGACATGGACACATGACCACATGCCGCATGTCGTCATTCCGCCAGCCCCCGCATGATCCCCTTGGGGCTGTTGTTGATGAAGTCGAGGATCACGCCGCGCTCGGGGCTTCGCGGAAGCGTTTGCATCACGTTCTGCACCGCCCGTTCCACATTGTTGTTGCGCACGAAGATCTCGCGGTAGATGTCCTCGATGCGGGCGATGGCATCATCTTCATATCCGCGTCGGCGCAGGCCCACCACGTTCACGCCCACGTAGCTGAGGGGCTCGCGCGCGGCCTTCACGAAAGGGGGGACGTTCTTGCGCACCAGCGAGGCGCCTGCGATGAAGCTGTGCGCACCGATGTGGATGAACTGCTGCACGGCTACGTTGCCTTCGAGGATCGCCCAGTCGTCGATCGTCACGTGCCCGGCGAGGTTCACGCTGTTGGCGATCACCACGTTGTTGCCCACGATGCAGTCGTGCGCCAGATGCACATAGGCCATCAGGAGGCAATTGCTGCCCACGGCGGTCTTCTCGCGGTCGGCGGTGCCCCGGTTGATGGTGACGCACTCGCGGATGGTGGTGCCATCGCCCACTTCGGCCGTGGTCCTCTCACCGGCGAACTTCAGATCCTGCGGTATGGCGCTGATGACGGCACCGGGGAAGATGCGGCACTTGTTGCCCACGCGCGCGCCGTCCATCAGCACGGCGTTGGGGCCGATCCACGTGCCATCACCCACCTCCACGTCTGCGTAGATGCTGGCGAAGGGTTCCACCGTCACGTCCTTGCCCAGCTTTGCATCGGGGTGGACGTAGGCGAGTTCGGAGATGCTCATGCGTTGCGGGCCGAAGCTTCGGCGTGGGATCGGTGTTAGTGGAATAGGCTTCGGTACGGGTTCAGGCGGTGGCCTTCTCGGGTTTTTCGGCAGGCATCTTGTCGCGGGCGATCTGTGCCATCATCTCGGCCTCCACGGCGGGCTGGCCGTTCACATAGCCCACACCGCGCATGTGTACGATGCCCCGGCGGATGGGCGTGATCAGCTCCAGCATGAACACGATCGTGTCGCCGGGGATCACTTTGCGGCGGTAGCGGATGCCGTCGATCTTCAGGAAGTAGGTGGTGTAGTTCTCCGGGTCGGGCACCTTGCTCAGCGCGAAGATCCCGCCCACCTGTGCCATGGCCTCCACCTGCAGCACGCCGGGCATCACGGGGTTGCCGGGGAAGTGGCCGGTGAAGTGCGGCTCGCTCATGGTCACGTTCTTCACGCCCACGATCGTGGTCTCGTCCATGCTCATCACCTTGTCCACGAGCAGGAAGGGGTAGCGGTGCGGCAGCATCTTCTCGATGGCCTGGATGTCGTACAGCGGCTCCTTCGTCAGGTCCACGTACGCCACGGGGTTCTTCTCTTCTTCTCGGATGCGCTCCTTGAGGCGCTTGGCGAAGCTGGTGTTGCCGAAGTGGCCGGGGCGCGCAGCGAGGATGTGGCCCTTGATCGGCCTGCCCACCAGGGCCAGGTCGCCCACGATGTCCAGTCGTACTGCGCTTCTTGCAACAGGCGGAGGCCGCGATTGATCCAGACGGTGGCGCCCCAGTATTCGCTGCCGGTGGCCTCAGCTCGCGACAGGAGTTGTTCGGCTTCGTCCCAGCGTTTTTCGCCCTGGCGGACACGGGCCTGTTGGACAAGAGCTTCCGCCTCAAGTTCAATGTCGTGTTGATTGCGAGCAAGCACCAGGGCCTGGTCGAATTTGGCGAAGGCTTCCGACCGGCGACCGGCCTGACGCTCAACGTAGCCCTGGAGCACAAGTTGACGGCCCTGCAAAGGTTTCGGGACAGGCGCAGCCAGAAGCTTGGCCGCCTCTTCGCGCCTGCCACGATAGAGCAGGATTTCGGCTTCGAGCAGCCGCCACTGCGATGCCCAGGGATCGTTGGCAGGTTGGTGCTCTCTTAAAATGGCAAGCGCGGCGGGCCAGTCTCCGAGGCGGAACTTGAGCCAACCGCGCTTATAGATGTCTTCGTAGTTTGTGGTACGGCAAGCAGCAAGCGTGGTTACGGCGGCCAGCCCGAACCATTCTCGCCGCCAAAGGCGATCTCCATGTCGCCCCCCCAGGGGGAACCCAATTCGCCCCTCACCATCGCGATCTGTTTCAGGCCCGTGTGCATCCGTAACTCGCCGATGATCAAGGTCCCCCAATTGGGGATGTAGAGGCGGTTCCGCCCGAGCCAACTCACGTCGCCGGGATGTTCGTTCGAATCCCACTTGATACTGTCTACCACAGTAGCGAGGGCATACCTCAATTTCGGGAGGCGGCCGGGCGCCACATCCGGGGTTTGAACGGAATTAGGTGCGATGAGGTAGGTTCCGTACTTGGCCAGGAACGCCGGGTCAGCGGTGGCGCGAGCGCGGAAAGCATCCCAATCGGGGACCTGAAGAAACTCGCGGGGAGCGAACTTAACGCGAAGAGGGGAGCCGTCGATACGGAAACCGTCGATGACGGCTT
>JAHBUM010000151.1 GCA_019638075.1 Flavobacteriales bacterium | reverse complement strand
ACGTGCTGCTATGTGGTGATGGCGACCTCTACACCGGCTGCACTTCCGATCTGGACCAACGGCTTGGGCGCTATTCGCGCGGCGAAGTGCCTGCCACAGCGCGCCGCCTGCCGGTGCAACGTGTATGGCATTGCGTGTTCCGGGACAAGTATGTGGCGTTCCGCTTCGAGAAGTACCTGAAGTCCGGTTCGGGAAGAGCGTTCCTGTGGAAGCACGTCATGGAACGCCCGAAGCCTGTTTGAAGCCGTTCCGTCCGGTCCGATCCCATGGGCAGACATGGAACACTTGTACGGCTCCAGCAATAGCTCTACTTGGCGTGAACGGTCAGCGTAGTGCCTTCGCGCTGTTGCAGGGTGTGAATGATGGCGAAGAGGTTCTTGCTTGTGGGGTTGCCATCGGCGCTGAGGCTTCGCATGATGCTCTTGGGCTTCAGGTGCGTTTCCGCGGCCAGCTTTTCAAAGCCGATGGTGGCATTGATATAGTCGCGCAGAAGGGACTTGCCCGTGTTGAAATCACCGGCAAGCATGTTCTCGATGCCTTCGGTCAGAAGGGCGCGGCGGAACTTGGCGCTACGGATGGCTCGCTCCTGCACGATCTCCTTGAAGCTCTTTGTCAGTGCCATTTTCAATTTCCTTTTTTGCCTGCCTTGTAGAGTTTCCAACGTTCCTGTGCCGTTGCGATGTCGTTCTGTTGGCCCTTCTTGGTGCCACCGCCGAGCAGGATCACCAATACATCGCCATCCATGCCGAAGTACACGCGATAACCCGGCCCCCAATCGATGCGCAACTCGTGAACCCCTTTCCCTACGGCCTTCGCCTGCGAGGTGTTGCCGTCGGCGAGGCGTGTCAAGTATGCGTTCACCTTCGCGGCAGCCGTTTCGTCCAAGCCATTGAACCACTTCTGAAAAGGGACCCGGCCATTGTCATCCGTGTATGCACCTATCGAGGCCATAAAGGTATCTTATATGGTACTATTGTGCAAATCGGATCTTTTGCGCATCAAGTCTGCACCTGTCAGTAGCGGGCTGGCTTGGCGGGTCTCTGTATCTCGAAGCCGTGCTCACTGCCCACCACGACGCATCCCTCCGGCCAAAATACATGATGCTTCTGAGATCCACTTCCGCAGGAGCGTTCCCATGCGAACACATCATGGAACGCCCGAAGCCTGTTTGAAGCACTGTTCGTACAGCTCCCCCTACCTTCGGCATGGCCTTCGCTATGCCCGGCCATAATGCGCTTCCTGCTCATTCTTCCGCTGCTCGCCACGTTGGGTTCGTCCGCTCAGGACAAGGTGCTCTTCAAGGTATCGCGCTCCCATGTCACCTTCCGCAGCGAAGCCCCCTTGGAGGAGATCGCCGCAGGCAACAACAGGGCCACGGGCCTGCTCGATGCCACCGCCCGCACCTTCGCGGTGCGCATCCCCATCGTGGAGTTCCAAGGCTTCAACGGCCCCTTGCAGCGCGAGCATTTCAACGAGAACTACCTGGTGTCGCGCATGTGGCCCAACGCCACCTTCACGGGGCGCATCATCGAGGCTGTGGACCTTGCGGTGCCCGGCACGCACGAGGTCCGCGCCAAGGGTCAGTTCACCATCCGCGATGTGTCGCACGAGCGCATCGTACCGTGCAGGGTGGTGGTCTCGGCCGATGGGATCCGCGTGACCGCCGATCTCGATGTGGTCCTCGCCGATCACGGAATCTCCATTCCCAAGGTGGTGGAACAGAAGATCGCCCCGGTGGTGCAGGTGGTGGTGGACCTGCTCTTCAAGCCCGAAGCCACGGCCCGATGATGCGTTGCAGGTTGGCCTTCCTGTTCCTCCTTGCGCCGCTGCTTGCCACCGCTCAGTTCCCGCTTACGCGCAGCATCGATGTGCGCAGCGGACAGCAACGCATGCCCATCACGGCGGTGGTGCAGGATGCGCATGGCCTGCTCTGGGTGGGCGGTGAGCACGGCCTTTTCCGCACCGATGGTGAACTGGTGGAGCCGATGGCGCGCACCGGGCGCGATGCGGTGGTGGCGCTGGCGCATGCCAAAGGCCGCGTGTGGGCGGCCTTCCGATCGGGTAGCGTGTTGCGCTGCACCACGCTTGGGTGCGACACTGTGCTTGTGGATACGCTGTTGCGCGGGAACCCCGTGCGGGGACTGGCGTTGGACGGGCGGGAACAAGTGTGGATCGCCACTCATGGCGCGGGTATCCGGGTGCTGTCCGATCAAGGCATCATCCGCGTGGGGATCGAAGAGGGCATGCCCGATGCGCATGTGAACGGGATCGCGGCGCTGCCCGATGGACGCATGGTGGCCGCCACCGATCAGGGCTTGGTGCTGTTGAACGGCGGGCGGGTGCAGGAGGTGCTGGACGAGACCAAGGGCGCGCCCGATAATCTGGTGCTGGCCGTGACCACCGATGAGCAGGGGAACATCTGGGCCGGAACGGACCGTGGAGGTGTGTTCCGGTGGACGCCGGGAAAAGCGGAAGCCGTGTTCAGGCCCGCCCAGCAGGTGGTGGGCGCGATCCGCTCCATCGCCGCGCGCGATGGCATGGTGTGGGCGGGCTCGGACCACCAAGGTGTGTTGATGTTCGACACGCGGCTGCCCGGCAGTCTCTACCGTGCCACATGGTCGGGACGGCAGGCGCCGATCACCGGCCTGTTCGTGGCGGCCGATGGTGCCGTGTGGTGGTGCGATGGCTCGGAGCGTGTGCATCACGCGGATCCCGCCGTGCTGATGGTGCCGGAGGATGAAGGGAAGGACCTGCGGCGCGTAACGGCCTTGTGCATGGGGCCGGGCGAGCGGCTGTGGTTCGCCGATCCCGAAGGTCTCCATTCGCATCAGGCCGGTTTCGCATTGCCCGAGCTTGTTCGCCGCGAGCGCGTGCAGGTGCCGCCGAACACCCCGGTCGTGTCGCTGGCAGCGGCGGATGATGGCACCATCTGGGCGGCCACCTTCGGCAGTGGCGTACATGCGGTACGGCCCGATGGGAGCGTGCTGCGGCACACCACCAGCCACGGCCTGCCCAACGACAACGTGCTGGCCGTGCGCACGTGGAACGGCTACGTGTGGTGCGCCACGCTGGATGGCCTCGCCGTATTGCAGCCGGGCGCCGTGCGCTGGCTGTCCGTGCCGGTGCCGGGTCCAGGTTTCGTGTACGATGTGCTTCCGTTGGATGACGGCCGCGTGATCGCCGCCACCGATGGGAGCGGCCTGCTGGCGATCGGTGCGGATGGCACCGTGCGGCTGGTGGGTTCTGATGGACCGCGTACGTTCTACTCCCTGCTGCAAAGCGGTGATGCGGTGTGGGCGGTGGGGCCGGGCACCGGGCTGTGCAGGCTGAAGGGCGATGCGTTGACGTGCATGGGCGGTACCGAGCTGTTCGGCGAACCCTTCGGGCTGGCCGCATCGCATGGGCGCATCCTCGTGTTCGGCAGGTCGGGCGCGGCCGCTTATGATCCGGTGAAGGATACGTGGAGCACCGTGTCGGCCCGGTTCGGGCTGGATGGGGCGCAGGGACCGCTGAACGCCGTGGCCTCGCCGGGCAACGGCGATGTATGGCTCGCCACCGAGCGCGGACTGTTGCGGCTGAGGCCGGGTGCCGCGCAGTTGGACGCACCCGTTGCCGCTGCGATCCTCGATGTGGCGTTGGCTGGTACAAGGCAGGCGCCGGACACGCTGCTGCGGACAACGCACGATCGCAACGACGTGGTGATCCGCTTCGCAGCGCCGGTGCAGGCCGATCCCGGCGCCGTGCGTTTCGCCTACCGCTTGGCGGGGCACGATGACGAGGAGCACATCACGCGCGACCGGCAGGTGAGCTATGCCGACCTGCCGCCCGGCCGGTACACCTTCCACGTGCGTGCCTTCGCGGGCGAGACACCGCCTCCGTTCCAACGCACAGGCACCGGCGCGGCCACGTTCGCGCTCGTGATCGATCCGCCGTTGTGGCAGCGGCCGTGGGTGATCGTTACGGCCGTGCTCCTGCTGGGCGGGGCCGGTTTCCTGCTGCTGCGCGCCCGTGAGCGCAGGGCGCAGCAGCGCACGCGCATGGAGCAGGAGAAGGTGCGCTTCCAGCTCGAAGCCCTGCGCAGTCAGGTGGACCCGCACTTCCTCTTCAACAGCTTCAACACACTTGTTGAATTGATCGAGAGCGATCCCGATGGGGCCGTGGCGCACGTGGACCAACTGAGCACCTTCTACCGCAGCATCCTTCAACTTCGCGACAAGGAGCTGATCCCGTTGCGCGATGAACTGGACCTGCTGCGCAGCTATTTCATCCTTGAACAACGGCGTTTCGGTGAGCGGATCGCGCTGGAGATCAACGTGGCCGATGATGCGCTGGACAAGGGCATCGTTCCCCTCACCCTGCAAATGCTGGTGGAGAACGCCTTGAAGCACAACGCGATCACGGGGCCAGGCGCGTTCGTCGCCACCGTGCGTGTGGAAGGTGATGATGTGGTGGTGGAGAACCCCTTAAAGCCGCGCGTCACCGCTGCACGCAGCACCGGCTTCGGGCTGGAGAGCATCACCAGACGATACGTTGCACTGACGGAAAGACCCGTTCAGGTGGAGCGCGATGGTGGCCGGTTCGTGGTGCGGATACCTTTGATCACGCTACGATCATGAACGTACTGCTGGTGGAGGACGAACCCGCGGCGGTGGCCCGCATGCGGAAGCTGCTCGCGGCGATCGATCCCGCCATCCGGGTGGTGGGCGATGTGCCATCGGTGCGGGAGGCCGTGGCATGGTTCAACAGCCAGCCCGCTCCCGACCTCGCCTTCTTCGATGTGCAACTGGCCGATGGCGACAGCTTCGCGATCTTCTCCAAGGTGGCGGTGGATTGCCCGGTGGTGTTCACCACGGCCTACGATGAGTATGCGTTGAAGGCCTTCCGTGTGAACGCGCTCGATTACCTGCTGAAGCCCGTGCGCGCCGATGAACTGGCCGGGGCGATCGCGCGTGCCCGTGCGGGTGGCGTGGTGCGCGACCACACGAAGCTGGAGGTGGGGCCAGCGGCGCCGGACAAGGCCACGGCGCTCGTCAAGCGTTTCCTGATCCGTTATGGTGACCAGTTCCGGGTGGTGGAGCCCGACCAGATCGCCTACATCCATTCCACGCAGAAGAACACCTTCCTGCGCACCCGGCAGGGCCGCGACCTGCCGCTGGACCAGAGCCTCGATCGGTTGGAGCCGCAATTGGACCCCGCACACTTCACCCGCCTGAACCGCCAGTTGATCGTGCGGATCGACAGTATCAGGGAACTGGTTGCCTACAGCAAGAGCCGGGTGAAGGTGCTGCTCGATCCGCCCTACGAGGACGATGCCATCGTGAGCAGCGAGCGGTCGGCGGCGTTCAAGCGGTGGCTGGCGGGGGAATAGCCTTTCCCGTTCCATCGCCCGCTTTTCCCGTTTCGTCCGACCCGGTTGCGGCGGCCCGGAACGCCTCTGTTAGTTTTGGTCCCGAACGAACACGATGAGGACGATGCCAACACCACGTGCCAACGGCAGCAGGAACGGATGGTTCCGTTCCGGAGGGCTTTTGCTGGTCACGGTGCTGGCCTTCTCCGCCTGCGTGCATGAGCCTCCCTTCGCGCCTGTGGACGACTCCGGTGGAGGCGGCAATGGCGGCGGCGGCGAGAACCCCTGCGACCCCAACACGGTGTACTTCGAGCAGCAGGTGCTGCCGATCCTGTTGAGCAACTGCACCAATCCGGCACCGGGGCTCAATTGCCACCACACGGCCAACGGCAACAACGACCGCATCCAGTTGACCAGCTATGCCGCACTGATGAACAGTGACATCATCCGCGTGAACCGCCCGCTGGACAGCGATCTTTGGGAGGCCATCAACGATACCGACCCGGATGACCGTATGCCGCGCCCGCCGCAGAACCCGCTTACCGCCGACCAGAAGGACCTGATCCGCCGCTGGCTGCTGCAAGGCTCGCAGAACAACTCCTGCGCCGAGTCGGGCTGCGATACCTTGAACGTGACCTATTCGGGCACCATCGCGCCCCTCGTGGCCCAGCGGTGCGGCGGCTGCCACGGCGGCGGCTCTCCGCAGGGCGGGCTCAACCTCGGCTCGTGGACCACATTGAACGCCGTGGCCAGCGATGGGCGTTTGGCAAGGTCCATCCGGCACCAGCCCGGCGCGCCCGCCATGCCGCCTTCGGGTGGCATGCTGCCGGACTGCCGGATCCGCCAGTTCCTGATCTGGATCGATGCCGGTGCGCCGAACAATTGAACATGCGCAGGACCATCCTCATATCAAGCGCGCTCGGCCTGCTGATGCTCGGCGGTTGCTATTACGACAAGGAGGAATTGCTCTATCCGGGGCAATGCGATCCGGGCGATGCCACAGCGCCGGGCTACTGGGCTTCGAACATCGAGCCGATCATCACCGCGCGCTGTGCCAACTGCCACTACCCCGGCGGCCTTGCTCCGGGCGATCTGCGCCAATACGCCACCGTGCGCACCATGGTGGACAATGGATCCTTCAACCAGATGGTCTTCGTCTCGCGCAGCATGCCGCAGGGCGGGGCACTTTCCTCATGCGACATGCAAAAGCTCCGGGCATGGGTTGATGCCGGAGCACCCAACTGATACGACCATGAGACCCCGCGTGATGATCGCCGTAGCCGCCACCATCGCCCTCGCAGGCGGCGGAACGTATGCCTACCTCGAATACAACCGTGGTGTGGCCGGTGCCGACAGCATGCCCGTGAAGGAGACGGTGACAGCCCACCAGTTGCTCGCCGATTTCCAAGCCGATGAGGCCGCAGCCACGGCCAGGTACGTTGGGGCGAAGGAACAGGTGGTGCAGGTGAGCGGGACCATCCGCAGCATGGAACCCGATGGCACCGATAAGACCACCGTGGTGCTGGAGGCCGGCGATGAACTGGCCGGTGTGGTGTGCGAATTCGCCAACAAGGACCTGCCTGCCGATCTGCGCTCCGGTGCCACGATCAGCGTGAAAGGCATCTGTACCGGCCTGCTGATGGACGTGGTGCTGGTGCGCTGCATCGCCGTCCGATGAACATGAACTGAACGAACACGAACAACGACCATGAAAGCCCTGAAACAACTCGCGATCGGAGCGGTGCTACTGCCCTCCCTGCTGTCCGCACAGGAACGCTTCGCCACCCGCAATGGCCACATCCACTTCTTCTCCAGCACGCCCGTGGAGAACATCGAGGCCGACAACCGCAAGGTGACCAGCGTGTTCGATGCCACGTCCGGCGCCATCGAATTCTCCGCGCTGATCCGCGCCTTCGAGTTCGAGAAGGCCCTCATGCAGGAGCACTTCAACGAGAACTACATGGAGAGCAGCACCCATCCCAAGGCCGGTTTCAAAGGCAAGGTGGAAGGCATCACCGCAGACGACCTGAAGAAGCCCGGCACATATCCCGTGGAGGTTTCCGGCGACCTCACCATCCATGGCGTCACCAAGCCTGTGACCACCAAGGGCACCATGACGGTGGAGGCTGGTGGAACGATCAAAGCGAAGAGCGAGTTCAATGTGAAGCCCGAGGATCATGGCATCGCCATTCCCGGCGTTGTGCGCAAGAACATCGCCGAGCAGATCAAGGTGACGGTGGATCTCTCCTACACCAAGATGTAAGGGGTGAGGACAAATGGAGCAATGGAGGAATGAAGCAAAGGGTGGTACCGGCAAGCTTGTCAAGCATGGCACGGACGTTCTTCGGAGGCACCTTTGCTCCATTGTTTCATTGCTCCACTGTCATCCCTCTAAGCCGCCACAGACAAGCACGCCCCGCCATGACACGCACGCTTCTGCTCGCCACCGCATTGTTCGCCGCTCCGGCCTTCGCACAGGACAACCTTCTTGACCTTCTTGGCGAAGAAGAGACCGGTCCGGTTTACACCAATGCGAGCTTCAAGACCACCCGCGTCATCAACGGGCACAGCTTGGAGAACACCGCAGCGGGCGTGCTCGACATGCGCATCAGCCACCGGTTCGGCTTCGTGAACGGCGGGGTGAACGAGTTCTTCGGCTTGGACAATGCCGATGTGCGGCTCGGTGTGGACATGGGCCTCACCGACCGCCTGATGGTGGGCTTCGGCCGCAGCGGCCACCAGAA
>JAHBUM010000150.1 GCA_019638075.1 Flavobacteriales bacterium | reverse complement strand
CGGCCGGAAGCACCATCGCCCTGCGCAACATCTTCTTCAACACCGCGAGCTACGAGCTGCTGCCGACTTCCAACGCCGAACTGGACAAGCTCGTGAAGTTGTTGCAAGCCAATCCATCACTGCGGATCGAACTCGGCGGGCATACCGATAACGTGGGCGCCGATGCCGCCAACCTCACCCTGAGCGACCAACGTGCGAAGGCCGTGCGCGACTACGTGATCGGCAAAGGGATCGAAGGCACACGCATCACCGCGAAAGGGTACGGCGAAACGAAGCCCGTGGCCACGAACGATACGGAAGAGGGCAGGGCGCTGAACAGGAGGACGGAGGTGACGGTGCTTTAAGAGCCGGATAGTTCCGTCGCCCTTCGGCTCGCTGCCTGTATGCCTTTCGTGAGCGTCTCTCCAAGCCCCTCGCCCTCGAACACCTTGAACGCCGCCTCCGTGGTACCGCCCTTGCTCATCACGGCTTTGATCAGTTCGTCGGGTGTGCGGTCGGCGTGTTCCATCAGGTGGTAGCTGCCCAGCATGGTCTGTTTCACCAAGGCGCTGGCCACGTGCGGTTCCAACCCCAACGCCATGCCCGCATCGATCATGCTCTTCACGATGTGGAAGAAGTAGGCCGGTCCGCTGCCGCTCAATGCCGTCACGGGATCGAGGTGCGCTTCGTGTTCCAAGTGAACGGCGCGGCCGGTGCTGTTCAGGAGTTGCTCCACCATCAGCGTCTGGCGCATGTTCAGTTCGGTGCCGGTGGCATACGCGGTTATGCCCATGCCGATCTGTGCTGGCGAGTTCGGCATGGCGCGCACCACCGTCTGGTGGCGCAGTTCGCTTTGCAGGCGGCCGATCGTGATGCCCGCCATGATCGAGAGCACCACCTGTTCGGGGCGCAGCACGGCGGCCAGAGCGGGTGCCACGGCACCGAAGTCCTGTGGCTTTACACCGATGATCACCAGATCGCTCTGGCTGATGGCAGCATCGACCGCCAACGATACCCGGCCGAGCGCTTCCAGTTGGGCGCGCCGTCCTTCGCTGCGCAGGATCAGCAGCAGGTCTTCCTGTTCCACCAACCCGTATTTGCGGAAGCTGCGCGCATAAGCCTGACCCATGTTGCCACAGCCGACGATGGAGATCTTCATGCCCACGAAGTTCAGCGATGGCGGAATGCCCGCACTGCAACGATGCACCACTTCGTGAACCGGTGCTGGTTGAAACGCATCGGCCCTCACCAGCCCGTTGCCACGGCGATGAGCACGCCCAGTTCGCCATCCATGCCCGATGCCTGCTCGGGGATGTACGCCTTGCTTACCGCGCCATCGAGGTAGAGTGCGTTGTCGCAGCCCTGTTGCTTGAACCACGTGGCGAAGTCGTGGAAGTTGACCGGCTCGCGCGAGATGGCGAAGACCACATGGCCGTCGCTGCGCACACCGACACCGTTGCGGATGTGCAGGTTCTTCGAGCCGGGCGTGAAGTTCTTATTGACGATGCCACCAGCCACGAGCATCGGGCCGCTCTGCGTGGCGTAGCGCACATCGCGCATGTCCTGCATCGCAGCCGTCGTCTTCACGAACGCGGTGCCATCGGTGTACACACCGAACACGCCGTTGGGCTGCATGTGGAAATTGCCACGGCCCTCGGTGCGGCGGTCGATGCGGTGGAGGATGCGCCCGTTCTCGATGTACAGCCCCACCGGCCCATGATCCGCCGTGTACATGCCGCCGTTCATGCCGAAGATCAGTTGTTGCCCCTGTGCATGCAGCATGGCCTTCAACGCACCGATGTTGCCGATCACCTTGCCCTGCTTGTCCTTCCAGTGCATGGTGATGGGCTCGCGCTGCGGATCCACCACGCGCGAGGCGATGGGCGTGGGCTCTTGTGCGAACGCGCAGAGCAGCACCACCGCAGCCGTTGCAAGGAAAGGTCCGGGGCGCATCATGCAGAAGCTGTTTGCAAAAGGAGGTGAAGGGTAGAGGCAGGACAAATGGAGCAATGGGACAATGGAGGAATGGAGCAAAGGGTGGTTCCAGCGAGCTTATCAAGCATGGCGCGGGCGTACTTCAGGGGCACCTTTGCTTCATTCCTCCATTGCTTCATTTGTCCTGCTTCTTTCTTACCTTCTTCACCCGGCCCGGATCGCAAATAGGCTCTCAGAAACCGATGCTCGTTCCGAACAGCAGGCCTAAGCCGCTCACGCGCCCACTGAAGAGCGCGGGCACCTGTGGCGTGGAAAACGACACCAGCACGTGTTTCCCGAAGCGGCGTTTGGCCGCCAATCCGAACCGCGCCCCGCCGAAGCCGCCGTAGCTCACCGAAGCGCCCAGCATGGTGCGCTGGCCGATCACACGGCTGGCCTGAACGGTGGCCTGCGGGATGTAGCCGGTCAGGTAACGATGCTCCACGGCCAGCCCGATGCGCCAGTGGTCGTTGAGGGCCATGTTCGCATCCATGTATGCATGGAACGGCGTGAGGCGTGTAACGGAACCGTTCCGATACCGCAGCCCGAACGTGTCTACCACCGTCTCCTCGTTCACGAACACGTTGTCCAGCGCGAAAAGGCTTTCCACGCGCCAGCCCTCGTAGCTGAACAAGGTGTCCTTGCTGATGCGCACGGTGTTCGGGTTCCACGCGATGAAGCCGAGGTCGTCCACGCCGATCCCGAAGCGGATGGGGCGTTTCCCGTTGGTCGTGATCGCCCAGCGACCCGAAAGCGCCGCGCCCAGCCCGTTCGTACGGTCGAAGCCGCTGCCTGCGGTATCGCTCGCGAAGTAGTCGCCGGTGAAGGAGGTCCGCAGCACGCGGCCATCGGCACCGGTGAACAGCTCCGCCGATCGCACATCCAGCGCCACCAGCGACTGCCCGCGCACGAGGTCCACGCGCAGGAACGAGCCGGTACTGTCTTGCATGATACCCGCGCCGATGGTCTGGTACCGGATCCGCTCGAAGCCCGATGGCGAAAGCTGCGCGGTGCGTTCCTGATAGGCCGCGTTGCCGAAGAAGGCCACGTTGAACTGATCCGCCGTGAACGAAAGGCCGCTTTGTTCATGGTAGGCCACGTTCACCAGCGGCCGCAGGGTGGATCGCTTTCCCCGGCATGCAGCGCCGGTCCATTCCACGCGGCCGTGTAGGATGTAGCCTGCGGAGTTGCCGGTGCTCCGCGATCGGTCCGCTGAACGCTGCCGCAGGTCGCGCCCGAGGGATCCGCCATTGCGGATCGCCAGCGGCAGTTCGTTCAATACGGTGCTCGCGTTGTAGTCGGCTGTTCCGTCGGCGGAGATCACGTTCCGGAACCCCGTGTTCAGGTCCACCCGCGCATCGCGTGGCAATTGCACATCCTGCCCCATGCCGTGCAGCGCGAACGCGCAGAAACAGCAGGAAACCCAAGCTCTACTCATTGCACGTTCACGATGTAGGTGCCGTCCAAGGTGAGTTGCAGATCGATGCCATAACGGTCGAGGATGCGCACGTGGCCCTGCTGTGCATCGGTATCGAAGGTCACCCGCGCGCGCAGTCGGGCTTCGCCATGGAGCAGGTTCACCTGTTCGGGTGTGAGCCGGGCGTTCACGCTGGAATTCACCGGCGTATGCACAAGGCCGTCGGGTCCCATGATGCCCGCCCGTATGCCGCCCTGCACGCTCACCGGGCTCAGCACTGCGCCGTCCATGCCCACGATGTCCAGCGCCACGGTTCCATCGAAGGGGAGATCGTTCGTGGCGAACAGGTGCAGGATCCCTTGGGTGAAGGCGGGGTGCTCCGCATCGCCGGGGAGATCGGGCTTCATCACCTTTTCCAGCGTGAGGCCGCTGGCGATAACGGAAAGCGGGATCTCCAGATCGATGGCGGCCTTCAACCGGCTTTCGTAGTACAGGAAATCGTTGCCGTTGCTGATGTCGCCGAGCGGGTTCAGCCGGATGTCCAGACCATACCGCACCTCATCGGGCATGCTCTCCACGAAGGCGTCCACGTTGCTGTTGGCGTTGTCCAGCACGTTCTCGTAGCGGCTCGGGGTGAAGCCGTTCCCATGGTCCACGGCGCGGTTCAGGTTGATGGGGCCTTGCAGGATGGTATGCTGCATATCCACCACGGCCCCTGTGCGGGTGTTGACCGCTTGGAAGGAATTGAGGCGCACCTGCATGTCCATACCCAGCCCGTTCTCCACCTTCACGCGGAGGGTGACGCGGTCCAAGTCCAGCGTGCCGCCCACCACGGCATCGAAAAGCGCCAATCGGCTGTGTCCGTCGTGGAAGGAGATGTCGTTCGTGCCGAAGTAGCCCTTGGCGTAGTTCGTCACCAGATCGCGGTAGCTCACCAGCACCACCACGCTGTCCCGATTGGTCACCGTGGCGCCACTACCGGCCGGGTCCAGCACGGCGGAGATGTGCGTGGCCAGGGTGTTCACCCGGTTGAAGTCCGGCCCGCGCAGGTCGAAGCGTGTCCAAGCCAGATCCCGTGTCATGCTGGCGAAGCCCGGATCGGCCGGTGTGCCACGGTCCACCGCGAGCGAAAGGCTGCTGCTGCCGTCAGGGAAGTGCGCGCTCGGCACGGCGAAATCACCAAGTACACGGCTGGCGGTCATGTTCCGCATGTCGATGCGCATCTCACCGGCGCGGAGGTCCAGCCGGGTCAGTTCCACTTGGGGCAGGTCGAAACGCACCAGGCTGTTCTGGTTGATCACCGGGAAGCCGGCCGGCAGGTCGAACCGCTCGCCGTCCGGCAGGGGCAGGGCGTAGGGATAAATGAAGCTGGTGTCCGGCAGGCCCAGCAGTGTGTCCAGGTCCACGGCGAACAGTTCGGAACTGTACACCAGTATCACCTCCCCGTCGGGTGTGGCGGTCAGGAGCGAGTCGGCGATGAGGTCGGCGATGGTGAGCCGTGTGGTGAGCAGCGGCCCGGCCACGTCCACATCCCAGTGGGCGGGGCCGTCCTTCCGGCAACCGGTGATCGTGGAAAGAAATAGAAGCCCTCCGAAGGCAACCGTCCTAATGGACCGTGCGTTCTGCATATGGGGGGCAAAATACATCGGCTCGCCGCGATCAGGTTCCCAAAGGTCGCGAAGCCGTAATTTTCGCCCGTCGATCATATCAGCGTGCTGCTTAGACGCCATATCATCGCTCCAGCGTTGCTTTCGGCCTCGGTCATGTTCCTGATCTCGTGGCTGTGGCACGGGCTGGCGCTCACGGACCTTGAGGAGATCCGCATCCCCCTTACGCTGTACTTCTGCCTTGCGGGGATCGTGTACGTGGTGCTCGGGCTGGCGATGACCTTCGCCATCCACACCGCCATCATGCACGAGTGGATCTCGTTGAAGCGGGCGTTCCCCTTCACCTCCATGCTGCTGGGGGCTGCGCTGGGCTTCTTCGTGTACCTCGCCATCTTCGTGCTGGGCATGTCCTTCACCAAGGGGGGCATGGTGCATGTGGTGGCCGATGTGCTCTGGCAGATGCTGGAGCAGGGGATCGGCGGATTGATGGTGAGCCTCGGCATCATCTACGACATGCACAAGCGCTACCTCGAATCGGAGCGCGCCTGACCTTCAGCTTCCGCCGTACTTGCCTTTCCACAGTTTCGCCAGCAACGCGGCGTATTCCCGCTCGCGCGGGTTGTTCCCCGGCTCGTAGAACGCGGTGCCGCTCAGGGCTTCGGGCAGGAACTCCTGATCGATGAAATTCCCTTCGCCCTCGTGGCTGTACTGGTAGTCCCTGCCGTAGTCCAGCTGCTTCATCAGTTTGGTGGGGGCGTTGCGCAGGGCCAGCGGCACGGGTAGGTCGCCCGACTTCTGCACCGCCTCCTGCGCGGCGCCGATGGCCTTGTAGCTGGCGTTGCTCTTGGGCGAGCAGGCGAGGTAGATGGCGCACTGGCTCAGGATGATGCGGCTTTCGGGCCAGCCGATCATCTGCGCGGCCTGCATGGTGGTGGTGGCCATCAGCAGCGCGTTGGGGTTGGCGTTGCCGATGTCCTCGCTGGCCAGGATCACCATGCGCCGGGCGATGAAGAGCGGATCCTCGCCGCCTTCCACCATCCGTGCGAGCCAGTATACCGCCGCGTTGGGATCGCTGCCGCGCATGCTTTTGATGAAGGCGCTGATGATGTCGTAGTGCTGTTCGCCCTGCTTGTCGTAGCGCGCCGCGTTGTTCTGCACCACCTCCTTCACCAGCGCGTTGTCGATCACCACTTCGCTGCCGCCCTGCCGCCCTGCGGACATCACGCACAGCTCGAAGGTGTTCAGCAGGCGCCGCGCATCACCGCCGCTGGCGCGCATCAGGGCATCGGTCTCCTTCAGGGTGATGGCGAGGTCCTTCAGCGCCGCGTCGGTGGACATGGCACGTTGCAGCAGATCAAGGAGCTGCTCCTCGGCCAGTGCCTGCAATACGTACACCTGGCAGCGGGAGAGGAGCGCGGGGATCACCTCGAAGCTGGGGTTCTCCGTGGTGGCGCCGATCAGGGTGATGGTGCCCTTCTCCACGGCACCCAGCAGGCTGTCCTGCTGCGCCTTGCTGAAGCGGTGGATCTCGTCGATGAACAGCACGGCGCTCCGCGCGAAGAGCCCCGAGCCGCCCGCCTTCTCGATCACCTCGCGCACGTCCTTCACCCCGCTGTTGATGGCGCTCAGCGCGTGGAACGGCCGGTTCAGGTCCTGTGCGATCAGGCGGGCGAGGGTGGTCTTGCCCACACCCGGCGGCCCCCACAGGATCATGCTGGGCAGCATGCCCCCGGCGAGGGCTTTGCGCAATACCCCGCCCGGACCGACAAGGTGCTGCTGCCCCACGACCTCCTCAAGGGTGCGTGGGCGCAGGCGTTCGGCAAGGGGTTCGGTGTGTTCCACGGATGAGGCGCGAAGGTATCATGCACTGATGTGGTAGGTAAGGAGCGGCCTATCAGCATGGTCTGGTCCGGGGGCAGTTCTCAGTTGTCGGTTCTCAGTTGTCAGGGAATGCCTGTCTCCGTGGCTTCTGCATGGAGGGGCAGCTCTCGGTTGTCAGCTGTCAGTGAATGCCTGCTTCCGTAGCTGCTGTACGCGAAGCCTCCCCAGCAGTCCCACCAAGGAGACTGACAACTGCCCCCTGACAACTGACAACTACCTTTCAGTAACGCAGAAGCCCCCGCCGGTGGGGCGGGGGCTTCTGTATCATCGGTCGTGTGATGCGGATCAGGGCTGGTGCATCAGGCGGCCGTGCGTCTGTTCACCGTTCATCTGCACGCGGTAGAGGAAGGCTCCCGTGCCCACCCGGTCCGGGCTGAAGGTGATACGCTTGGTCTCGCCCATGTGTACCGGTCCGTTGTAGGCCTCGGTGATGATGCGGCCCTGCATGTCCGTGATGGTCACCACGGCCGTGCCGCTCTCCTTGGCCTCCAATGCGATCACGCATTCGTTGCGGAAGGGGTTCGGCGAGGCGCTCACGTTCATCTTCTGGCAGCTGCCTCCGTTGGGGGCGCAGTTCACGAACAGCGTCCAGTTGGCCGTGCTCGTGTTGCCGCAGTAGTCCGTGGCGGTCCACGTGTGGATCACGCTGTAGCTGCCATCGCTCTCATCTCCGTGCTGCACGGAACTGTGCGTGGCGTACATGGCGGTCTCCGTACACTCATCGAACGCCCACACCGTCGGCAGGTGATGGTAGGCCAGATCCCTGCACAGCACGGTACCATCGCTCTCGGGGATGCCCATGATGATGGGACCGGTCTCGTCCACCACGGTGATCAGCTGCTCGCAGAAGTCCACTTCGCCATCCATGGATACGGCCCAGAAGGTGCGGCGCACCACGAAGGGGCATGCGCTCAGGGTCTCATCCCACCAGCCGTGGTTCTTCACCGGCGCGCACTTGTTGTCCGGGGTCTGGATGGTCGTGCGGAACGTCGGCATGCCTCCCAGTGCCTCGGGCGAATAGTCGGCCGCGCAATCCACGGTGATGTCGGCAGGGCAGTTGGTGATCAGTTCCGGGCACTTCTTCTCGCACTCATCGCGCGTTACCATCACCACAGCGCCGTTGCGGCAGCCGTTGGCGAACATCACGGCCACCGAGTAGGTGCCGGGCATGGTCACGGTCGGGTTCTGCTGGGTGCTGCTGAAGCCGTCAGGTCCGCTCCACGTGTAAGTGGCG
>JAHBUM010000015.1 GCA_019638075.1 Flavobacteriales bacterium | reverse complement strand
GTTGAAGAACACGCCGTCCACAGCCTTCTTCCTGTCACCGGTGGCGTTCACGAAGCGCGCCACGCTCACGTTCACCGGATCGTCGTTGAGGTCGCCCATGAGCATGATGCGCGCATCCCTGTTGATGGCGAGCAGCGAATCCATGATGTGGCGCGCCAGTTCAGCAGCGGCCTTGCGGTTCGGCTCGGAACGCTTCTCGCCGCCGCGACGCGAAGGCCAGTGGCACACGATCACATGCGTGGTGTCGCCATCGAGCACGCCGCTCACGAGCAACTGGCTCCGCGTACGGAACGAGGTGTCGGCCATGGCGAGCTTGTACGACTTATGGTTGAACACCTTGTACAGCGCGGGGTTGTACACCAGCGCCACATCCACGCCACGGCGGTCGGGCGAGTCCTCATGCACCACTTGGTAGTTGCGGTCGCTGAGGGCCTTGTTGTGTACCAGGTCCTCCACCACGGCGCGGTTCTCCACTTCGCACAGGCCGAGGATCGCCAGGCCCTGCGGATGGAGGTCGCGGCCCATTTCGGAGATCACGCGCGCGTTGCGGTCCAGCTTGCGCCAATAGCGTTCACTGGTCCATCGCTTGCTGCCGGTGGGCAGGAACTCGCGGTCGTCGGTGTCCGGCGAGTCGATGGTGTCGTACAGGTTCTCGATGTTGTAGAAGCCGACGAGCGCGGGAACGTATTGCTTCTTCGGCTCCTGCGCCGACAGGCGGAGTACCGGGAGCAGGCACGCGAGCAGCAGGAGGGGACGCAGGTTCATCGTGGGGCGTTGGTGAAAGGGATGCCGAAAGTAGCGCGGATGGTGTTGCCGGTGGTGCATCTGCCAATTCTCGTGCCGTTCCGTGGAGCAGCAGGCAGTCAGCAGCAGGCAGTCGGCAGCAGGCAGTCGGCAGCAGGCTCGGCCAAGTCATGCTGCCGACTGCCTGCTGCCGACTGCCTGCTTATCTCGCTTGCTCGAAGGGATGCCCTCGTCGGCTCACCCATTGACCTCGGATAGCACCTTCTCCCTACTCCGGGAAAGAAAGCGGGTTCCGCTCGTTGTACATGCGCAGGAAACGGAACAGGGCCTCGGGGCTGTTGCGCTGCTTCTTCGGCAACGCGCGGAATTCCTCGGAAAGCACGCGGTCGTGCTGCAGTCCTTCGTCCATGCCCGCTGCGTTGAAGGGCAGATAGCGGCCGGTGCGCATGTCGAGCAACTGCTGCACCAGCACCGTGCGCGTGACGCCACCCATGGGATAACGCCCGTACATGTACGGATCCCAGTCGCGGTAGGTCTGCTCCACCACAAGGTGCGATAGGCTGCCCATCAGGCCGATGCGGTAGAAGCCGTTGCTGGTGCCGATGTAGACCACATCGTTCTGGCAGAAACCCCAGATGCTGCGCAGGTCCACGGTCTGCCGGGCACCCGTATCAGGCTGCCATTGCAGCTTCCCCGAAACACGCCGGATGTCCGATACCGGCAGCCCCTGCCCATCGCGCAGGCGATCGAGCGGCACGGTGGGCCGGTTGTTCTGGAACGCTTGGAAGTCCGCATAGATGCCTTCGCGCAGGCCCATGCCCGCGAAGTAGTCCACGCTGGCCTGTGCCTGAACCAAGGTGGCGAACAGCACGGCGCAGATCCAGCAGGGGAGCCTCCTCATGCCATTGCGCTTGCGCGGATGATCGCGATCACCTCATCGGGAGCCTGCACATGCACCCAATGGCCGGCGTAGGGCACGGTGTCGATGGTGCTGTTGGTGAACTGCTCCCTGATGGCCGGGATGTCCTCGCGCAGGATGTAATCGCTCTGTCCGCCACGCACGAACACCGTGGGCACGCGCACCTTCTCCGGCCCGATGGCCGCCAGGATCGCCGGTAGCTCGCGATCGAGGAGCGGCACGTTCATCCGCCAGGCCAGTTGCTCTGCGGTAAGCCAGTAGAGGTTCTTCATCAGGAACTGCACCACGCCGGGTTCCTTCACCAAGGTGCCGATGTGCGCCTCCACCTCCTTGCGCGTGCGGCCGGGCGAAAGATCCGCCGTGCGCAAGGCCTCCACGATGTGCGCCTGATTGTTCTGGTGCTCGGCGGGGCCGATGTCGATCACCACGAGCCGCTTCAACAGTTCCGGCCAGTGCTGCGCGAAGGCCATCGCGGTCTTGCCACCCATGGAATGGCCCACGAGCACCACGTCGCGCAGGCCGAGCTTCGCGATGAGCGCATGCACGTCGGCGGCCATGGTGGGGTACGAGATCGTATCGGTGTGCGGCGAGCGCCCATGATCGCGGAGGTCCACGAGGAACACGTCCAGCGGTGGCGCACCGGGATCGGTGGGTTCGGCCAGTTCGCGGCCGATGGAACCCCAGTTGTCGCTGGTGCCGAAGAGGCCGTGCAGGATGACGACCGGTGCGGCGCCCTCCACGCCCATGCGCCGGTAGAAGAGATCCACGTTGCTTACGGTGGTGGTCATGGATGAGCGTAGGAGGTCAGTTCGCGCAGATAGAGCTGAACGGTGTTCTCCATACCGAAGATGAGCGCGTCGCACACCAGCGCATGGCCGATGGAGACTTCGAGCAGCCCCGGGACGTTCGCTTGGAAGAAGGCGAGGTTCGCACGGTCCAGATCGTGGCCCGCGTTCAGGCCAAGGCCGGATCCGCGTGCCTTTTCCGCAGCCGCAGTGAAAGGCGCTACTGCGGCGGCGCGGTCGTGATGATAGTTCGCCGCGTACGGTTCGGTGTACAGTTCGATCCGGTCGGCGCCTGTATCGGCAGCGCGGGCGATCAGGTCCGCATCGGTGCCCATGAAGATGGAGGTGCGGATGCCTTCGCCCTTGAACCGTGCGATCACCTCGCGCAGCAGACCTTGGTGCGTAAGCGTATCCCAACCGGCATTGCTCGTGAGCACACCGGGCGGATCGGGCACGAGGGTCACCTGTGCCGGACGTACTTCCAGCACCAAGGCCATGAAGTCCTCCGACGGATAGCCTTCGATGTTGAACTCGGTGGTGAGCAGGGGCCTGAGGGCGCGGACATCGCTGCGGCGGATGTGGCGTTCATCCGGGCGCGGATGCACGGTGATGCCCTGCGCGCCGAAGCGCTCGATGTCCAGTGCCCAGCGCACCACATCGGGGTTGTTGCCGCCACGCGCGTTGCGCAATGTGGCCAGCTTGTTGATGTTCACGCTCAACCGCGTCATCGTATCCACTTACTTTGTTCCACCCCAGACCGGGCCGCAAAAGTAAGGGCCATGGTACGCGGGCCCCTGAAGCACATGCACGCCATCGACCTGATCACCGCCGACATACCGCCACTGCGCCCGCAGGACGATGTATCACGCGCGCTCGACTGGCTGGAGGAGTTCAAGGTGGGCCACCTGCCCGTGGTGGACAACGGCCGCCTGGTGGGCATGGTGCGCGAGCAGGACGTGGTGGACCGCAGCGATGCGCGCGGCACGGTGGGCGGCGTGATGGACCAGGTGGAGATCCCCTTCATCCGCAGCGGCCAGCACATCTACGACGTGATGCGGCTCTTCACCGAGCGCGGCCTCACCGTGGTGCCGGTGCTGGACGAGATGGGCGTGTACCTCGGCGCCATCACCGAGCACGAGGCGCTGAAGCGGCTGGCCGGTGTCACCAACATCCATGAGCCGGGCAGCATCGTGGTATTGGAGATGAACCAGATCGATTACAGCCTGCACCAGATAGCGCGCATCGTGGAGGGCAACGGCGCGAAGATCCTCAGCGTGTACAGCCACACGCTGCCGGACACCAACCGGTTGGAGGTGACGCTGAAGATCAACCGCGAGGACGTGAGCGACATCCTGCAAAGCTTCGAGCGGCACGAGATCATGGTGAAGACCACCTATCAGGGATCGCGCTTCCACGACGACCTGCGCGGGCGCTACGAGGAGCTGATGCGCTTCATCAACCTGTGACATGCGGGCATGTTCCGCGCCGTGCTGCCTTTCCTGTTCCTTGCAATGGCCCTGCCGGTGCTGCCGCAGAACGGCGCTGCTGCCGAAGGGCACGTGCGGGTGCTGGGGATAGCCATCAGCGGCAACACCACCACCAAGGCCCGCATCATCATGCGCGAGATGGTGGTGTACGAGGGCGATTCGCTGGGCTACACCGCACTGTATGAAAAGCTGGAGCGCAGCCGCCAGAACCTGATGAACACGGGGCTCTTCAACACCGTGAGCGTGCTGCCGCTGTACCTGGACAAAAGCACGGTGATGGTGGAGGTGACGGTGAACGAACGCTGGTACATCTGGCCCTCGCCCATCTTCGACCTTGCCGACCCCAACTTCAACACGTGGTGGCTCACGCGCGACTTCCACCGCGTGAACTACGGCCTGTACCTTTACAAGTACAACATGCGCGGCCGCAACGAAACAGGCTACATCAAGGCGCAGTTCGGCTACACGCGGCAGTTCGCCCTGCGCTACAAGGTGCCCAACCTCACGCGCAACCAGCGTTGGGGCATCAACGCCGGGGTGAGCTTCGAGGAACAGGCCGAGATCACCACGGGCACGGTGGGCAATGTGCGCACCCTGATCCGCAGCAACACCGGCAGCAACCGCGACCAGTGGAAGGCCGACGTGGAGATGACCCATCGCCGCAGCCACGACATACGCCACACATGGCGGCTGAACTACACGCAGGCCGAGGCGCGCGACACCATCATCAGCCGCGCCCTCGATTACTTCGACGGCCCGGCCACCGCCACGCGTTTCCTCTCGCTGGGCTACACCTTCATCTGGGACCGCCGCGATGCGCGCGCCTTCCCACGCAGCGGCCATTATGAAGAAGCGGGCATCGACCGCCATGGCCTTGGCGTGCTGGACATGGCAGCGCCGGACATCACCACCTTGTACGCCTCCTCGAAACGCTGGCTGCGGCTGCGCGAGAAATGGACGCTCGGGCTTTCCGTGCGGGGCAGATACACCTTCGGCACACCGCCCTACTTCGTGCAGCAGGGCATGGGCTACGGCCAGAACTACGTGCGCGGATACGAGTACTACGTGATCGACGGCGAGCATACCGCCATGGGCAGGGCCAACCTCATCTTCCAACTCGTGAAGCCCCGCACCTACCGCGCGGAGGCCATCCCGCTGGAAGCCTTCCGCACGCTGCACTTGGCGCTGTACCTGAACCTGTACAGCGACCTCGGCCGCGTGTGGGACAGCCGGTACGCCGCGCAGAACTTCCTGGCCGACCGCTGGCTCAACGGCAACGGCATCGGGCTGGACCTGGTGACGAGCTACGACCAGGTGGTGCGCGGGGAGTATTCGGTGAACGCCCTGGGCGAACACGGATTCTTCCTACATTTCACACAACCTTTCTGAACGATGCGCATCGGAGTACACGGACGTGCGATGGACGCGGAGAGCGCCACCGTGGTGATGCGCACGATCGAACGGATGGTGGCGCACGGCATGGAACCGGTCCTTTCACCGGGGCTCGCCACCTGGCTGGGCGAAATGGGGACCGATGTACCATGGCCGGTACTTGCCACCGATGACCTGAGCGATGCGGGCCTCGACCTGTGCATCGGGCTGGGGGGCGATGGCACCCTGCTGGACACCGTGGTGTGGGTGGGCCGGTCGGAAGTGCCCGTGCTCGGCATCAACCTTGGACGACTGGGCTTCCTCAGCAACGTGCGCATAGACACGGTGGAGCATGCGCTGTCCGCGATCAAGCAGGGGCGCTATCTGTTGCAGGACCGCTCGCTGTTGGAAGTGACGGACCACACCGAAGCACTGGGCAGACTCAACTTCGCCCTGAACGAGGTGAGCATCCACAAGCGGGAGAGCAGCAGCATGATCGCTGTACACGTACACCTCGGCACGGACTACCTCAACACCTATTGGGCCGATGGCCTCATCGTAGCCACGCCCACCGGCTCCACGGCCTATTCGCTCAGCTGCGGCGGCCCCATCCTATACCCCACCAGTGATGTGCTGGTGATCAACCCCATCTGCCCGCACAACCTCAACGTGCGCCCCTTCGTGATCCCGGACCATTACATCATCACCCTGCAGCTCGAAGCCCGCTCGGACCGCTGCCTGATGAACTTGGACTCCCGCAACACCAACATAGGCGGGGAGAGCCGCATCACCATCCAGCGCGCAGGCTTCACCGTGAAGATGGTGCAACTGGAAAGCACCGACTTCCTGGACACCCTGCGCACGAAATTGAGCTGGGGGTTGGATGTGAGATCGGGGCCACCACGGGGATAGAGTAAGCGAGTGGGCGAGTCTGCCTCCTCCTCGGCTTCGCTCGGAGAGACAGCCGGCAGACTCGCCCACTCGCTACTCACCCACTCGCTACTCTCCCCTCTGGATTACCTTCGCCGCGCACTGCGGGCCACGTACCAAACCACGTCCGGCCGCGTTCCCCACACGGATGTCACGCATCGCCCTTCTGCTCGCCACCCTGCTCGGCCTTTCCGGCCTGCGCGCCCAAGTGAGCGAACTGGGCATCACCGGCGGGGCCACCTACTACATCGGCGACCTGAACCCCTACCGCCATTACCCGAAGGACACCAAGCCCGCTTTCGGCATACTGTACCGCTACAACTTCAGCGACCGCTATGCCCTGCGGCTCCAAGGTCTCACGGGCCTGCTCATGGCCTACGACGACCGTTCCACGGACAGCCTGCAACTGATGCGCAACCTGCACTTCCGGGCCCGGCTGCTTGAATTCTCGGGCCTGTTGGAGATCAACTTCCGCAAGTACCGCAGCAAGGACAAGGACAGCAAACTATGGACGCCCTTCATCTTCGCGGGGCTGGCCTACTTCCGGGCTTCCCCGCAGGCACTGCTGAACGACACGTGGTACGACCTGCAGCCGCTCGGCACCGAAGGGCAGGGCACCAGCGCAAGGCCCGGCTCCGACGTGTATGCCGTGGACAACATCTGCATCCCCTTCGGCGCAGGCTTCAAGTGGAACGTGGGCCGCCTGGACTTCCAATTGGAATGGGGCCTGCGCCGCACCTACACCGACTACATCGACGACGTGAGCGGCACCTACGTGGACCGCGACGTGCTGGCGGTGGAGAACGGCCCCTTGGCCGCCACCCTCGCCGATCCCGGCGCGCTGGGCACACAACCTGTGTATACCAACACCGGCCGCGCACGCGGCGATGCCGACACCCGCGACTGGTACCAGTACACGGGGCTGTCCATCACCTACGTCATCACCCGCTTCTCCGATTGCGAGGAGCAGTACAACTGGATGCGCAAGCGCCGCTGATCCAAGCCTTTTGGCGAACTTCGCACCCCGTTTTGGAAAAGGCCAGTGACATCACCGAAGTGCTGAAGGCGCGGATCGACCCCGACCGCGTGCCCCGGCACATCGCCATCATCATGGATGGCAATGGGCGCTGGGCCGAGCGCCAGGGCGAGCACCGCGTGGTGGGCCATGCCAACGGCGTGCGCTCGGTGCGCGAAGCCCTGGTGGCCTGCCGCGAGATCGGCGTGGAGCACCTCACCCTCTACGCCTTCAGCACCGAGAACTGGAACCGCCCGAAAGCCGAGGTGGACGCGCTGATGGACCTGCTGGTGAAGACGGTGATCGGCGAACTGGAGGAACTGAACGCCAACGGCGTGCGCCTGCACACCATCGGCGACACGGCCTCGCTGCCCGAAAGCTGCCGCGCCACCCTGCTGGATGCCATCGCCGCCACGGCGAAGAACGACCGCATCACCATCACCCTGGCCCTGAGCTACAGTTCGCGCTGGGAGCTGGTGCGCGCGGCGCAGCGCATCGCCACCGATGTGAAGGAAGGCCGCCTGGACCCCGCAGCCATCACCGACGAGACCTTCGCAGCCCACCTGGCGACCGCAGGCATGCCCGACCCCGAACTGCTCATCCGCACCAGCGGCGAACAGCGCATCAGCAACTTCCTGCTGTGGCAGATCGCATACGCCGAACTGTGGTTCACGCCCGTGCTCTGGCCCGACTTCCGCAAAGATCACCTGTTCCAGGCCGTGCTGGACTATCAGGGCCGCGAACGCCGTTTCGGACTCATCAGCGAACAAGTGACCCCGGCCTGAAGATGCGCACGCTCCTCCTCCTCGCACTGCTCATCGCCACGCCATGCGCCATGGCACAGACCGGCGGCCAGCCCGTGATGGACCATGCCGTACCGGTGGAGTACGAGATCGGCGGCATCACCGTGAGCGGAACGAAGACCACCGACCCCAACGCCGTGAAGCTCTTCACCGGCCTGCAGGTGGGCGACAAGGTGACCGTGCCCGGCGAGCGCATCAGCAGGGCCATCGAGAACCTGTGGGAGCAGAAGCTCTTCAGCGACATCAGCATCGAAGCCGCCGAGATCCGGGGGCGCACCATCTTCCTGCACATCATCGTAACGGAGAAGCCGCGCCTTTCGCGCTTCAAGTTCGAAGGCGTGACCAAGAACGAAGGCGACAAGCTGCGCGACGAGATCCAGCTGGTGCGCGGACAACAGGTGAACGACGCCGTGCTGGCGAACACGCGCACCATGATCCGCAAATACTTCGTGGACAAGGGTTACCAGAAGGCGAACGCCACCATCATCGAACGGCCGGACACGATGATGGAGAACAGCTCCCTGCTGATCCTGAAGGTGGACAAAGGACCCAAGGTGAAGATCAAGGATGTGACCTTCACCGGCAACGACAACGTGCCCGCGAAACGCCTGCGCCGCGCCATGAAGAAGACCAAGCGCAAACGCTGGTACAACATCTTCGGCGGAAGCAAATTCATCTCCAGCGATTACAAGAACGACAAGGGCGCGGTGCTGGACGTGTACAACGAACGGGGCTTCCGCAACGCGGCCATCGTGAAGGACACCATGTACTTCGTGAGCAACAAGCGCGTGCGCATCGACATCGCAGTGGATGAAGGAGCCATCTTCCACTGGCGCAACGTGACCATCACGGGCAACACCAAGCACAGCGCGGACACGCTGCGCAACATCCTGAACATCCGAAAGGGCGACGTGTACAACAAGAAACGGCTGGACAGCCGCCTGTACATGAACCCGAACGGGCAGGACGTCTCCTCGCTGTACATGGACGACGGCTACCTCGGCTTCTACCCCGATCCCGTGGAACTGCTGGTGGAAGGCGACAGCATCGACCTGGACCTGCGCATCCGCGAGGGCCGCCAGTTCCGCATCCGCAGCATCCTCATCAAGGGCAACACGAAGACCAACGAGCACGTGATCCGGCGCGAGATCCGCACCAAGCCGGGGCAGCTCTTCAACCGCAGCGATGTGATCCGCACACAGCGCGAACTGAGCACCTTGGGCTATTTCAACCCCGAATCGCTGGGCGTGAACCCGATCCAGGACCCGCGCACCGGCACGGTGGATCTGGAGTACACCGTGGAGGAGAAGCCGAGCGACCGCCTGGAACTGAGCGGCGGCTGGGGCGCGGGCCGCGTAGTGATGTCCCTGGGCGTCTCGTTCACCAACTTCAGTCTGCGCAATACCTTCAAGAAGGGTGCCTGGACCCCGCTGCCCGCCGGCGACGGCCAGACCTTGAACCTGCGCGCGCAGACCAACGGCCGCTACTTCCAGAGCTACAGCATGAGCTTCGTGGAACCGTGGCTCGGTGGCCGCAAGCCGAACTCGCTCAGTTTCTCGGCCTATTACTCGGCGCAATCCAATGGTGAGCGCACCTGGCTGAACACCTCCGATGGCCGCATCCGCAACCCGAACCTGCAACGGCTGGACATCATCGGCCTCACCCTGGGCCTGGGCAGGCGCCTGAACTGGCCGGACGACTACTTCATCCTGCGCCAGAACATCAGCTACCAGAACTACCGGCTGGATAACTTCAGCAGCGGCGGGGTGGTATTCGACTTCACCAACGGCACCAGCAACGTGCTGGCCTACCAACTGCAGATCTCGCGCAATTCAGTGGACCAGCCTTTCTTCGCGCGGACCGGGTCGGACATCTCCTTCAGCGTGAAGGCCACGCCACCCTTCTCCCTTTGGTTCGGCGGCGGACGCGATTACAGCACGATGCCGCCCGAGCAGCGCTACCTGTGGGCCGAGTTCCACAAGTGGAAGTTCACCACCCAGTGGTTCAACAAGCTCACCAACAGCAAGAGCGGCCACAACCTGGTGCTGATGACGCGCGCGGGTTTCGGCTTCCTGGGCCGCTACAACGACGCCGTGGGCAATTCGCCCTTCGAGCGTTTCTACCTGGGTGGCGCGGCGCTCACCGGATTCCAGCTCGATGGCCGCGAAGTGGTGGGCCTGCGCGGCTACGACGACTTCTCCCTCTCGCCCAACACGGGGAACTTCGCGGTGGCCAAGTACACCGCCGAGCTGCGCTTCCCCGTATCGCTGAACCCCTCGGCCACCATCTACACCCTGGCCTTCGCGCAGGCGGGCAACACGTGGGGCTCGTTCGACACCTTCGACCCCTTCAAGCTTTACCGCTCGGCCGGTGTGGGCCTGCGGCTCTTCCTGCCGATGTTCGGCCCCATGGGCCTTGATTACGGCTGGCGCCTGGACGACGTGCCCACCGCCCCCAACATGGCCCGCAGCCAGTTCCATTTCACGATCGGCATAGATCTTGGCGAACTGTGACCCGCACCGTTCCGGATCGCCTACTTTCGACGGCTTCCGCATGAAACGCACGACCCTCCTGACCCTCGCCCTGCTGGCCGCGCTGACGGCCGCGCAGGTGGCCAGCGCACAGCGCATCGCGTTCGTGAACACGCGCTACATCCTGGACCAGATGCCGGAATACAAGTCGGCCCAGAAGGAACTGGACCGCTTCTCCAAGCAATGGCAGGAGGAGATCGACGAGCGCTACCAACAGATCAAGCGTATGCGCGACGCCTACAACGCCGAAGCGATCCTCCTCACCGAAGAGATGAAACGCTCGCGCCTGGACGAAGTGGACCGTCGCGAACGCGAGGCGCGCGACATGCAGAAGAAGCGCTTCGGGCCGGAAGGCGACCTGTTCAAGAAACGCACCGAGCTGATCCAGCCCATCCAGGACCGCGTGTACAATGCGGTGAAGGAGGTCGCAGGGCAGAGCTACGTGGCCGTGTTCGACGTGGGAGGCCAATCGAGCAACCTGCTTTTCGCCAGCGAGAAGTACGACAAGAGCGACAGCGTATTGCGCAAGCTGGGCATCAGGCCCGGGAAGGACAAGAACAGCGGGGACACCCGCGAAGATGATGAATTCGGCGAACCACCGGCCGAGGAGATCCCCAACCCCTCCAGGAAAGACGACGGCAAAGCCACGCCACAACAAGGCATGGACCGTGGAGGCAGCCAACCGATGAAAACCAAATGAAGATGAAACACCTCGTTCTCGCCTGCGCGATCGCCCTTGCGGGCGCACCTGCGGCCCTTGCACAAACGGCTCCCAAGCTGGGCCACATCGACCGGCAGAAGCTGATGCTGATGCTGCCCGAGCGCAAGGATGCCGAGACCAAGATGCAGGCCTTCGCGAAAACACTGGACGAGCGCCTGAAGGCCATGGGCAATGAATACCAGGCCAAGGTGGCCGATGCACAGGCGCGCGCCGAGAACATGACCCAGACCGAGAAGGAGGTCGCCGTGCGCGAGATCGGCGATCTGGAGCAGCGCATACAAGCCGCGCAGGAGAAAGCGCAGGAAGACCTGGCGAAGCAGGAGGAGGAACTGCTGAAGCCCATGGTGGACCGCACGAACGCGGCCATCGCGGACGTGGCGGCCGCCAACGGCTTCACCTACGTGTTCGATGTGAGCACGGGCACGGTGCTCTTCCATGCCAACGGCGAGGACCTGATGCCGCTGGTGAAGACGAAACTCGGCATCCAGTAACCCGTGCGCACCTTCATGCCCTCCCTGTTCCGCGCCATGGCGCTTGGGCTGCTCCTCACCGGCGCACAAGCGCAGGCGCAGGAGACCAAGCTCGGCCACATCGACCGGGCCCAATTGGTGAAGCAGATGCCCGAGCACGCTGCGGCGCGCACCAAGTTGGAGACCTTCGCGAACACCCTGGAGACGCGGCTGAAAGCGATGGCCGATGAATACAGGACGAAGCGCGCCGTGATGGAGAACCCGCCCGCCAGCATGTCGCGCACGGAACGGGACATGGCCCTGCGCGAACTACAGGACCTGGAGCAGCGGATCATGGACGCGCAGGAAAAGGCGGAAGAGGATCTGGCGAAGATGGAACAGGAGCTGATGCAGCCTGTGATCGCCAAGGCTGACGAGGCGATCCGCGCGGTGGCGGGCGAACAGGCGTTCACCTACGTGCTCGACAGCAGCGCCGGGCTGATGCTGTTCCAGAACGGCACGGACCTGATGGCTCCCGTGAAGGCGAAACTGGGGATCAAGTAACAGGAGAACGGCGAAGTGAGCAGCGAACGGCCAGCCTCGCTACGCGGAACGCGCGAAGGCGTGGTCGGCATCTTCGATTCCGGCATCGGTGGCCTCACGGTGACATCCACGATCATGCAGGCGCTCCCCCGTGAGCGCCTGCTCTATTTCGGCGACGGGGCGCATGTGCCCTACGGCCCGCGATCGCTGGAGGAGGTGCGTGGCTTCAGCTTCGCCATCACCGATGCACTGCTTGCCAAGGGTGCCAAGGTGATCGTGATCGCCTGCAACACCGCGAGCGCCGCTGCACTGCGCGCACTTCGCGAAACCCATCCCGATGTGCCCTTCGTGGGCATGGAACCCGCCGTGAAACCCGCCGTGGAGCATACGCGCACCGGCGTGGTGGGCGTGATCGCCACGGTGGCCACTTTCCAAAGCGAGCTCTACGCCACCATCGTGGAACGCTTCGCGCATGGCGTGGAGGTGCTGCACCAGCCCTGCCCCGGCCTTGTGAAACAGATCGAGGCAGGCGAGTTCGACACACCGGCCACGGAGGTCATGCTGCGCGGCTGGCTGGAACCGCTGGTGGCACGGGGCATCGACGCGCTGGTGCTCGGCTGCACGCACTACCCCATCGTGCGCCCGCTGATCGAGCGCATCGTAGGGCCGGATGTGCGCGTGATCGACCCCGCCCCGGCGATCGCACGGCAGCTTGAGCACGTGATGCGCCGCGATGGGATCGAAGCACCCGCCGATGCCCAAGGTGATCTTCAGTGCTTCACGAGCGGCGATCCGCAGACCTTCTCCGCCATGATGCAGCGCCTCGGGATCCACCACGCGCCGGTGAGGCAGGCCACGTGGGAGGATGGAAGCCTCACCCTTCCCTGAACCACCCCGCGTACAGGATGTAGTTCCGCGCGATGCGCTCGATCTCGCCCTCGCTGAGGTCCTTGCTCACCGCGCCGATGCGCTTCGCAGGCACACCGGCCATGAGGCTGCCCGGCTCCACCACGGTGTTCTGCGTCACCACGGCACCCGCCGCGATCACACTGCCCGCCCCGATCACCGCCTGATCCATCACGATGGCGCCCATGCCGATGAGCACCTTGTCATGCACCGTGCAGCCGTGTACGATGGCGTTGTGGCCGATGCTCACATCGTTGCCGATGGTGAGACCACACTTCTGATACGTGCTGTGCAGCACCGCGCCATCCTGTATGTTCACGCGGTCGCCGATGCGGATGCTGTTCACATCGCCGCGCACCACGGCATTGTACCACACGCTGCATTGCGCGCCCATCACCACATCACCGATCACCACGGCGGTCTCGGCGAGGAAGATGGCTTCTCCGAATTGCGGGGTGAAGCCGCGGACCGTTCGTATCAAAGCCATGAGGGAAGAAGGATGTTCATCGGTATACTTCGCGTCTGTTCCCCACTTGGCGCACATCCACTATCCTGATCACATCGTCGATCGCATAAAGGATGCGGTAGTCACCGGATCGGATGCGCCAAAGCTCCTCCGTCCTGCCTTTCAATTTGAGGCACCCCGGAGGGCGCGGATCGGCAGCAAGCCGGTCAATCTTGTTGACCACTTTCCGGCGCTCCTGCATCGGCAGACGCATCATGTCCTTCTCGGCCTTCGCCGAAACCTTGACACGATAGCTCAACGCTTGACGGGTTTCAAGAGCCGCTTGCGGACATCGGCCCATTCCAGCTTCTCATCGTCCTTGCGGCTTTCGGCCACCAGCAGGTCGATGAGATCCTCCACCTGTTCGGCATCACCTTGCAGCAACTTCATGTCGATCTGCACAAGATGCCTTTTGTTGGTCTCGTCCTTCAGGAAGGTGACGCCTTTCATACGCATGGGTGTTCGTCCTCCAAAGTTAGGGCGCGGATGGTCCGCGTGGAAGTTGTCGGTTGTCAGACTGCTTGGTGGAACTCCTTGGGGGTAGACCTAACCCCTCTCCCAGGGAGAGGGGGACCTGGCTCCTTGATGGGGCTGGAGGGCGTACAGCAGCTACGGAAGCAGGCATTCCTGACAACTGATATCTGACAACCGACAACTGACATCTACTCCACCGGTTTCCCGCACCCCTCCTTCTGGCAGCATGCGGGCAGTTTCTTGAACGCAGCCTCATCGCCGGGGATGTCGTCGGCCATGTAGCCGAGCTTGCTCACGGCCTTGCGCAGCCCTTCGGGCGTGTTCTTCTTGGGGTCGTACTCCACGTGGATCTCGCTCTTCGCAAGGTCCACCGCCACCTTCTTCACACCCTTCTCGTAGATCAGGTTCTCTTCGATGGTCTGCTCGCACATGTCGCACACGGTGCTGGTGCGGATGTCGATGTGGGCCAGCTTCTTGTTGCCGCCGTTGTGGGGTGTGTTCGTTCCCTGCGCCATCAGGCCCGAGGTGAAAAGCGCAAGGCAGAAAAGGAGGAGGGTCTTCATGGTTCGGTCTTTTCGTTGTTCTTCTTTCGGTCTATCTGGAAGCGGACACCCGCGTAGATCATGGCCTTGTTGGTCGGCCCCCAGATCATCGAGGCGTCAAAATACGGGCCGAACGGATCATGCGGTGCGATGATCTGCTGGTGTTGGAGCGTGCTGGTGATGTTCTCGCCGCCGAGGTACACCTCCCACGTACCGATGATGCGCGTGAGCTGCGCATGCACCGTGCTGTACGCCGGTGAGCGCGCGGGCATGCGGAAGGCTTCGGGACTGGCCTCCGTGCCGGGGATGCGCCCCTCGCCGAAGATGTTCAACGTGACATCGAAACGCCAGTGGTCCTTGGGGTCCTCGTACGCCACGGACACCATGCCCCGGTGCTGCGGCGTGAAGGGGCGCTCGCGCAGCACGCCATCGTAGGTGGTGCGTACATCGTACCAGCGGTGCGAGAGCTTCAGGTCGATGCTGCGCGTGATCTCCACCTGAACATCGGTGAGCAAGCTGTTGGCGAAGGAGCGGCCATCGAGCATGTAGAAAGCCACCGTGCGCGGGTCGCGATCGAGGTCGGTGACGATCTGCGACAGGAACTCCGTGCGGTACAGGTCCACGCCGAAGGCCCACTTGCGATCCAGCCATTTGAACTTGTGCAGGAACGAAGCGCCGAAGTTCCACGAGCGCTCCATGCCCAACCGCCCTTCGGTGACCACCCGCCGCGAGCTGGCGAGCACCGTGGCGTTCTCCACCAGCGGGTTCGCGCTGCGGAAGCCGTGGCCTGCGGAAAGACGCATGTGCGTAAGCGGACCGAAGTCGTACTTCACGTGGATGCGCGGGCTCACGGTGTTGCCGTAGTACGAATTGGCATCGGCGCGCAGACCGCCCACCACGGTGAGGCCGTTGCGTTGCAGCGTGTACTCGGCGAACACACCGGGCATGCGCTCGATGCGCGCGAAGCTGCTGTCCATGAAGGCCTCGTCGAACCCATCGTACTGGAAGCTGAGGCCCGCCTTCAGCTGATCGCTGCCTTTGCCCACCAGCATCTGGTACACGGCGCTGGCGTAGAAGCTCTCCTGCAGGCCGGTGTAGTCGCGGCGCCCGAAGCGTGAAGCGGCATCGTGCCTGCGCGCCGCGAACATGATGCCCACGCTCTTCGAGGGATCCTTCTTGAAGATGAAGCCCTGCTTGCCGAAGACATCCACCATCTCGTTGCGGATGTCCACCGTGTACGGATCGGCGGCGTGGTGCGCATGCTCGGGATCGCCCATGCTCATCGCCGTCTGCCCACCGATGCGTTCATCCACCACGTAGCGCACGGCGAGCTGCGACATGCCGCGTTCGGTGCGGCGCATCCAGCGGTCCATCACATTGAAGCGGCGCGTGCGGGGCGCATCCATGAAGCCGTCGTTGTTCTGGTCCATGTCCTGCTGGAACAGGTTGCCGTGCAGCAGCAGCAGGTTGCCGCTGTTCGCGCCGGTCTTCTGCGCCAGATGCACGTTGGCTTCCATCCGCCCCTGCGAATTGCCGTAGAGGTTCACGAACACGGGCGGCTCGCTCAGCGGGTCCAGCAGGCACAGATCGATCTGGCCGGTCATGGCATTGGGGCCGTTCACGGCGGTACCGATGCCCTTGCTCAGGTTGATGTCCTTGATCCATGTGCCGGGCACCAGCGTGAGGCCGTACGAGGTGGAGAGCCCGCGGATGAAGGGCAGGTTCTCCATGCTGATCTGCGCGTACCTGCCATCGAGCCCCAGCATGCGGATGGTCTTCGTGCCGCTGATGGCATCGCTGTAGTTCACATCCACCGTGGCATTCGTCTCGAAGCTCTCGCTGAGGTCACAACAGGCGGCACGCTTCAGCTCCTTCTGCCCGATGATCTCCGTGGAGGTGATGCTGCGCGAGTCGAGGCGTGTACCGCTCACGCGGTCCACGATCTCCACCGGCCCCATTTCCACCGCCCATCGCAGCTTGATCTGGAGGGTGGTGGAAGGCGCGCCGCGAAGCACCAGCGTATCCGGCTTGTAGCCTACGAAGGAGGTGATGAGCGTGGCGGGCCACTGTCCGGGCGAGGCTATGGTGAACGCACCGTTCACATCCGTGGCCGCGCCGATGCTTGTGCCGAGCCAGAACACATTGGCGCCGGGCAATACTTCCGCATCGATCACGGAGGTGACGCGGCCCGTGATGGTCTGCGCACCGGCGACGGTCCACGCCGAAGCCGCCAGTGCGAATAAGAATGTTCTTCGTTCGAGTTGAAAACCTGCGCCGGGTCTCTCGCAGAGGACCCTGCGCTTGCGGGATGTTCTTCGTTCGAGTTGCATGTTGTCCGGATTCCTGTTCGTGTGGAGGACACCGGATCGCATGGGCGATCCCTTCGCCACGTGGGCGGGAACAGGAACGGACTATACGCGCTGTACGCTGAGCGCCACGAGCCGGTCGGGCGCGGAGAGCGGCGGCGGACGGGTGCCGAGCCAGTCGTACTGCGGCACGGGCATGGGCACCAGCACCAACGGCAGGCAGTGGTGCATCACCACTTCGGCCACCGCCAGTTGCAGCACCTCGTGTGGGAGGTAGTTGTCGCGCGCGCCCTGCACGGTGGCAAGTTCGCAGCAGTACGGCTTGTACACCGGCACATCGCCCGGCTCGTCGCCTTCGGGACAGCAGTCGGAGGCAAGGCCGAGGCTCAGGATGGAATGCCCGCCCTCCAAGCAGGTCATGCGGCTGAGGGCCGTGCCGCTCGTAGCCAGCAGGAACACTCCCACCACGAGGTAGGTGATCCATGTATGGCGATCGAGGAAGGCGCGCATGAGAATGCAAAGGTAGAGGCGGATGGATCCGCGCGTGGGGCTGGCAGGGCTGTGGTGTCTTAATTTTCCACAAGGGAGGGGAGATCCAAGCAGGCAGTCGGCAGTGGGCAGTGGGCAGTGGGCCATGCCCCGCAATGCCGCTGCCTGCTGCCAACTGCCGACTGCCTGCTATCCCCGCACTCTTTCACCCTCTCACTCTTTACACTCTACGACAGGCATACCCGCATCCGTACCTTCGCCGCATGTCCGAAGCCACGAAACGCCCGCCTGTCAGCCTCTACGCTGAATCCACGCCCAACCCGCTCACCATGCGTTACGTGTGCGACCGGCTGCTGGTGCAGGATGGCCGATTGCTGGAATTCCGAACGCCGGAAGAGCCGGTGGGCGTTTCTCCGCTGGCTGAGAAGATCTTCAACCTCCCGTTCGTCACCGGCGTGTTCATCAGCAGCAACTTCATCACCGTTACGCGCAACAACAGCGTGGATTGGGATCTGGTGACCTTGGAACTGCGCGACTACATCACGGACTACCTGCGCACCGACGGCCGCGTGGTGTACGACGATGCGCCTGCGCAAGCCCTCGCCGACGCCAACGAACGGGCCAGCACACATGCCGAAGCGAAGGGGCCTGATGACGAGAAGATCATCCGCGTGCTGGAAGAGTACATCCGCCCGGCGGTGGAGGGCGACGGCGGCCACATCGCCTTCAAGAGCTTCGAGGAAGGCATCGTCACCGTATCGTTGCGCGGCTCGTGCAGCGGCTGCCCCAGCAGCATGGTCACGCTGAAGCACGGCATCGAGAACCTGCTGAAACACGAAGTGCCCGGCGTACGGGAAGTGGTGGCGGAGGAGTTGTAGTGGCGGCGGCGGCGCTCCGATCAATGGTCGGCGGGTGCTGTGAGGTCGGCGCTTTTCTCTTGGTCTGTGAGGAGTGGCGAGTAGCGAGTGGGCGAGTGGCGAGTCTGCCGACTGTCTCTCCGAGCGAAGCCGAGGAGACGGCAGACTCGCCACTCGCCCACTCAACTCGCCTACTCGCAACTTCTTCCCCCCGTGTGCATTCCCCCTTCCTTCCGCATCCTACTGCAAAACAGACCTGCGATGCGCTACACGATGATCCTTCTTTCCGCCATGCTCGGAGCGGGTGCCTTCGGGCAGAATTTGGGCGAGATCCGCGGACGGGTGCTGGACCCCGATGGGAAGCCCCTCTTCATGGCCAACGTCTATACGACAGTAGCCGGGGAGATGGTAGGGACGACAACGGATGCGGACGGAAAATTCCTACTGAAGCCTCTTCCCACCGGGAAGAACGGCCTGAAGATCTCCTTTACCGGATTCAAAACGAAGGAGCTTTCCGGGGTCGAAGTGGTACCGGACAGGGCCACCTATGTCGGAGATCAGCAAATGGCCTACATCGACGCCTTCGGTGAAGTCGAGATCATCGCCTACAAGCGCAAGCTGATCGACCGCGACGACCCCAGCCGCATGAGCCTGCTGGCCTCCGAGTTCGAGGACGATCCCACGCGCAAGGATCCCATCCAGTTCCTGAGCAAGAACTTCGCCGGGGTGACCGCCGCGCCCAACGGCGATGGGTTGTACTTCCGCGGATCGCGCACGGAGAACACCGTGAGCTTCATCGACGGCGTGAAGGTGAGCGGTGGTGTGCCGCGTGTGCCGCCCAGCGCCATCAGCAGTATCAGTGTCTATACCGGCGGCCTGCCCGCCCGCTACGGCGATGTGACCGGCGGCGTGATCGTGATCGAAACGAAGGCCTACGGCGAGATGTTCGAGGCCGAGCGCCGCAAAGCGATCATGCAGGAGACGGACGATACCTTGCGCTGATCATGTTCCTGCGCCGGAAGGCCATAGCCGCTCACACCGATGAGGATCTGGTGCGTCTCCTGCGGGAGGGGCACCGGTCCGCGTTGGCCGACCTGTGGGACCGCTATGCCGAACTGCTCTACGGCGTGGGTATGAAATACCTGAAGGATCCCGAGCGCAGCAAGGACGAAGTGGTGGAGCTTTTCGCCGGGCTGAAGGAACTGGTGGCGAAGCACGAGATAGCCCGGTTCAGGCCGTGGGTGCATACGGTGATGCGCAACCGGTGCCTGCAGGTGCTGCGGAAGCGAAGCCCCGAACGCGAGCTGCCCGAAGACCTCGCCCACGACGACACGGCTGACGACCGCGCGCTGCATGAGGCCACCCTGCGGCAACTGGAACAAGCCATCACCACATTGAACACCGACCAGCAACGGTGCATCCGCCTGTTCCATTTGGAAGGGCAGAGCTACCAGCAGGTGAGCGCGAGCACCGGCCTCGCCACCGACACCGTACGCAGCCACCTCCAGAACGGGCGGCGCAACCTGCGCATCATCCTCCAACGCCAACAGCGCCATGACGAACGGAACCTTTGACCGCTTCACGCCACGCGGCACCCTGTCGCGCGAGGATCTGATGGCTTACGCCGAAGGCCGCCTCGATCCCGCCGCAGCCCACGAGGTGGAGCTTCATCTCGAAGCCGACCCCTTGTTGCGCGATGCCATGGAGGGCCTGCAACAGCCGGGCGCATTGCAGGGGCTTCACCGGCTGCGCGCCCATGCGCCACAGGCGGGCGGCAACGCATGGCTCGGCTGGACGGCGTCGATCACCGCCATCGCCATCGTATCCGGCGCGGTGTACCTGTTCGTGGGGAACGAGCCTTCCCCGCAAGTGCTACCGGCCATGGAACAGGTCACGATGATCACGGTGCCCGAGCCGCCAGCCGCACCCCCGCACGATGCGCCGGAGCTCGCCGCCGCCGAGATCCTCACCGCCACGGAGATCCCCGAAAGCCTGCACATCGGCCACGCGGATACGGAGCGCCACAGCATCGCGCAGGCGAACACGTTGCCACGCGAAGCCCCCGTGGAACGCACCACGCTGGATCCCGTGCCACCGAAGCCCACGGCACTGCCCGGCGATGCCGCACACCACGCGCCCACCGTCGCACCCGCGCGCAAGCCATCACTGCAACTCATCTACCTGCACGGCCTGAAACTGCTGCACCCGAAGGAGATGTACGGCCGCAGCCCCGACATCGGCCTGCTCACCACCAGCGTGGATGCCCGTTTCGCCACGGCTGCGGAACAGCGTGCCGCCCACGGCGAGGAACGCCGCATCGCCTACCTCGCCTTCATGGACGAAGCCCTCGACAAGTTCGTCCACAACGACCACAAGGGCTGCCTCGAAGAGCTGCGCTACGTGCTGAGCCAGTACCCCGATGATGTGAACGCGCTCTTCTACGCGGGCCTCTGCTGCTACAACCTCGGCATGGACCGGCATGCGGAACGCTTCCTCGGCCGCGCCGCAACGCATGTGTTCAACGTGTTCGACGAAGAGGCCGAATGGTACCACGCCCTCGCGCTGGAACGATCGGGCAAGCCGGAGACCGCGCGCTCCGAACTCGAGCGCATCGCGCGCTCCACGAGCTTCTATGCGGACAGGGCGAAGGGGAGAGTAGCGAGTGGTGAGTGAGCGAGTAGGCGAGTGGCGAGTGCCGCAGCGTCCACCATGCGGCACTCGCCACTCGCCCACTCGCTCACTCACCCCCCAAGCCTACTTTCGCGCCCCGCCACAGGCGGACAAGCCCCATGCAACAACACACCGCATCCTCTCACATTGCCGGTGTTGCCGTGGACGAACTGGCCGCTCTCGCCGGAACACCCGTCTACGTCTACGACCAGGCCATCATCGCGCGACAGGTGCAACGCCTGCAACGCGCCTTCGCGGGCACGCCCACCCGCTTCATGTACGCCTGCAAGGCCCTGCCCAACCTCGCCATCATGAAGCTGGTGAAGCGGCTCGGCACCGGTCTGGACACGGTCTCCATCGAGGAGGTGGAACTGGGCCTGCATGCGGGTTTCGCTCCCGACGAGATCCTCTTCACGCCCAACATGGTGCCGTTCGAGGAGATCCGGCGCGCCGTGGAACTGGGGGTCCACATCAACATCGACTCCATCCCCATGCTCGAGCGCTTCGGCCACCACTACGGCGGCCGCACGCCGATCTTCCTGCGCATCAACCCGCACATCATGGCGGGTGGCAACGAGCGCATCAGCACCGGTCACATCGACTCCAAGTTCGGTATCAGCATCCACCAGCTGCGACACGTGGAGCGCATCGTGGCCTCGCATGGCATGCACATCCACGGGCTGCACATGCACACCGGCAGCGACATCCTCGATGCCGGTGTGTTCCTGCGCGGCGCCGAGCTGCTGCTGGAGGCCGCCGCGCTCTTCCCCGAACTGCGCCACCTCGACCTCGGCAGCGGCTTCAAGGTGGCCTACAAGGAAGGCGACATCACCACCGACATCGAGGACCTCGGCGCGCGCATCACCGAGCGGGTGAAACAGTTCAACGCCGAACGCGCCACGCCGGTGGAGATCTGGTTCGAGCCGGGCAAGTTCCTCGTGAGCGAGGCCGGCACATTGCTGGTGCGTGTGACGCTGCTGAAGCAGACCACCGCCACCGTGTTCGCCGGGGTGGACAGCGGCCTCAACCACCTGATCAGGCCCATGATGTACGGCGCGTACCACCACATCGAGAACGTGAGCGCGCCCCACGGCACGCCGCGCATCTATACCGTGGTGGGCAACATCTGCGAGACGGACACCTTCGGCTGGGACCGCAAGATCGCCGAGATCAAGGAGGGGCACCTGCTCGCCATCCGCAACGCAGGCGCCTACGGGCACTCCATGGCCAGCAACTACAACAGCCGCATGCGCCCGCCGGAGATCCTCGTCGCCGATGGCAGGGCCCAGGTGATCCGCCGCCGCGAGACGATCGACGACCTGCTGGCGACGCAGATCCCGGCCGGGGATGCTCCCTGAGCAAAGTGGCGAGTAGGCGAGTGGCGAGTACCGCAGCGTCCACCATGCGGTACTCACCACTCGCCTACTCGCCACTCCCCTCCCCCGTTCCATACCTACCGATCATTGCATACATTTCGGAACCATGGCATCCAACTCTCAACAGCGTGTCAAATGGCACCTGGTCCCCCTCCTCTCCTTGGGCTTGTGGCTCATGCCGGGCCGGATGGCGGCACAGGATCCCGATACCTTGGTCATCCATAAGGCCCGCAACGCGATCTCACGCGGGTTGGCGTATTTCAGCCACCCGAGCCGGAACTTTGACCCGGACGCCGCACTGCTCTATACCTACCTCAAGGACCGCTTCGACCTTCCCGGATCGGCGTCGGCACAGAACACCGTGGAGCATATCAAAGCCGAGAGGCAGGACCAGTCGTACATGTTCCTCCGCATGGCCGAGCCCCGGCCTTGTGAGATGCACTTCCTGGATCCCCAAGGACCCAATGATGTGGCACTGGTCGGCCTATGGTACGATCAGTTGGAGGATCGATCCCTGCTCATGGACCGGATCAAGGAAACCGAACAGGGCTGGGATGAGCCGTACGCAGTGACACACGCGCTTTGGGCCATGGCCATGGCCAAGCATTGTTTCCAAGCCGAGTTGGATACGGCGGTGGAGCGGCGCCTGGTAAAGCTCAACCTGGACATCATGGCCCGGAACAGGCCGCTTTGGAACGATGTGGTGATCGAGGCCCTGGCCATGGCCCAGTACCATGACCCATCCTATGTGCCGCCTGCGGAGTACATCCATGAGATCACGGGGCTGCAGAACCCGAACGGAAGCTGGAGCTGGGTGGCCAAGGATCCCACCAGCCAAGGCCAGCGCACCACCATATTGGCTCTGTGGGCATTGCTTCAGTACCAGCCTTTGGCATGGCCGCAGAAGCCAAGACCCATGGCGCTGCCGCTTCCCGCCGCCGGGGAGCAGGAGTGAGCGGGCACACCCCTTGCACCCCTGCACTCCTCCATGCCCATAATTTGATACCATGGCACCTCATTCGCGAAAGCCCGCCCGCTGGCGCATGGCCATCCTCCTCGCGTCGGCCCTGGGCATGGCTCCATGCCGGATGGCCGCACAAGCACCGTCCCCCGTGGTCTTCGAAGCACGCGATGCCATCATGCGCGGGCTGGCGTACTTCGGCTCTCCTGACCTGGCCCTGGCCACGGACGCCGCACTTTACCATGCCTATCTCAAGGACCGCTTCGGCCTTCCCGAACTGTGCTCGACAAAGAGCGTCTTATCGCAGATCAGGAACGATCGCGCGAACCAGCCATTATATATGTTCCTGCGCATGGCCGAACCCATCCCATTCGAGGAGGATTTCGTCGATCCGCAGGGATGGATCAACGCCGTCACCGCAAGCGGCATGTGGTACGACAAGCTGCCCCACAAGCCTATCCTGATGGACCGGATCGAAGCCTTGGACCTGAACGATCCGTATTCCGTGACGCACTCCTTATGGGCTATGGCCATGGCCAAGCATTGTTTCCAAGCCGAACTGGATACTGCGATGGAGCAGCGCCTGGCCAGACTGAACATGGACATCGCCACCCGGAACAGACCGCACTGGGGCGATCTGGAGATCGAGGCGCTGGCCTTCGCCCAATACCATGACCCATCCTACATCCCCCCTCCTGAGCACATCCGGGAGATCGTGGCCATGCAGAACCCGGACGGAAGCTGGAACGTGGAGGCCGGGGATCCCAATTCGTACAGCCAGCACACCACCATATTGGCCCTGTGGGCATTGCTTCAATACCAGCCCCTGGCCTGGCCTGTGAGGCCAAGGGACATGGTGGTCCACTAGAGCTCCGTCCTAATTCGATCCAACCACGGATGAACTCTGATCGACACGG
>JAHBUM010000149.1 GCA_019638075.1 Flavobacteriales bacterium | reverse complement strand
GTAGAGCTGCGCCCACGCATCCTTGGCGAAGGCGGGATCGCGCTCACATTCCGCCTGAAGCGCCGCATCCAGTGCAAGATCCTTCGACAATAGTTCAGCGGCGACCTCCTCGAACACGTAGTCGCTGAACCATTCCTTCTGTTGCAGGATGCCGTCGAAGAAGCCCCACGCGAAGAAGCTGTCGGCACAACGGGGTTCCAACATTTCCATCACGAGCGCATCGGTGGCATGGCCCATGGGTACCAGCACATCCCCTGCCCTGCCGGTCACGGTGTCCACGTCGGTGGTGGTGGCGATGCCGCGATGCAGGTAACGGCCTTCGTATGGCTTCTTCACATCGTGATAGCCGGTGATGCGCTGCACTTCACCCACGAATTTCCGATCACCTTTCAACACGTCCATGGGCACACGATCGAGCCTGAGCCGTTCGATCACTTCGGGCCATGCCTGTGGGATCAGGTACGCGGCTGGCCGTTCGAGCTGGATCGCGGCCGCTCCCCTGTTCATCCACGGCACCTCCACATCCGTGGGCTTGTCGCGGTGGTAGCGCCAGCGCGGAAGGCCGCTTACCGCACTGATGACCGTATCCGCAGCATAGCCCTTCCATGCAATGCGCGACACGGCGGTGGTATCGATGTCCCAGTTGCTGAAATACCGCACCTGTTCCGAAGCACTGGCCTTCGCCTTGGCGCGAGCGGCCTGCAACTCCTGCGGATGCTCGTTCATCGCGGCCAGCGTGGCAAGCATCAACTGGAACGTGGCGTTCACCCTATCGGCGAAGGGCTTCAGCATGTGCGCTTCGCTGAGGATGCCGATCCGCTGGCGTAGCGCGTTGTAGCCGGTGCTGTAGCGCGGGCCGTCCACGAAACCGGTGAGGCCCTGCTCGGGAATGCGGTGCAGCGTCTCGAAGTAGGGGCACATCAGGTGGCCGCGCTGCTCCATCCATGTGTATTGGCGGGGCATCAACCGTTGCTGCATGAAGCGCCGCAAATTGGTGTCGAGCTTGTCGGGATGCGTGGTGAGCAACTCCATCACGTACTGGTGATCGGCGCCGTTGCTCACGTGCGTCTCGAAGTAGACATCGGGATCCCACTCGTTCAATGCGGCGATGAGCGTTCGCGTGTTCTGCGCATCGGCCTTGATGAAGTCCCTGTTCAGGTCGAGGTTGCGCGCATTGCCACGAAAGCCGTATTCGGCAGGGCCGAGCTGGTTGACACGTGTAGTGCTGTTGCGCTGCCGGGCGCCGCTCACGTTGTACACCGGCACGATGCAGACGGCATTGTTCGCGAGCAGGCCCATGTACTGGTCGCTGTCCAGCAGGGCTTGCACAAGCAGCAGGCTGGCGTCGATGCCATCGGGTTCGCCGGGATGGATGCCGTTGGTGATCCACAGGATGTTCTTCCCCGCTGCGCGGATGCTGTCGGGCGTGGATCCGCTGCCATCGGAGAGGATGAAGAGGTGGATGGGCGAGCCATCATCGTCCCTGCCGATCTCGATCAACGTGGCGCCATGGCGTGTGCGGTCGAATTCAGCGTAGCGCTCGATGACCTGTTCCCAGGTGGGCGTTGAATCACCGGAGAAATGCCATTGGGCGGATGCCGACAGGGACAGCACTACAGGGAGGATCGCCATCAGAAGCCCACGCATGACGCAAAGGTGCATACAGGCCATGGTGCGATCAACGAAAGAGCCCTGTACAGGTGCGTAGGATGATCCGCAGATCGAGCCAAAAACTGCGCTCCTGCACATACTTCACATCCAGCGCCAGCTTCGCGGGCATCACCTCTTCGATGTACGTCCGATGCGGATCGGCGCTCTTCCCAAGGATCTCGTTCTCGTCCATGTACGCGATGCTGGCCGCGCTGGTGATACCCGGCCGCACCGTCAACACTTCGCGCTGTTCCGCCGTGTAGAGCGCCACGTACTTCGGCACTTCGGGGCGCGGCCCCACGATGCTCATGTCGCCCACCAGCACGTTGATCAATTGCGGCAGTTCATCCAATTTGCTCTTGCGCAGGAAGTAGCCGATGCCGGTGATGCGCGGATCGCGGCCGCCCACGGTGATCTGGCCTTTCGCCTCGCTTCCGGGCCGCATGGTGCGGAATTTCAGCAGGAGGAACTCCCTCCCATCGCGCCCCACGCGCACCTGCCGGAAGAACGCACCACCCGGTGAAGTGAGCGCCACGGCCAAAGCAAGGAGCAAGAGCAAAGGCAGAAGCAGGAGCAGGGCCGTGGCGGAGCCGGCGATGTCGAACGCGCGCTTGACCATGCGATTCAACCCATCACTTCACTTACGGCAGCCTTCACCGCAACGATCACCGTATCCACCTGCGCATTGGTGAGATCGAAGTAAACGGGCAGACTGATCTCCGTACTATACAGCTTGTACGTGTTCGGATAGTCCACCATGCGCAAGCCCTGCCCTTCGTAGAAGCTGAGCTTCGGCAGCGGGATGAAGTGGACGTTCACGCTCACATCGCGTTTGGCGATGGCGGTGATGATGGCATCGCGCTGTTCTTCCGTGGCGTTGGCGATGCGCAGCATGTAGAGGTGGTAGCAGCTCTCGCGATCGTCCATCTTGAACGTCGGCACGATGAAGCGCTCATCGTCCGCGAAAGCTGCCGAGTAGCGCTCGCAAATGGCCTTGCGGCGCGGCGTGGTGTCGTTGTCGAACCGCTCCAGTTCCACCAGCCCGATGGCAGCTTGGATATCGGTCATGTTGCATTTCCAGCCGGGGAAGGCCACATCGTAGCGCCATGCGCCGGGCTGCGTCTTGGCCAGCGCGTCCTTGCTCTGGCCGTGCAGGCTCATGGTGTTGAAGTAGCGGTACAGCTCCTCATGGCCGAATGGCTCGGGCAGGTTGAGGGCGAGCGCGCCACCCTCGGCCGTGGTAAGGTTCTTCACCGCGTGGAAGCTGAAGCCGGTGATGTCCGCCTGCGCGCCGACCTTCCTTCCATCAACAGAGGCGCCGAAGGAATGCGCCGCATCGCTCAACACCAGCGCACGGCCCAAGCGCATCTGCGGATTGCTGCCATCCACGCGCAGGTTCACCTTCGGCGTGAAGAGGCTGCACCCTTCCTCCGCCACGCGCATGATGGCCTTGATGTTCGCCGGCAGCCCGCCGATGTCCACCGGGATGATCGCCTTGGTGCGGTTGGTGAGCATGCGCTTCACCGCATCGGGGTCCATGGTGAAGTCATCGAGCACGTCCACCAGCACGGGTTTCGCGCCCACGTGCATCACGATGTTGGCGGTGGCGCAGTAGGTGTACGCAGGCACGATCACCTCGTCGCCGGGGCCGATGCCGTACCACCGCAGGACCATTTCGGCCGCGTTGGTCCAGCTGTTCAGCGCGATCACGCGGTCCACGCCGCAGTATGCCGCAAGGCGCTTCTCGAACTCCTTGGTGCGTGGCCCGGTGGTGATCCAGCCGCTGCGCAGGGCTTCTTCCACGGCGCGGATGGTGCGGTCGTCGATGCGGGGCGGGGAGAAGGGGATCATGGGGGCGAAGGTCCGACACCGTTCGGCACGGACGCGACGAATATCGGGTTTGCCGATGGAATCCGTCCCCTACCTCAAAGACCGGGCGCGCTCTTGCATGGCCTCCGACAGCAAGCCACACGGCACCCCATACTTTGCCGTCCTTTCATCGACACACTCCCCGACCCGTATGTTCGGGTACTTTTGCGGGCCACCGCAGCAGATGAGCAAGTACCGCACCGTCCTCGAACCGGGTTCCGCGAACCGGCGGTATTGGCGCGACCTGTGGGCCTATCGGGGACTGTTCGGCTTTCTGGCTTGGCGCGACATATTGGTGCGCTACAAGCAGACCACCATCGGCATCGCGTGGAGCGTGGTCCGGCCGTTGCTCACGTTGGGCGTGATGGCCTTCATCGGCTGGCTCTTCAACAGCGAGGTGCCCGGTGATGTACCGCGTTTGCTGCTGGTGGGCGCCGCCACCCTGCCGTGGACCTTCTTCAGCACTGCGTTCAGCGAAGCGGCCAACAGCCTCATCGCCAACAGCAATCTGCTCACCAAGGTGTACTTCCCGCGCCTGATCGTGCCCACCAGCAGCGTGATCGTGTGCTTGGTGGACCTGCTGATCTCGTTCGGCATCATGGCCGTGCTGATGGCAGCCTACGGCTTCCTGCCCGACTGGCGTATCCTGCTGCTGCCGCTCTTCGTACTGCTGGCCGTGGTGGCCGCCATGGGCGCGGGCATCCTCATCGCGGCGCTCAACGTGAAGTACCGCGACTTCCGCTACATCGTGCCCTTCATCGTCCAGTTCGGCCTGTACGTGTCACCGGTGGCCTTCAGCAGCCACGACATCTACGGCAGCGACCGGATCCCCGAAGTGCTCAAGTTCGTGTACGCGCTCAACCCCATGGTGGGCGTGATCGACGGCTTCCGCTGGTGCCTGCTGGGTGGTGCATCCGCGATACACATGCCCGGCTTCCTGCTCTCCATCGCCATCAGCCTGCTGCTGCTGGTGGGTGGCATCTCCTATTTCCGCAAGACCGAACGCGGCTTCGCCGATGTGATCTGAACCATGGCAGGCCCGATCATCTCCGTTGAACACCTGAGCAAACGCTATGTGCTGCGGCACCAGCAGCGCGAACGCTACACGGCCCTTCGCGATGTGCTGGCGAACAAAGCGAAGGGCTTGTTCCGCCAGCGTTCGTCGGTGGGCGGCACGGAGGAGTTCCTCGCCTTGAACGATGTGAGCTTCACCGTGGAACCCGGCGATCGCCTGGGCATCATCGGGCGCAACGGCGCGGGCAAGAGCACCCTGCTGAAAGTGCTGAGCCGCATCGTGGAACCCACCAAAGGCCGCATCACCATCGATGGCCGCGTGGCCAGCCTGCTGGAGGTGGGCACGGGCTTCCATCCGGAGCTCACCGGCCGGGAGAACATCTTCCTGAACGGTGCCATCCTGGGCATGTCGCGTGCGGAGATCACCGCCAAGTTCGACGAGATCGTGGCCTTCGCCGAAGTGGAACGTTTTCTGGATACCCCTGTAAAACGCTACAGCAGCGGCATGTACGTGCGGCTGGCCTTCGCCGTGGCCGCGCACCTTGAACCCGAGATCCTGATCGTGGACGAAGTGCTGGCCGTGGGCGATGCCGCATTCCAGCGCAAATGCCTCGGGAAGATGGAAGAGGTCTCGGGAGCGGGTCGCACGGTCCTGTTCGTGAGCCACCAGATGGACGCCGTGCAGCGCCTCTGCAACAAAGGGCTGCTACTGGACAAAGGCCGCGTGCTGCGGACAGGCTCCATAGGCGAGGTGTTGAACGAATACCTGAGCAACCGCGCGGGGTCGCTCAGCACGTTCACGTTCAGGGCACCGCACATACCGGGCCTTGCGCATGCCGAACAGTTGCGTGTGGAGGGCACCGATGGCGAGGTGCGCACCGAAGTGGCCATGGGCGCCGATTGGCAAGTGCGCATCACCGTGCAGGTACACCGGCCCATCGAAGGCTTCGTGGTGGGGCTCGGCATCAGCAGCCTGCTGGGCCTGCCGATCCGCACCACGTGGAGCCATGCCACGGATGTGATCCCGGGCCGGTACGACCTGCTGTTCCGATCCGATGGGATCCACCTCGCAGGCGGCTCCTACAAACTGGTGGTGGGCCTCTCCCATCAGGGACGGGTCATCCAATACCTGCCGGACGAAGCCACGCTGGAAGTGGCCGAGATGTCCGAACTGGTGAACGATCCGCGCATCCTTAATACCAAGAGCGGCCTGTTGTTGAACCAAATGCCGGTGGAGATCCGCCGCCTATCCTGATGTTCTTCCCCGAACGCATCACGGGCCTCAAGCCCACCGACAAGGTGCTGGACGTGGGTCCCGGCGCCAGCCCGCACCCACGCGCCGACGTGCTGCTGGAACTCGCCTACGACGACCAGCAGGAGTACTTCCGCCAGTTGGGCCATGACCAGCCGCTGGTGACCGACAAGCAGGTGGTGTACTACGATGGCAGCCGATTCCCCTTCGCCGATGGGAGCTTCGACTATGTGATCTGCTCGCATGTGCTGGAGCACGTGCCCGATGTGCCCGGTTTCCTGTCGGAAGTGTTCCGCGTGGCGAAGCGCGGCTACTTCGAATATCCGCTGGCCTACTACGATCTCATCTACAACATCGACGCGCACCTCAACTTCCTGAAATGGTCGCCCGAAGGCATGCGCTACATGAAACAGGCCGACAGCGCGCTGGACGACTTCCGCCCGCTTCAGCGCCTGATGCGCGACACGCTGGCCGCCGGGCATACCGGCTTGGTGAACGACCTGATGCACCTGTTCATGGAAGGTGTGCAATGGGAAAAGCCGTTCGCCGCCATTCCAGTGCATCGCATCGATGACGTGTGCCATGTGGACTTCACGATCCCACCGGCGAACGGCCCCGACCTCGGATCCGTGGGCGGCAAAGCGCTGGCCGGGGCCTTGTTGAACACCGTGAAACGCAAGGTGGGCATCCGCTGAGGCATGGAAGGACCCTTGGTGAGCGTGATCATGCCCGTGTACAACACGGAAGCTTATGTGGGCGCAAGCATCGGGAGCATCCTGCAGCAGAGCTATCGGCACTTCGAGCTGATCGTGGTGGACGATGGCAGCACCGATGGCACCGATGCCGTGCTGCGCACCTTCACCGACCCGCGCATCGTCCACGTGCGGCAGGCGAACGGTGGCGTATCGGCCGCGCTGAACACCGCACTGCGTCATGTGCGGGGCAGTTTGATCGCACGGCAGGATTCGGACGACATCTCCGCCCCCACGCGGCTTGCCCGACAGGTCGAATGGTTCCAAGCGAACCCCGAAGCCGCCATCCTCGGCACATGGGGATACTTCATCAACGGTGATGGCCTTTCCGAACGCGTGTTGGAACGGCCCGTGACCGATGCTGCGATCCGTTTCGCCCTGCTCTTCGACTCGCCTTTCGTAAGCACCTCGGTGATGTGGCGCACCGCATTGATGGAGCGCTGCGGCGACTTCGATGATAGCCGGAACGTGTGGGATGACTACGACATGTGGAGCCGCTTGGTACCGCTGGGCAAAGCGGGCAACCTGTCCCAGCGGCTCGTTGGCTACCGGATCGTGGGCACCGGACTGACCATGACGAACAAGGCCGCCCCCGCTTGGGTGGAAGAGCAGCGCCGCAGGAACATCGTACGCGCCATCCCTGACTTTCCACCCGCCTTGGTGGAACCCTTCTGCGGCAACGGCCGCGAGCATGTGAGCATCGGCAACAAGGCGTTCCGCCGGATCAAGGAGGAACTGCTGCGCTACATCGGTGCGATCACGAAGGATGAAGCCGAGCGCGCATCGCTCGTGGAGACACTACGAGCAACACTGATGAACTGGCGCGTGGTGCAACACCACACGTTCCTGCACCGCGTGGCCGACCACCTGATCAAACGCCTGCAACTGCCATGAACCGCAGGCACGTGGTGCGGATCCAAGGCGGGCTGGGCAACCAGCTATTCCAGTGGGCCTTCGGCATGGCCCTCGCGCAACGCACCGGCGCCACCGTATACCACGGGATCGATTTCTTCGCGCAGGCACCCGGTGAACACGTGCCCCGCGCGCTGGAGCTATCGGTCTTCGGGCTATCTCCACGGCCCGCGCCGGCGGATGTGCTCGAAGGCATCCACCGGCGCGATACGCGGTGGAACGGCTGGTCGCAACGCCTCTGGCCCGGTCTGCTGGCCCCGCCGATCGTGTGCGAACGCAAGCCATACACATACGACGAAGCCATGTTCGCCCAGCGTGCCGACACGCTCTTCGACGGCTACTGGCAAACGGAACGGTACTTCCTGCCGATCGCTGCGGAGGTGCGCGAAGCCTTCACGTTCCAGCACCCCATGCCTTCGGGCGTGGAGCAGCAGGCCGATGCGATCCGTTCCAGCATGGCGGTGGCACTGCACGTGCGCCGTGGTGACTACACCTATCATGCTGCGGCCAGCAGCTACTTCGCCACCTGCGAACCGGCATACTACCAGCAGGCCATGGCCCACATGCTGGAGCGTGTGCCCGATGTGCGGTTCTTCGTCTTCAGCGACGACCCCGCATGGGCGCGCGCCAACCTGCCCAAGCTGGC
>JAHBUM010000148.1 GCA_019638075.1 Flavobacteriales bacterium | reverse complement strand
CGCTTCGGGCACGACAACGACTTCCTGCTCTTCGGCATCGAACGTGAGCAGGGGGTATTCGACAGTGAACTGCTCACGCGCGTGGATACGCTGGCCGCGCGCCTCACACGGGTACCGCGTGTCACGAAGGTGCTTTCGCCCACGCGCCTCACCGAGCCCGTGATCACACCGGTGGGTGTGTTCGACACACCCTGCCTGCGCTATTGGAACGACTCGCTGATCCCCATCGACTCGGCGCGCATCTGGAACGATCCGCGCATCAGGGACCACTTCTTCGCCGACGATGCGAAGGCCATGCTGGTGGTGCTGAACGCCGAACCCAACCTCTCGAAAGCGAAATGCGATACGCTGCTGAAGCACGTGCGTGCAGCGCTGGAAAGCTGCGGCATGGCGGACACGCGCATCGTGGGGCGCATCGTGGGTCAGGACCACTACATCGGAACCATGGTGAAGGAGATGATCTTCTTCCTCACGGCCTCCATCCTGCTGCTCGCTGTCTTCCTGTGGATCGGTTTCCGCAGCAGGCTGGGCGTGATCGTGCCCATCGCCGTGGTGGGCCTCGCGATCCTGTGGCAGCTCGGGCTGATGACCGCTCTTGGCAAACCCATCGGCATCCTCACCATGCTGCTGCCCACCATCCTCTTCGTGGTGGGCATGAGCGATGTGGTACACATCCTCGAATGCTATCTGGACGAGATCCGCGCCGGTGTGCCGCGCATCCGCGCCATCGCCAACACCTATGCTGAAGTGGGGCTGGCCACCTTCCTCACGGCCATCACCAGCGGCATCGGCTTCGCCACGCTGGGCACGGCCAACATCCCGCCCTTGCAGGAGTTCGGCCTGTACACGGCGCTGGGCGTGCTGCTCACCTTCCTACTTGCCTTCACCATGCTGCCCGCGCTGCTGGTGCTCACCGATCCGCAGAAGCTGCTCCCCGTGGCGATGCGTGCTTCGCCTTGGAACAGCCGCCTGCCGGTCGTCTTCCAATGGACCATCCGCAACCGCCGCCGGATCATGCTCGCCTTCACCGGCATCGTGGTGCTCGGCGCATGGGGCGCTTCGCGGATCAGGGTGAACAACTACCTGCTGGAAGACCTGCCCGCCAACGATCCGGTGAAGCAGGGCTTCGTGTGGTTCGAGGAGACCTTCGGCGGCGTACGCCCCTTCGAGATGGCGATCACCCTTGCGGATGGCGGCACGGCCACTTCGGTGTGGGACTTGGATGTGCTGAAGCGGATCGAACGTGTGCAGCACTACGTGGATACGGCCTACGGCGTGGACGGCATCATGAGCCCCGTGACGATGATGTATTCCATGAACAAGGCGTTCAACGGCGGGGACCGCTCGTTCTACCGCCTGCCCGATGACAGCGCCGAATGCGCACGGCTCGCGAAACGCATGCACCTCGCGGGCAGGGATGTGATCGGCGGCATCGTGAGCGCGGATGGGCGCAGCGCACGGCTGACCGGCCGTACCGTGGACGAAGGCGGTTTCATCCACAAGGGGAAGAACGAAGCATTGCGCGCCTTCATCGCCGCCAACGACGATCGTGGCCTGTTGATGCAGCAGACCGGCATGGCCTACCTGATCGACCGCAACAACGAGACGTTGAGCACCCAGCTGGTGCGTGGCATGGGGCTGGCCGTGGTGCTTACCGCCCTCATCATGCTCTGGTTCTTCCGCGACTGGCGCATGGTGTTCGTGGCGCTGGTCCCCAACCTCGTACCACTGGTGTTCATCGCCGGTGTCATGGGCTTCTTCAGCGTGGACCTGAAGGTGAGCACGGCCATCATCTTCAGCATCTCGTTCGGCATAGCGGAGGATGACACCATCCACATGCTCGCCGCATTGCGCCACCATTTGCGCAACGGGCTATCACCGGCGTATGCGCTCAAACGCACCTATCTACGCACCGGAAAAGCCGTCACCGTCACCACGTTGATGCTGCTCTCCGGCTTCATCACCCTCATCTTCTCCGACTTCGCCAGCGTGTTCTACATGGGCGTGCTCATCACGCTTACGCTGGCCTTCGCGTTCGTGGCGGAACTCCTGTTGCTGCCAGTGCTGGTGATGGGGTTGATGCGGAAGTAGTTGTCAGTTGTCGCAGTTGTCAGTGCGCGGTCTGCGATGTCGTGCAGAACCGGGCCGCTCAAAGGCATCTACACGTTCCGGCTTCCCACCGCTGCGGTAGGTACCGTACTGACAACTAACAACCGACAACTGACCGCTGCCCCTACAGCGTTTCCCAAAGCCCTTTGAAATCCGGCTCTTCCATGAAGGCGTCCTTGCCGATCTCTGCATACTTGCGGGCCTTGGAGCGATCGCCTTTGTCCACCAAGTGGTCGGCGTAGCGGATCAGGGCGTTCTTCAGCAATTTCTGCTGGTCCTTGGGCAGGGTCTTGATGTCACCCGCTGCGGCGATGGCCTTGTCGAAGGCGGCCACGCTCAGGTCGCCCTCCTTGGGCAGATTGCTCTTGTACTGCACGATCGCGAGCATCAGCCACGGGCCGGGGTTCTCGGGGTAGTACACCGTCATGGCACTGAAGTTGGCTTTGGCCTTGCTCAGCCCCTTGGGATCCTCGATCAGGTTCTCTCCCGTTTCACCCGCCATGGTGTTGAGGCTGGCCCAGTAGTCCTCGTAGTTGTTGAAGAACTCCTTGTCCTTGTCCTTCTTGCGGTACTTCCCGGCCCATTTCAGGGCGTCGTTCGCCGCCTTGGGATAGTCCTTTGCGTACTTCTCGATCTTGGACATCTCGTAGTTGCACATGCTCACGTACAGGAACGGCAGCGCATCCTTCTTGGTGGCGTCGTTCTCAGTGTAGTTGAGAGCCTTCTCCATGCACTTCTCGTACTTCTCATCCACGTACATCACGAGAAGGTCTTCGTACACATGTTTCTGGGCCTGAACGGATACAGAGGCCAGCAGTGCGGCGGCGGCGATCAGTTTCTTCATGGTCTTATGGGTCCCTTCTACGGCAAGGAGCATGCCGAAGGTACTTCACCGCCCCCGGATACGCGGAAAGCCACCCCGACGAAATGTCCAAGTGTGCCTGTGGAAAGGCATTTGCGCACCTTCGCACCATCGCCCGCACACGGTTTAGAGGCTTCGGCGACGGAACACGAACAAGACATGGTACACATCGACATCCTCAGCGCCGTTCCCCGGTTGCTGGATAGCTGGTTCAACGAAAGCATATTGGAGCGGGCGAAGAAGAAAGGGCTGGCCGAAGTACATGTGCATGACCTGCGCGACTGGAGCACCGACAAGCATCGGCGGCTGGACGATTACCCCTTCGGCGGCGGCGCCGGCATGGTGATGATGATCGAGCCGATCCACCGCGCGATCACCGCGCTGAAGGCACAACGGACGTACGGCGAAGTGATCTACCTCTGCCCCGACGGGCAATTGCTGGACCAGCCTTTGGCCAACGAACTGAGCCTGAAGGGCAATCTGATCCTGCTCTGCGGCCACTACAAGGGCGTGGACGAACGGGTGCGGGAACACCTGATCACCCGCGAGGTCAGCATCGGGGACTACGTGTTGAGCGGTGGTGAACTGGGAGCCGCCGTGCTGAGCGATGCCGTGATCCGCCTGCTGCCGGGCGTGCTGGGCGACGAGACCTCGGCCCTGAGCGACAGTTTCCAAGACGGCATGGTATCCCCGCCGGATTACACGCGCCCTGCGGACTACCACGGCTGGAAGGTGCCGGATGTGCTGTTGAGCGGGCATCAGGCGAACATTGATACGTGGCGCCACCAGCAGGCCGTGGACCGCACCCGCGAGCGCAGGCCGGGCCTCTTGGGAACTTCTGAGGAACAGGATGGCTGAAAGTTCCTTAATATTGCGGCCCCAAATACGGGATCCGAATCCTCCGACGTGTCGTAGGCGCTGGGAACTCCCTCTAAACCAGAAGGTCATGGACCGCATCAAGCAGCTCGAAAAAGAGATCGCCCCGGTAAAACAGCTTCCCGATTTCAAGGCAGGCGACACCATCACCGTCCACTACAAGATCGTGGAGGGCAACAAGGAGCGCATCCAGCAATACCAAGGCGTGGTGATCCAGCGCAAGGGCAGCGGCAGCACCGCCACCTTCACCGTGCGCAAGATCAGCAACAACATCGGCGTGGAGCGGATCTTCCCGGTGGCCAGCCCCTTCATCGACAAGATCGACGTGAACAAGCGTGGTGCCGTGCGGCGCGCGCGCATCTTCTACCTCCGTGGCCTGCGCGGCAAGAGCGCCCGCATCACCGAGAAGCGCCAAGCAGTGGCGGAAACCGCCGAGGCGAAGTAAGCCCGACCAACGGAACTTCGAAAAGCCCTGCGCAAGCGGGGCTTTTTCGTTGCGGGAGGCCATGTCCGAACGAGGTCGGCGATGGCGCACGGGCATTGGTGGGAATTCCCCAGCAAGCATCTTTGCAGCCCCTGCCATCATGCTGCACCGCAAGCTCCTCTCCCCCCTCCTCCTGCTTTCCTCCCTCCTGCCGCTTCACGCGCAGCGCGACACCCTGCGCCTCGACACCGTGTCCGTGACCGCCACCCGCATTCCCGGTCCCTTGGAGCGGGCGGGCCGACACCTACAGGTGCTTGATGCACGCACGCTCTCCGGTGCCACACGGCCCGAGGTGGCCGAAGTGCTGCGCGCGCATACCGCCATCGACGTACGGCAGCGCGGGCCTTTCGATGTGCAGACGGACCTGAGCATCCGGGGCGGCACCTACGACCAAGCGCTGGTGCTGATCGACGGCATACCCATGAGCGACCCGCAGACCGGCCACCACCTGATGGACCTGCCGCTGCTGGGCGATGTGCTGGAACGCATGGAGATCTCCTACGGCGGCGCATCGCGCACCTTCGGCGCGGGCGCGTTCTCCGGCGCGGTCAACCTGATCACGCGGCGGCCCACGGGCGTACGCGGCAGCCTCACGGCGGAACGTGGCGAGTTCGGGACTTGGCGCGTGCGCGGCATGCAGGAATGGGAGCGCAACGGCTTCGGCATGCGTATCTCGGTGTTCGACAGCCGGTCCGATGGGGCCATCCGTAACTCCGACTTCGAGCAGAGCGGCGTACACCTTGGCGCGGGGAAGCAGTGGAAGGCCCTCGAACTGCGCGGACAGGCTGGCTGGGGTGCGAAGCGGTTCGGCGCGCAGAACTTCTATTCATCGCTCTACCCCGACCAGCAGGAGCTTACACGCACCCTGTTCGGCGCCCTTGAACTGAAGCATCGCGGGGCGTGGAGCTGGAGCGTGCGCGGCTACTTCCGCCAGCACAACGACCGCTTCGAGCTCTTCCGCGAAAGCGACGGCTACTACCGCTTCGCGAACGGCTTCTTCATCCGTGGCGAGGCGGACACCGCACGGTTCACGCCCACCTTCTTCTACACCTTCCACAACGTGCATCGCACACAGGTGATAGGCGCCGAGGCCGAGGTGCATCGCGCATGGAAGGCCGGCACCACCGCGCTGGGCATCCACGCACGCGAGGAGGACATCCTGAGCAACGTGCTGGGCATACCCATGGCCGAACCGATGGCCGCAGGCGGATCGCGCGACCCGTACACCCGCAGCGATGGACGCCGTAACCTCGCCCTGCATCTGGACCATTGCTTCACATACCGGCGCTTCACGGCGGACGCGGGCGTGCTGCTGAACATCAACAGCGCGTTCACCCCCGAATGGCTCCCCGGAATGGACATCAGCCAGCGGTGGAGCGACAGGCACACCACGTACGCCTCCGTTTCGCGCGCCTTCCGCCTGCCCACCTACACGGACCTGTACTACAACCGTGGCGGTGCCGTGGGCAGCCTCGCACTGCGACCCGAGCATGCCGACCAAGTGGAGGTGGGCCACCGCATGCGCACCGGGCGCTGGAACATGGCGCTGGCCGCGTTCGTGCGCCAAGGCAGCGATCTGATCGACTGGGTGAAGCTGCCCGGAGAGAACACCGTGCATGCCGCCAACCTCACGGCCGTGACCATGCAGGGCGTCGAAGTGGATGCGGCATACCGTGCCACCGATGACCGTCGCCGCGCGGGCCTCGCATACAGCCACCTGCACACCGATCGCGATGCGTTCGATTTCACTTCGCTCTATGTGCTTGACCAATTGCGGCATCGCATCGCGCTCTGGGGCGAACAGCGCATCAGCGCATTCACCGTGCGGGCCAACATGGTATGGCAGCAGCGCGCAGGCACCTTCGTGGATTTCAACGATGGCGCAACGAAGAGCTATCCGGATAACCTGCGCCTTGATGCCCGCGTGAGTTGGGATCGCGGCCCGTGCCAGCTTTTCCTGAGCGGCTACAACGTGCTGAACGCAGAACAGATGGACCGCGCGAACGTGCCCCTGCCCGGCCGCTGGATCACCGGAGGGATCACGGTGCGGTGGGGGAAGGCGGAGTAGCCCGCCTTCGCTTCCTTTCGCTTCGCTCAGGAGCTACGGCGGATGAAATGTGCGAAGTGTGAGGTGCGAAGGACGCTGTCGGCGACAATAGACACCTGTCGCAATACAAATGCGCCCACCGATCGCCATCAGTGGGTAAAGAGGCGTGGTCGAACCCATCATACATTCGCCTTCGCAACCGGGGCTGTAGCTCAGCTGGCCAGAGCGCGTCGTTCGCAATGACGAGGTCGTGGGTTCGACTCCCATCAGCTCCACGGGGATCCTTCGCTGGCGAGGATCCGCATGATGCGCTCGCGAGCAGCGCGCTCCATGGTCGCGTCGGGAACCGCTCTTTTATTCCCGATCTTAGCACCATGCAACTCCATGTGATCGACACCGGTTTCTTCAAGTTGGATGGCGGGGCCATGTTCGGCGTGGTGCCGAAGACCCTCTGGAGCAAGAAGCTCCCTCCCGACGAATACAACCTGTGTACATGGGCCATGCGCTGCCTGCTGGTGGAGGACGGCGACCGGCTGACCCTCATCGACAACGGCATCGGCGACAAGCAGGATGCCAAGTTCTTCGGCCACTACGACCTGCACGGCGATGACACACTGGACGGTTCGCTGAAGAAGGCAGGCTTCTCCCGCGACGATGTGACGGATGTGTTCCTCACCCACCTGCACTTCGACCATTGCGGCGGAAGCATCGTGCGGCATGGCGATGGCTTTGCTCCGGCCTTCCGCAACGCCACCTACTGGAGCAACGAATACCATTGGAAATGGGCCACCAAACCCAACGCGCGTGAGAAGGCGAGCTTCCTTTCGGAGAACATACTGCCGATCAAGGAGAGCGGCCAGTTGAAGTTCGTGAACGTGGGGCGCCGCAGCGCCGAGGAGAACGTGTACCTCCACAACGTACTGCCCGGCATGGATGCCTTCATCGTGAACGGCCACACCGATGCGATGATGATCCCGCACATGCGGTACAAGGGCCGCACCGTGGCCTTCATGGCCGACCTGCTACCCAGCGTACACCACATCCCGCTGGCATGGGTGATGGCCTATGACATGCGCCCACTCCTCACACTCGCGGAGAAGAGCGACTTCCTTGACGTAGCGGCCAACGAGAACATCGTACTGTTCTTCGAGCATGACGCCCACAACCAGTGCTGCACGGTGGAGCGTACCGAGAAAGGGGTGCGCGTGAAGGAGATCTTCCCGCTGAGCGCGTTGGGGTGAAATACAGTTGCGAGTAGTGAGTGGGCGAGTGGCGAGCCTGCCGTCCCCCTCGGCTTCGCTCGGAGTGACAAACGGCAGACTCGCCACTCGCCCACTCGTCACTCGCAACTACCCCCAGCAAGGAGACCGAGAACCGCCCTTCAGTTCTTTTTAAGGCATTCCTTCAGCGGATCTTAAGGTCGTGGGTGTCGCTTTGCGGCCATGTTCCGCTTCGCGCTCGCGGCCCTCGCACTCGCCGCCTCTGCCTGCCATGCACAGGACACGCTGAAGCTGCGGTTGGACGAGGCGGACCAGTTGCTCGTGCGGCGCTCACTGGCCCTTGTGGCGCAGCATTACGCCATCGATCAAGCACAGGCCGACCGGGTGCAGGCGCGCCTGTTCAACAACCCGTCGCTCTCCACGGAATGGAGCGTGCGCCCCTCCACCGGCAGCTTCTTCGATGTGGCCCAGCCCAACGGGCAGAAGGCCGTTCACGTGGAACAGCTCGTGCGCATCGGCGGGCAGCGCAGC
>JAHBUM010000147.1 GCA_019638075.1 Flavobacteriales bacterium | reverse complement strand
CATATTCTTCGGCGTGGCCGACAAGCCGATGCCCATGGCCGTGATGGGCACGCACCTGACCAGCTACAAGCAAGGCAAGGCCAAGCCGCCCGTGGCCGATCTGCGCTACTTCCGGGTGAGGGATGAGCGGCTGGAACAACGCCGCCGCCGCGAAGAATACGATGTGCCCAAGGTGCATGTCCGCGATATACGCGATGCCGAGATGCACGGCATGGACATGGTGCCCGACATGGCGGTGGCAGAACCCATGGAAGACGCGCCCCGCATGGTAACGGAAGGACGCGGTACGGACATGGTCGGGGAAGGGACCGAGAGGACCTTGGGCACCATGGACGTGCCTGTGCCACCACCTCCACCCGGCTCCGGTGATGGCAGCGGACATGGTGGCGCCAGTGGTGCCCCGCCTAAGAGCGCATACCCCAGAGACCTCGAGCCCGTGATGGCACGCACCACCAACCAGTTCATCGGCACGGCCAGGCTGCAGTACAACATCACGGAAGGCAACCGAAGCGCCACCTGGACCGTGCTCTACGCCAGTGACAGCACGCGCATGGTGGTCATCGGAAAGGAAGAACGGCCGTTGCCTTCGGAACGCAACCGCGCGTACTTCATCGATCGCGAGGCGGGCACCGAAACCATCTACACCATACGTGCGGACAGCACCTTGGTGCAACGCACCAGCCCGGTGGCGGGCCGCTATACCTCCACCTTCCCAGTGGCATACCAGGACTCGTTGTTGTCCGGAAGCCGCAAGATCAACGGACGTGTGTGTGAACACCGGCTGTACGAGATCCCCAGCACGCGGCGCGAGACGTGGGTGGATGTGAAGACGCCTTCGCTCTTCCATGATCTGTTGAGCGCCCGCAAGGCATGGGGCGGTGTGGAGATCATCGTCCGGGGTCCCATGATCACCGGCGTCGGGGAAGGCATGCCGATGGATACGAAGTACGAATTCCATGGCGGCGAGACCCTGACCATGAAGGTGCTGGAACTGAAACCCGGCGTGGTGGATCCGAAGGTGTTCGCGGTGACGAAGGAGAGTTGGCGATGATGCGTCAGACCTTCGCGGATCCTTCGTCTTCCGTTGTGCGGCAGGGTCCTCTTCGAGGATCTGCCGAGGTTGGAAGGAGGATCCGGGAGGTTAGGCCGCATTCTCCGCGCCTCCGCGTGACCAAATACCCCAAGGTCTTGGTTCAGGCCCGATAACCCTGACCTGCCAACACCCCGGACCTTCGGATCACCGTAAGTTCGCGTACTCCTATATTCCAACATGATCCGCACCGCCATCCTCGCTGTTGCCCTCCACGGCCTTCTTCCACAGGCACACGCCCAAGTGGACATCAACGCCCTGCTGCAACAGAGCGGGGCCAACGTGCAGCTGGTGCCCGACACCGACCCGTACGTGCCCAATGCCTTCGTGGGCAGCTTCACCATGGAGATGCACGCCTTCGAGGATGGCAAGGCGGTGAAGCAGGCCCCCATGAACATCGCCATCAGCAGCAGCGTGGACAAGCTCCTCTTCCGCACCACTGCGCCGGGCATGAAGGAACAGGTCCACATCCTCATCGACCAGAAGGACAAATGGCAATACATGCTGATGACCGACGGGGCTGGCAACCGCATCGCCATGAAGACGCGCAAAATGAAAGTGATCACCGGGGAGGACAAGAACCCGAACGCCGCCGATGTGCTGGTGACCGATGGAACGAAGATCATTGATGGTCACCTCTGCAAGAAGATGACCGCGAAGACCGAGGATGGCACATGGACCGGCTGGCTGGCGCAGGACATCGACGTGCCCTTCCACAGCTTCATGCGCGACATGCGCCGCACCGGCACCGGATTCCACGATGATGCGCTCGTTGGCATCCATGGTTTCCCGTTGGAATACGAGTGGACCTCCACCGATGGGAAGGAGCGCATGCAATGCTTCATCCGCGATCTGCAACAGGGCAAGGTGGATGAGAAGGCATTCTCGCTGGACGGCTACCAAGTGCTGGAACTGCCCGTGAGGCGCTGATCCATGGCCCACAGAATGGCGGGCCGTACCGCCCTTGACATCCAGCGCAACGCACGGTGAACAAGCGGCACGCACACCTGAAGGCATTGCTTGACGATGCCTACGACCGCCATGCGCGTCCCGGCTTCATCACCGACGATCCCATCCAAGTGCCGCATGCGTTCGATCGACGTACGGATGCGGAGACCATCGGCTTCCTCACGGCCACCATCGCCTGGGGCCAGCGCAGGACCATCATCCGCAACGCATGGGAACTGGTGCGCCTCTTCGATGAGCAGCCGCACGATTTCATCATGCACGCATCACGCGGCGAACTGGACCGGCTGGACCGCTTCATACACCGCACCTTCAACGGCGTGGACCTCCGGCATTTCGTGCTGGGCCTGCGGCATGTGTACCGCACGTACGGCGGCATCGAGGAGGCTTTCCTGCTGGGCGGGAACGATGGCGATGATGGCAGCGGTGCCGCATCGACATCGCGGATCGGCATACCCGTTACCGACATGTCCACGATGATCGCACGGTTCCGTTCGCGTTTCTTCGAGCCGAAGCACGAGCACCGCACGGGCAAGCACGTGGCCGATCCATCCAAGGGCAGCAATGCCAAACGCATCAACATGTACCTGCGCTGGATGGTGCGCCCCAACGACCGCAGCGTGGACCTTGGCCTGTGGACCCGCATCAGGCCCGCCGACCTGATGGTGCCGCTGGACGTACACACCGGCCGCGTGGGCCGCGAACTGGGCTTGCTGAAGCGTACACAGGACGACTGGAAAGCCGTGGAAGAGCTCACCACCGCACTGCGCCTGTTCGATCCGCTGGATCCGGTGAAGTACGACATCGCATTGTTCGGGATCGGGGTTTCGGGGAAGGGCTGATAAAGCTTCAAGTTCCAAGCTCAAAGCACCAAGCTCAAAAGCACCCTTTGGAGCTTGATGCGTTGAATTCGAGGCTTTGAATTCCCCATACGTCTCTCTTACCGGAAGGCAGCATCGAACAGCGCAGTACACGCCGCAATTGATCAGCGCCTGAGACAGCAGGATCCTGAAGCCGGGCAAGGTCGCTCCAACTCTTGCATTCTTTCTTCTTCGTACTTGATCCTTCAGCCTTTTCTTGAGTTTCCTCCACAAGGAGACAAAGCTTCAAGCCCCAAGCGTAAAGCACCAAGTTCAAAAGCACCCTTTGGAGCTTGATGCTTTGGCCTTGAAGCTTTGAGCTTTTCTTGAGTTCCCCCCGCAAGGGATCCATCGGCTACTTTTGGCGGCCGTTCATCCGATGATCTTCAACGAGCCCGTATTCGTAGCCTTTCTGGTCATCGTCTTCGCGCTGTACTGGCTTCCGTTCACGCGCAACGGGGCGCATAAGCATCCGGTGCTGCTGGCAGCCAGCTACGTGTTCTACGGCTGGTGGGACTGGCGTTATCTGGGCCTCATCATCTTCTGTTCGCTGGTGGCCTTCTATTGCGGCCTTGCCATACACCGTGCGGCGAACGAGCGGCAGCGCAAAGGCTATCTGCTCTTCTCCATCGTGGTGCCGCTGGCGGTGCTGGTGGTGTTCAAGTACTACGATTTCTTCGTGTACAGCCTGTTGGAACTGGGCCAGGACCTGGGGCTTACGCTGCACCTGCACACCTTGCAGGTGCTGCTCCCCGTAGGCATCAGCTTCTACACCTTCCAAGCCCTGAGCTACACCACGGACATCTACCGGCGCGAGATCAAGCCGACGGACCAACTGGTGACCTTCCTCGCGTTCAAGGCCTTTTTTCCGCAGCTGGTGGCAGGCCCCATCGAACGGGCACCGCATTTCCTGCCACAGATCGAAGCGAGACGCCCGTTCTCCTACGCCAATGCGGTACACGGCTGCCGCCTCATGCTCACCGGCGCCTTCAAGAAGATGGTGGTGGCGGACAGGCTGGCGCCGCTGGTGGACGACATCTTCTCCCAGCAGGAGACCTTCGGCGGGCTGTTCAACCTGGTCGGCGTGGTGTTCTTCGCCTTGCAGATCTACTGCGATTTCTCGGGCTATTCCGACATCGCGCGGGGCGTGGCCAAGCTCTTCAACCTGGACCTGGTGGTGAACTTCGACCGGCCCTACGCGGCGCGCTCCCTCCGCGAGTTCTGGTCGCGCTGGCACATTTCCCTGAGCACCTGGTTCAGGGACTACGTGTACATCCCGCTGGGGGGCAACCGCAACGGATGGGCGCGGCACGTGCGCAACCTGTTGATCACCTTCCTGCTCTCCGGCCTGTGGCACGGCGCCAATTGGACCTTCGTATTCTGGGGCGCGCTGCACGGTGGCTTCCTCATCGTGGAGCGCTTGGCCAAAGGCGGGCTCGGCCGGTTGCCGGGCGCTATGCAATGGGCCATCACCATGGTGGTGGTGCTGGTGGGCTGGGTCTTCTTCCGCGCGGATAACATCGGCCACGCATGGGCCTACCTGGGCCGGATGATGGAGCACGGCCCGGACCTCATCCACCAGTTGCACCGCCTTACGCGGCCCAACGAGATCAGCCCGCTTTCGGTGCTGCTGAGCGGCTTGTTCGGCTTCGCGGTGCTGGTGGCGGAGCGCCTCACCGCCCGGCCGGGCTTCTCCGCCTGGTTCGAGCAGCGGCCGGTGGTGCGCCGCCTGTCCTATGCCTCGCTCGTGGCCCTCGTGCTGCTCTTCGGCGTGTTCGCCGATCAGAGCGCCTTCATCTACTTCCAGTTCTGACCCATGGGCCGCTTCCTCCGCAACATCGCCATATCCCTCGGCCTGCTGCTGGTGCTGGCATCGGTGCTTGATGCGGTGATGACCCGCGTGTTCCGCAACGGCCACACCACCAAGGCCCAGTGGATCCACAACATGCACGGGCAGCACTACGACCTGGCGATCATCGGTTCTTCCCGCGCGTGGTGGAACATCGACATGAGCACGATGGACACCGCTTGCGGCCTGCGCACGGTGAACCTTGCCAACAACCATTACAGCGGGCGCGAGGTCTACCTGAACCTGGCGATGTTCCTGGCCAACGGGAATACCGCCGACCGGATCCTGTTGCAGATAGACCACTACATCCTCACGGCCGAGACCGACGGATTCACCAGCACCATCTACGAATTCCTGCCCTACCTGCACGACAGCGTGGTGGAAGCCCGGCTCGCCGGCCGCTCGATGGAATGGGATGCCATGCGTTACATACCCCTGTGGAGGTACGTGAAGTGCAACTTCATGTGGGGCCCGGAACAGTTCATCACCACCGTCACCCGCCACCGCCCCACCCTGTTCGACAGCACGGGCACCTACTTCTCGCACTCGAATTTCCACGGGAGCGACCAGCTGTACATGAAGGCCACCAACCATCGCTTGGACGAGGACCTCGCGAACGTGATCGCCATGTGCCGCGAACGGGGCATTCGCTTGGAGTGCTTCACCACGCCGTACCTCAACCTGCGTGGGGCACCGGAGGTCATCGCCGCACCGGCCCGCATCGTAGCTGGCACCGGCCTCACGTTGCACGACTTCTCCGACCGGATCCCCGGCAAGGAGAACTACAACGACACCCAGCACCTGAGCATCGCCGGTGGCAAGGTGTTCACGCGCATGTTGATCGATGAAGTGATCTGCCCGGAGCAGGTGCAGTAGGCAGCAGGCAGTCGGCAGTGAAATGCCAGCCATGCTGCACTGCCGACCGCCTACTTGAGCTCCGTCCCCCTGCTATCTTAGCACCCGATGTCCTTCATCCACCCGGCATTCCTCTGGGCGCTCACCGCCTTGGCGATCCCGGTGCTCATCCACCTCTTCCAGCTCCGGCGCTTCAAGCGCATCGACTTCCCCAATGTGCGCTTCCTCACGGAAGTATCGCAACAGACACGTGCGCGGAAGAAGGTGCAGCATTGGCTGGTGCTGCTGGCCCGCTGCCTCGCCATCAGTTGCCTCGTGCTCGCCTTCGCGCAGCCCTACATCGCCGGTGGAAATGGCGCGGTGAAGGCCGGGCAACGCGCCGTATCGCTCTACGTGGACGACAGCTATAGCATGGATGGCCGCAACGCCCAAGGCCGCCTGTTGGACCAAGCCCGCAAGGGCGCGCAGGATGCCGTGATGGCCTACAACGCCACCGACCGTTTCCAAGTGCTCACCGGCCATTTCAGCGGACGCGAACAACTGCTGCTGGGGCGCGATGAAGCCTTGGAGAGCATCGCCCAGGCCGATGTGGGGCCTTACTCCCGCGCACTGAGCAAGGTGCTGTTGCGCCAGCGTGAAGCCCTCGCCACCAGCGATGCCAGAAGCAAGCGCGCCATCCTCTTCACCGACCTGCAACGCGCCAACACCGACGTGGGGAACTGGACCAACGACACGCTGGTGCCCACGGTCATCGTGCCCCTGAGCCCCGCCGCGCCGGACAACCTCAGCATCGACAGCGCGTGGTTCGCCACGCCCGTGCGCCGCGCCGGACAGGACGAAGTGCTGCACGTGCGCATCCGCAACCACGGCGCGCAGGAGCTGGTGAACGTGCCCCTGCGGCTTGACATCGATGGGCGCCAACGCGCGGTAGCCAGCTTCAGCGTGGCCGGCGGCGCGGAGGTGGATACCACCCTGCGTTTCCTCGGCGATGGCCCCGGCGACCACTGGGGCGTGGTGAGCATCAACGACCAGCCCGTGGTGTTCGATGACAGGCTGTACCTCGCCTACCGCGTGAGCGACCGCCTGCGCGTGCTGCTGGTGACCGGCAACGACGCCACCGCCGACCGCGCTGTGACCAACGTGTTCGGGCTGGACAGCGCACACACTTTCACCGCACAGCCCTACCGCGCGCTGGACCTCGCCGCGCTGAAGGAGCAGGACCTCGTGGTGCTGAACGCCCTACCCGATGTGCCCGGCGGCCTCAGCCGCGCCCTCGTGGACTTCGTGGAAGCCGGTGGAAGCATCGCCGTGTTCCCGCCCACCCAAGGCGATCCCGCGCGCTACATCGAGTTCTTCGCCAGCATGGGTGCCGCACCGCCCACACGCATGGACACCGGCATGGTGAAGGTGGACCGCATCGACTTGGAGGAACCCTTCTACCGCGCCATCTTCCAGACCATGCCGCGCAACGTGGAACTGCCCGTGGTGCGTGAACGCTGGAGCCTGCGCCCGGCCGCCGGCAGCGACGTGCTGCTGCGCCTGCAGGACGGCACCCCATGGCTGGCCCGCAGCAGCAAGGGCGAAGGCAGCGTGTACCTATGCGCAAGCCCCCTCGCCGAAAGCGCCAGCAACCTCACCCGCCACAGCCTCTTCGCCACCAGTTTGCTGCGCATGGCCGAACTGAGCCGCCCCATGGGCACGCTGTACCACACCATCGGCGACGAGGCCCGCATCGCGCTGGACGGCATCAGCACCGGCACCGACGAACCACCGCACCTGAAAGGCCCCAACGGCATCGATCTGGTGCCCGAGGTGCGCCGCGCGCCCGGCCGTACCGATCTGCTGCTGCATGATCAGGACCTGCCCGATGGCCCCTACTTCGTCACCCTCGGCCCCGACACCGTGCAGGCCGTGGCCCTCAACCTCGCCCGCCGCGAGGGCGACCTGCGCGCCTACACCGCCGACGAACTGCAGGCCGCCCTCACCGAACGCGGCCTCACCAGCTACACCGTGGTGGACGCCATCGGGAACGATCTTTCACTACGCCTGAACGAACTGGACCAGGGACGCAAGCTGTGGAAGTGGTTCATCCTCTTCGCCCTGCTGTTCCTGGCCGCTGAAGTGTTCCTGATCCGTAACGCCCGATGAACGAGCTCGTACTCCGCAACGTGAAGGTGGTGGACCCCGGAGGGCCGCACCACGATGCCACCGTGGACATACTCATCCGCGATGGGGTGATCGTGAAAGTGGGCGAGCGCGTGAGCACGAAGGGGGCACAGGAGGTGAAGCACGAAGGCGCGCACGCCAGCCCCGGATGGGTGGATCTGCGCGCGCACTTCCGCGATCCGGGTGAAGAATGGAAAGCGGGCATCACCAACGGCCTCGATGCCGCCGCCGCCGGGGGCTTCACCGCCGTGGCCGTGCTGCCCAGCACCAAGCCCGCCACGGACGATCGCGCAGGCATCGGCTACCTGCTCGCTCGCGCCCAAGGCCATCCCGTGCAACTGCTCCCCATCGGTGCGCTCACGCAGGGCCTCAAGGGCGAACAGCTCGCCGAGCTCTACGACCAGCAGCAGGCCGGTGCCGTGGCGTTCAGCGATGACCAGCGCACCATCCGCAACAGCCGTCTGATGCTGCTGGCCCTGCAATACAGCGGCGGCATGGGCCACGCCCCGGTGATGGTATTCCCCAACGACCCCGATCTGAGCCGCGGCGGCCAGATGCACGAAGGCCCCATGAGCACACGCC
>JAHBUM010000146.1 GCA_019638075.1 Flavobacteriales bacterium | reverse complement strand
ATCCGCGCGGCGCGTGGCGACATGGCCGCCTTCATGGCCGACCCCAGCATAGGTTCGGGCCCGCTGTACGAGTATGGCATGAACCCCACGGCCACCGGCCAGCAGCGCGGCGACGATAAAGACCTTGATGCCTACCTGTTCCTGAAGGCCCAGGTGCATTACAAGCTGGTGCGGTACAAGGGCAGCAGCAAGAAGTACCGCACACGCATCCGCCGCCAGAAGATCGTGTTCTGATCGTGGTGCGGCTTCTGCGCCACAAGCGTCAGCGGCTACTTTTGCCCGCGATGCGTCTTCTGTTCCTGCACCTTCTCTTTCTGGCACCCTTCGCGTCGGCTTGGGCGCAGATCCAGGATAGCAGCATGGCCTTGGTGGCCGTGCAGGCCAGCTACGCGCAGCAATTGCCGGGGGGCGACCTCTCCGAACGGTTCGGCACGAGCAACAACATCGGGCTGGCGGCGTGGCGCAAGTTGCGCAACGGCATCACCATCGGGGGCGAGGGCAGCTTCATCTTCGGCAACCAGGTACGGGAGCCGGGCATCCTGCGCAATGTGCTCAACAGCGCGGGCCAGCTCGTGGACCAGGAAGGTGAGATGGCCGACGTGTTCCTGTTCCAGCGCGGCTGGTCGGCCTTTGCCACGGCGGGGCGCATCTTCCCGCTCTTCGGCCCCAACCCCAACTCGGGCCTGCACGTGAAACTGGGAGGCGGCTACCTGCGCCACAAGATCCGCGTGCAGACGCAGAAGAACGTGGTGCCCCAGGTGGAGGATGAGTACCTCGAAGGCTACGACCGCCTCACCGCAGGCCCGGCGGCACTGGCCTACATCGGCTACCAGCATTTCGGCAACAAGGGGCGCATCAACTTCCACATCGGGCTGGAGCTGATCGCCGGGGCCACACGGTCGTTGCGCGCCTTCAACTTCGATACGGAGCAGTACAACAAGGCCCACCGGCTCGATCTGCTCAGCGGCCTGCGCCTGGGCTGGACACTGCCCATCTATAGGAAGAAGGACACCGGCTTCCACTACTACTGATGCCGCTGCTCACCAGCCTGGGGACCGCACTGTACCACACGGGCATCAGGCTCGCAGCGCCCTTCGTGCCCAAGGCCCGCGCATGGGTGGAAGGGCGCAAGGGGATGTGGGGGCGGTTGGAAGCGAAGCGCGCCGGACTACAGGGTTGCCTGTGGATGCATTGCGCCAGCGTGGGCGAGTTCGAGCAGGGCCTGCCGGTGCTGGAGGCCATCAAGCGCGAACGGCCCGCATTGCCGGTGCTCGTCACCTTCTTCAGCCCCAGCGGCTACGAGGCGCGGAAGACACATCCGCTGGCCACGCACGTGGAGTACCTGCCGCCCGACACTGCGGCCAACGCGGCCCGCCTGCAGGCCCTGCTGAAGCCATGCGCAGCGATCTTCATCAAGTACGAGTTCTGGTACCGGCACCTGCATGCGCTGAAGGAAGCCCGCGTGCCCACCTTCCTGGTGAGCGCCATCTTCCGCCCTTCGCAGCCGTTCTTCGCGTGGTACGGCGGCGCGCACCGGGCCATGCTGGGGTGCTTCACGCAACTCTTCGTGCAGGATGAAGGGTCGCGCGCACTGCTCGCTGGCATCGGCGTACACAACGTGATCGTGAGCGGCGACACCCGCTTCGACCGCGTGTTGGAGATCGTGGGGCGCAACGAGGAGTTGCCGGTGGCGCAGGCTTTCCGATCCACCTCCGCCGCGCCTGTGCTGGTGGCGGGCAGCACCTGGCCCGATGATGAACGCACCCTCTTCGCCGCGCTCGCGCACTTCCCGCAACTGCGCATGATGGTGGCCCCGCACGAGCTCACCGCCCCGCACCTGCAGGCGGTGGCATCTGAGGCACCCGCTCCGCTGGCACGGTGGAGCGGAGAAGCCACAGCCGATGCGCGCACCCTGCTGGTGGACCGCATGGGCCTTCTCTCACGGCTGTACCGCTATGCCGACATCACCTACGTGGGCGGCGGCTTCGGCAGCGGCATACACAACACGCTGGAAGCCGCGGCATGGGGCAGGCCGGTGATCTTCGGCCCGAACCATGCGCGGTTCGCCGAGGCTGCGGGGCTGATCGAGGCCGGTGCGGGGTTCAGCGTGAAGAACGCGGAGGAACTGCGGGACGTGCTGCACCGGCTGCTGCGCGAGGAAGGTGCCCTGCGGAAGGCTTCCGATACAGCGGCACATTTCGTGGCCCGGCACCAAGGGGCCACCCGGCGGGTGGTGCAGGCGGTGCTACCGTGGCTCGGACCTACTTCCGATCGTTAGCGAAGTCGATCCGCACCGGCAGGAAGCGACCGCTCACCAGCTTCTCCGTGCCCAACGCGAAGTACTCGTCGGCACCGGTGCGGATCAGCTCCCAGCCGCTGATGAAATCCTCATCCTTCTCGCTGCGCAGCACGGCCTTGATCCTGAACTCCCCCTTGTCATCGAACGAGACGTATGCCGAGTAGGGACCCTTGATGTGGCCGGGTTTGATCTTCTCGCCCTTCTTGCGCCGTTCGGCCATCTCCTCGCTGTCCAGCAGGAAGAGGAACAACTGATCGTTGTATTCCGCAGGGAACACGCGCCCCAGCAGGATGCTCTCGCTGCGGGTCCAGCGGCGGAACGTGGAGGACCACTCCTCTTTTCCGCCAGCGCCGATGGAGCGCGCCTGCACCGGGCCATGGGTGTACATGGTGACGTAGCGCTTCGCGTTCATGTCGTAGTAAGTGCTCACATAGAAGAGCTCGTTCACGAGGAAGTAGCCGCCACCGGCCCTCGGCAACAGGCCTATCAGGTCGGTGCCGATGGCCATGCGCTTGTTGTCCTTGTTCACGTGCTTGTCCTTGGGATCCTCCTCCGGCTCGCCCTCGGCGTTCAGGTCCGTCTGCGCATTGAAGGGCAGCAGGAGCGGTTCGGGCAGCGCGGTGGCACCCGCCTCGAACGTGATCAGGAAGTTGCCCTGCGTACGCAGCTTCTTGTCGGCCGCGCTGGCGTACACCCCGGCGAAGGCGAGCTTGTCATCCGCCAAGGAGCGCAGGATACCCGACGACGGGAACACATCGCTGCCCAGCCGCACCACCGATTCCTCCGCACCCTGCGCCGAGACCTTGAAGAGCTTGATCTCGAAGTTGACCTCGCCATCGTCCACCTCCTTCCGGCCGAACTTGTTGCGCACCACCAAGTAGGCGTTGCCCTGCTCATCCACCTCGGCGTCGATGATCTCGGAGTGCCGCGCGTTGTCGGATACCGGCACCGTGTGCTGCCATTCCACCTGCATGTCCTTACCGATCATGGCGAGCAGGTAGATGGCCTGCTTGTCGTCCGTGCGGATCTCGGGGCTGCGGATGAGCATGTGGCTGCTGTCGCGGGACACTTCCACCAGGAAAGGCGCGCGGATGCTGGAACCAGCGGTAGCCACCAAGGGGTGCTTGGTCTTCACCTCCACCGGCCAGCTGCACAGTTGCTCGTGGGGCGCGGGCAGGCGTGTGAGGTTGGGGTCAAGCACCTGATAGTGGATGGTGGCGGGACCATCTTCGTTGCGGGCTATGAGAAGCGGCTTCCCGGCGAAGTACACCACGTCCTCCAAGTGCAGCTTGGCTCCATTCCCCAGCTTTTCCGCAGGCTGCTGCGAGCGGATGAAGGTGAGCTTGTTGCGATCGTACAGGTCAAGGCGCGACTTCAGGCTTCCGAACGCGCGGATGTCGAACTCCCCATTGCGGAACATCATGACCGCGTTGGGCGAGCTGCGGATGATGCTGTACGGCCGCAACCGCGCATCGGCCTCCCTGTCGTCGCTGATCTTGACCCGGACCTTGATCTTATCTGCCTGCGCCGATGATACGAGCGGGAGCAGGAATACGGCAAGGAGCAGCCAGAGTGGACGGTTCGTGGTCGGCATCGGTAGCGCGTGAAAAGGTCGTGCAAAGTACTGACAGCACCGGGAACCGGCCGGAGCGGGATCACGGCGTCACCCGCTTACGCCATCACCCCAGCTTCGGATTGTTCCGGTGGCGCTCCGCATCGCGGGTGGTCTTCTTCTCCATGGCCTTCGCCCACGCCGCCTGCAGGTCGGTGCCGGTCTGGTTGGCGAGGCAGAGCACCACGAAGAGCACGTCGGCAAGCTCTTCCCCGAGATCCTTCGCCTTGTCGCTCTCCTTCTCGCTCTGCTGGCCGTAGCGCCGGGCCATGATGCGGGCCACCTCGCCCACCTCTTCGCTGAGCATGGCCATGTTGGTGAGCGGGTCGAAGTAGCGCACGCCGGTGGTGGCGATCCATGCGTCCACTTCGGCTTGGAGGTTTCCGATGGGAGCGTTGATGTCCTTCATTCGCGGAGCTTGCTGTCGATGATGATGGTGACCGGGCCATCGTTCACCAGCTGCACCTGCATGTTGGCACCGAACTCGCCGGAGCGCACGGGGCGGCCGAGCAGTTCGCCGAGCCGCTGTTTGGCGCGGAGGTACAATGGCGTGGCCTCTTCGGGCCGCGCGGCGCGGATGTAGCTGGGGCGGTTGCCCTTGGCGGTGCTGGCATGCAGGGTGAACTGGCTCACCACGAGGATCTCGCCCATCACCTGTTGCGCGTCGAGGTTCATCAGCCCTTCTTCATCGGCGAAGATGCGCAGCCGTACGATCTTGCCGCAGAGCCATTCGAGGTCGGCTTCGGTATCGCCCGCTTCGATGCCGAGCAGCACGAGCAGGCCGGTGTTGATGTGCGCACGGCGCTCGCCACCGATGTCCACGGCGGCTTCGCTCACGCGTTGCACCACGGCCCGCATCAGTGCGTGTGTTCGTAGAGCCAGGCTTTCTTACGGAAGACCTTGTCCTCCTCATCGCGGCCGGTGACCACATCGAGCCACGTGCCGTACATGGGGTTGGGCAGCAGGATGAAGTACTGCGCAAGGCTGTCGGCGAACCCCTCGCGTACGCCCAGGTCGCGCTCGCCCACGGTACGATGTTTCAGGCGCTGATCGAAGTCGGTGAGCTGATCGCCGACGAGCAGCACCACTTCATGTCCTGCGGCCTTCACAGCAGCGCGGCGTGCGGTCTTGTCGCTGCCGTCGGCCATCACCCACACGTGTCCCGCATCGGCATCGGGGAAGCCCAGCTTCGCGAGGTTGCGGATGGTGGCCTCCTTTTCGGCCTCGTTGCGGTTGGTGATGTAGAACACCGTGCATCCTTTTCCGGCGGCGTACTTCAGGAACTCCAGCGCGCCGGGGAGCGCGGGCGCGGCGGCTTCATTGCACCAAGCGGTCCACGTAACGGGGTCGAAGGTGCTGCCATCGAACGCCGCGCGCACTTGTAGATGGAGTTGTCCAGCACGGTCTCATCCACATCCACGATCACTGCGGGCTTCGCTTTGGCTACGGCGAGGTTCGCATCGAGCCGCAAGCGCGCCAATTCGTAGCCCTGTTGGAACAGGCGGTAGTTCTCCGCCGATCCATGGTGATAGATCACGGCATCCACCGAATGCTCGGCGAGTTGGTGTTGTGCGGAAACACCTACAGCTGCCGAAGCACTTTCAACCACGGGAGCGGCTGGTGCAACAGCTTGTTGGCGCGGTCCACAAGCCAGCAACAGGCCGGCGGCGATCACGAAAGGGAATGGTCTGTACTGCATCGGTGTTCAATCAAGGCGATAGGGGCTGTCCTCCTCCACGCCGTTCAACATATCAATGTAACTACGGTAGCGGCTTTCGGCGACGGCACCCTCCTCCACCGCCTTGCGGACGGCACATCCGGGCTCGTCCTTGTGCAGGCAGTCGTTGAAGCGGCAATCGCCCTTCAACCGGAACATCTCGGGGAACTGATCGCCGATGTGGCTGGCTTCCAGATCCACGAGGCCGAAGCCTTTGATGCCCGGCGTGTCGATGATGAAGGTGGGACGATCGCCGGTGATGGCGGCCACCTCGTACATCTCCGCGTTGGTGGTGGTGTGCTGGCCCTTGCCGCTCGCTTCGCTGATCTCCAGCGTATGCAGATCGAGCTCCGGGTCGATGGCGTTGATGAGCGTGCTCTTGCCCACGCCGCTGTGGCCCACGACGAGCGTCACCTTGCCTGCGATCAGCTTCTTCACTTCGGCCACTCCCCTGCCTTGCAGCGCTGCGGTCATCAGCACCTTGTAGCCTGCCTCCTGGTAGGTGTCCACCAGTTCGATGAGGTCTTCCTGCTCCTCCTCGTCCAGATCATCCACCTTGTTCACCACCACCACCACCGGCACCTGGTAGGTCTCGGCGGTGACGAGGATGCGATCGATGAAGCCGTACGAGGTGCGCGGCCGCGCCACGGTGACGAGCAGCAGCGCCTGATCCAGGTTGGCGGCGATGACATGCTTGTGGTGCGAGAGGTTCACGCTCCTGCGCACGAGGTAGTTGGTACGGTCGTGCAGTTCGATGATGGAGCCCACCTCCTCGTCGCTCAGTTGCGGCAGGTGATCCACGCGGTCGCCCACGGCCACGGGGTTGGTGCTCTTCCACCCTTTGATGCGCAGGTTGCCGCGCGCCACGCATTCGTGCATGGAGCCATCGTCGCTACGTACGAGGTAGCGGCTGCCTGTGGATCGCATGACGAGGCCGGTGGGCATGTTATGATCGCCGGAGCCGGGTGGCACAGGCGATGGCACAAAGATGGGGCGGCACCTGCGCACGGCCACGTTACTTTCGCACCCATCGCCGCCGCCAAGGCTTCGGCGCCGAGACACAAGCAACGCATGTCCATCACAGTGACCGGTATCACCAAGCTCTACGGCGCCCAGAAGGCGCTGGACGATGTGTCCTTCTCGGTAGGCACGGGCGAAGTGGTGGGCTTCCTCGGCCCCAACGGCGCAGGCAAGAGCACGATGATGAAGATCCTCACGTGCTTCCTTCCACCCACGAGCGGAACAGCCACCGTGTGCGGCTTCGATACCGGCAGGGACAGCCTGAAAGTGCGTCGGCATGTGGGCTACCTGCCCGAGCACAACCCGCTGTACCTTGATCTCTATGTGAAGGAATACCTTGATCTCGTCGCCGGCCTGCACGGCATGCAGAACCGGGCGGCGCGGGTGAAGGAGATGATCGGGATCGTGGGGCTTGGACCGGAGCAGCACAAACGCATCGGCGCGCTGAGCAAAGGCTACCGCCAGCGCGTGGGGCTGGCACAGGCCATGATCCACGAACCGGACGTGCTGATCCTCGACGAGCCCACCAGCGGCCTCGACCCCAACCAGCTCGTGGACGTGCGCGCGCTGATCAAGCGCATGGGCGAGAAGAAGACCGTGATGCTGAGCACGCACATCATGCAGGAGGTGGAGGCCATCTGCGACCGTGTCATCATCATCAAGGAAGGCAAGTTGGTGGCCGACGACAAGGCCAGCACGCTCCGCAGCAGCGCGCATCACCGCGAAGTGCTGGAAGTGGAGTTGAGCGGCGACGTACATGCCAACCGCCTGACGAACATCGCTGGCGTGCTGAGCGCGCATCGCAAGCAGGGCAACACATGGCTGCTGGAGCACGATGCCGCAGTGGACATCCGCCCCGCCGTGTTCCGCTTCGCCGTGGACAGCGACCTGCAGGTGCTGGGCATGCAGAAGAGCGAGCGCGGGCTGGAGGATGTGTTCAAGGAGCTGACGCGGAAGGCGCAGTGATCGGGTGGGGAGCTCATAGTCGGCAGTCGGCAGTCAGCAGCAGATAGTACGTGATCGGCAACGTTCAGCGTTAAGCCGAACCGCTCAGAGGCACCTACGCGCTTCGGCTCTCTGCGGCGGTGAAAGGTGCCGGACTGCCGACTGCCTGCTGCTGACTGCCGACTGCCGACTCCCCTCCGGGCGGAACCTGTTCACGCACCTCCACCGATCCGACCGGAACTCTTTCCTTTGCAGCCCCGACATAAACAACATGCCTTACCTCTTCACCTCCGAATCCGTAAGCGAAGGCCACCCAGACAAGGTAGCCGACCAGATCAGCGACGCCCTCATCGACCACTTCCTCGCGTTCGACCCGAGCAGCAAGGTGGCATGTGAAACGCTGGTGACCACCGGCCAGGTGGTGCTCGCCGGTGAAGTGAAGAGCAAGGCCTACTTGGACGTGCAGCAGATCGCCCGCGAAGTGATCGAGCACATCGGCTATACGAAGAGCGAGTACATGTTCGAGGCGCACAGCTGCGGTGTGCTGAGCGCGATCCACGAGCAAAGCCCCGACATCAACCAGGGTGTGGAGCGCAAGAAGCCCGAGGAGCAAGGCGCCGGCGACCAGGGCATGATGTTCGGCTACGCCTGCCGCGACACGGACAACTACATGCCGCTGCCGTTGGAGATCAGCCATCTGCTGCTGCGTGAGCTGGCCGCCATCCGCCGCGAGAAGAAGAGCAAGATGCCCTACCTGCGCCCCGATGCGAAGAGCCAGGTGACCATCGAATA
>JAHBUM010000145.1 GCA_019638075.1 Flavobacteriales bacterium | reverse complement strand
GCTGGCTGAATTCGTGATCGGGCGTGCTGGACAACGCGGTCCCTTCACCGAAGCTCCAGTAAGCTTGGGTGGTGAGGCCATACGTGCGTGAGCTGTCCGAGGCCACCACCGCCAGCCCGTTGGTGGTGTAGTGGAATGCCGGGCGGATCAGTACATCGCACAGCGGTTGCGCCACCAGATGCCCGATCGGCAGGCTGGTGGCGAGGAGCAGGAGGTATCTACCGGGAGCTGAATTCATGTTGCAGGCGGAGCTGAAGGAAATGGCCCGTCATCCGTGGCGCACCGGCTTTTCCGAAGGTGCTTGCGGGCATGGTCATCATCGGTTCGGCGAACACGCTGAAGGTCTCCGTGAGCGCGAACCCGAGGCTGAGCCCGGCATGCGCGTTCAGGCGTGGGCCGAAGTGCATGTTGGTCACTGCATCACGAAGGCCCACCACGCGCAGTTGCGCATCCGGCGACTGGCGGTACAGGGTGCTGCCTTCGCGCTGCGTGGGGATCCACAGCGTAACCCCGCCGAACGCGCCGTAATGCCAGCGCCGCATGGTCCCGTGCCACGCTGCGGTAAGGGGGATCTGCAACGCGCCGTACACGTTGCGCGCATGGGTGCTGCGTACCGCGCCGGGCCGCTCCACCGCCATGGAGTCGATGCTCCACGTGTACACGACGTCCAGCGTGTTGTTGTAGAACGTCTGCGTCCAGTTGGTATCCACGTCCATGAACCGCTCCCACTGCTGTTCGTCGTACGCGAACGTGCTGCGGGTGAGGCCGAGTCCGGCACCGATCGAAGCGCTCCACCCACTGCGCCAGCGTCGGCCGAAGAGCAGGCCCCATTGCGTGGATCCGCGCCAGCCCTCGGCGGCGTTCATCGCTTCGCTGTCCGGCCCCCGCCATTCGCCGGTGAGCTTGCCTGCGCCGGCATACGCGCCAAGCCACCATTGCGCGGCGGGCAGCACGTACGGTGCCGGGCGCGGCGCGTGCAATGGCGATCCTTCCGGCATGGTGCGATCGCCAAGGGGGATGTGCTGCATCCAACGGGCATCCTCCGCTGTGAGCAGGTCGGTCGCCATGGCGACGGGCGCGGCGGGGTGCGTGGTTCCTGCGGGGAGTATGTCCTGTCCGGTGGGTTCCGGGGATGGTGTGTTGTGCGCGGTGTCGGTCGTCCCTGCGGTGGTGGCCGCATGTTGCGCAGTGGTCGCGGGCGTGATGCGCGGCTGCGGCAGGCGTTGTGCGGGGATCGGCACTGCGGCATCGTGCTTTGGAGGGGCCTTGTCCGTACCCCGCGTGGTGCTGGTGGCCGCATGGTCCGCAGCGCCCGTTCCAGTTGTTGTGGCCGCTGCGGATGTGCGCTGGCCGGATGCACCGTCCGTGCCGCTCGTGGGTGCGACGGCTACGGCCGGTGTTCCCGGTGCGGCTCCATGGATCGTGGCATGGGTCTCTGCCACCGATGGGGTGGGGGCTTGGCCTTCTTGATGGCCCAAGTAAAGCGCGCTGGTCACGGCCAATGCCGCCCCTGCGGCGACCAACAGCCAGCTACGCCAAGGGCTTCCGGCCGCGCAGCCCGGATCCCAGCCCAAGTGCTGTGCCAGCGTATCGCGCACCTCGTCGGGAGGGTTCACCTCCGCGTCGTACAGCGCATTGAAGCGTTCGTCAATGGGATGCTTTTCCCGCATGGTGCAAGACTTCTTTTCGTTCGATGCGCGCCTGTAGGTAGCTGCGCGCCTTGGACAACTGGCTGCGCGACGTGCTTTCGCCACAGCCCAGCATGGCGGCGATCTCGGCATGGCCGAAGCCTTCGATCGCGTAGAGGTTGAACACGTGCCGGTACCCGTCGGGCAGCTCGGCGATCAGCTGCATCAGCTCCTGTTCGCCGAGGTGGTCGATGGCGAGCGGCTCCACCGGCGCTTCGGGCAGGTGCTCCAACCCGAACCGCTCCCGTTGGAACGACTTCTTCCGGTAATGGTTGATGGCGGTGTGTACCATGATCCTGCGTATCCAGCCTTCCAATGAACCTTCCATGCGGAATGCCGGCAGCTTCTCGTACACCCGGATGAAGCCTTCCTGCATGAGGTCCTGTGCTTCGAGCTGGTGCCGGGCATAGCGGAGGCACACGGCATACATGCGCCGTGCGTACCGCGTGTACAGGGTCTCCTGGCAACGGCGGTCCCCGCCCAAGCAACCTTGGACGAGCTCGCGTTCGGTCGGTTCGTGCAACTCCGGAAAGGCCTTTCCACCCATAAGACAACGGCCCGGTGCGGAACGCTGCCTGAGCGTGGATCGGCCTTGGAAAGATACAAGAGACCTCCATCCATTCGTCCGCCAAGGCGGACTCTCGTCTTGTTTCCCACCGATCGCACCGATCTCACAGATAGGAGCATCTGTGAGATCGGTGCGATCGGTGGGCGCATTTGAATTAGCGGAGGTCGACGAACCGCCTCTGGGACAGCGACTTCAACGCCATCGGACCTAACATCCAACAAACGACAGCACTCGTTGTACAAACATCTATAATCGCATACAACTGGTTATCAGCCGACTACGGATCATGGAGGGCTGAATGTTTGCATCGCCGTTCGGCAACAGCACCGGCGGCGGGAACAGAAGTCACACTCAAACACACAAGTACCATGAACACGCTGAAGAACAAAGTACAACTGATCGGCAACCTCGGTTTCGACCCCGAAGTGCGGGAGGTGGCGAAAGGGCGCAAGGTGGCCCGCCTTTCCGTGGCCACCAACGACAGCTACCGCAATGCCAGCGGCGAGCGCGTGACCGATACCCAATGGCACACCGTGGTGGCTTGGGGCAACACCGCCGAAGCCGTGGAACGCCTGCTGCGCAAAGGCTCGCCCGTGGCGCTGGAAGGCCGCCTCGTACACCGCAGCTACGAGACCAAGGAGGGCGTGAAACGCTACGTCACCGAGGTGGTGATGAACGATTTCCAACTGCTGCGCCCGAAGCAGGAAGCAGCCGCCTGAAACCACAGGCCACCAACGAACGCGAGGCGGTCCCGAACTTCGGGGCCGCTTCGTGCTTTATCGAAGTAGCCTGTGGAAAGGTAGAAAGGCGATAGGGCGCGCGAGTGGCCTCGCACTCTATCACCCACACTCGAAAGACCGGATCTTTGTCGCTGGCCCTGTACGATCGGAATAGCCCCCATGCCCACCGATACCGCAAGACCGTCGCGCTGGAAACGCAGGCTCATCGTGCTCGGCTCCGTGCTGGTGGCCGTGCTGCTCATCGTGGCCTTCCTGTTCCCGTACATCCTGAAGCGCTACATCGAAACGCACAGCGAGGAATGGATCGGCAGGAAGGTCACCATCGGCCACATCATCCTCAACCCGTTCACCTTCCGCTATGGCGTCAGCGATGTCACATGCTACGAGCCGAAGAGCGATCAGGTCTTCGTGTCGTGGGCGGACATCAGTGTGCGCAGCAACCTCTGGGCGGGTTTCCGTGCGAACCACTGGCGCTTCACCGGGTTGCGGATCACCGAGCCATATTTCCACATCGTACAGCGCGGCGATCGGTTCAACTTCAGTGATCTGCTGGAACTCGGCGGAGAGGATACCACCACCACGGCTGACACCACGGCCCCTGTGCGTTTCAGCATGGAGGACATCCGGCTCACCGGCGGCCGCATCGCATACATCAGCGATGTGCTTGCCGCGCCGGTGGGCATCCGCGACCTGAACGCCACCAGCAACATCATCTCATCGGAAAGCGCCCGCATGGATTTCGGCCTCGGCTTCGAGCTGAACGATGGCGGCCGCATGGATGGCGGTTTCATGCTGGATACAGAGAAGGAGCGCTACGCCATCAATGCCCACTTGCGCGCGTTCGCCCTGTCGCAGTTGTTGCCCTACTTGCAGGACTTCTTCCGCTGCAAGGCGCTGGAAGGCTCCATGGACATCGACTTGGATCTGGTGGACAGCTACGCGGATACCACGAGCTTGGTGTTGAGCGCGGCCATGGGCCTTGATGGCGTGAAGCTGCTGGACCCGGATGGAGAACAGCTCTTCGGGTTGAAGAACGCCCGCGCCGCATTGGATACGGTGATCGCCAAGGACCAGCATTTGGAAGTGGGCGATGTGATCCTCGACGGGGCCGATGTGCGCTTCGTGTTGCTGAACGATGGCACCGACAACTGGACCCGTCTGTTGAAGCTGGACACCACCGCAACGGTCAGCGATACAAGCGCCACGCGCCTGCAGGTCAGTGAGAGCAACGTGTTCGTGCTGCTGGCGGAATACATCAGCTACCTCGGCAAGCAGGTGATCGCCAGCGAATACACGGCGGACAGCTTGGCGGTGGTGAACACCACGGTGCGCTTCGAGGACCATACCCCCGCGTTGCCGTTCAACTATACGATCACAGACATCCGTGTGGCCTCGCAGCGCGTCACGAGCGACCAAACGGAGGGCATCATCGCCGCATCGGCCACCCTGAACGGGACCGGCCACTTGGAGGCCGATGCCGTGTTCGGTCCGAAGGACCTGCGCAACGTGGCGGTGGATCTTACGGTGGACAAGCTCGACCTTGCACATTTGGACCCGTACTTCCGCTGGTATGCGGCGCATCCCGTGCAGGATGGCGTGCTGCGCTTCACCACCACCACCTCGGTGTTCGAGGGCCAGCTCGATTCGCAGAACCACCTGCGCGTGGACAAGCTGAAGCTGGGAAAGAAGGTGGACGACCATGACCCGGACATATTCGTGCTTCCGCTGCGGCTGGCTACCGGGCTGCTGAAGGATGTACACGGCGTGGTGGACCTCGACATGCCGGTGAAGGGCGACCTGAAGGATCCGCAGTTCAAGGTGTGGCCCATCGTGTGGCAGGTGGTGAAGAACCTGATCGTGAAGGCCGCCACCGCGCCGGGACGCCTGCTCGTGCGCGCGTTCCAAGGGGCCGATGAGGAGGATCTGGAGCGGGTGCGTTTCGAGTACATGCAGCCCGGTCCGGCCAGGGCACAGGAGAAGGTGCTGAAACAGCTCGCCTCCGCGCTGAAGGCGAAACCCGAGCTCACCGTGGAGCTGATCCCCATCGTGGACGCCAAGGCCGAGGCGAAGGAGGTGGCCGTGTTCCATGCGAAGCAGGCGTACCTCTTCTCCGACAAGTCAGCGATCGACGGGGCAGATAGCACGCGCATCATCGAACTCAGCGCACGCGATTCGGTCTTTACGGCCTATGTGAACGGACGCACGGCGGGCATGGAAGGGAAGTCGCTGCACGACCGTTGCCTCTCCCTGCTGGGCACTGCCGAGGCGGACAGGATCGCAGGCGAGATCGAATACGCACGGCGCGAAAGCACCATGCAGTTCCTGCTGGGGCAGGGCGTTGAACCGGCCCATGTGCGCTACCGGGAGGGCACGGCGGAAGAATTGGCCGGGCAGCGTGGCGTGCCGGGCTTCCGTTTCGTGTATGATGTGGTGGAGTAGGTCAGGTGGCGGCCATGTTCGGGAGGCGATAATGACGATCCTTTTTTGAACCCTGGTGCAACCGTGGCGCCTGAGATCCTAAACAGGCTCTGAGGTCGGGTAGAACAGCAAAGCTGGCCCAACGGAAATGCAGGATCGGCACGGAGCATGCCACTTATTCAATACGGACCGACATGCTCATATCCGCTTCCAACAGCACGTACTTCATGGGCGGATGGTCGCATCCTTCCTTGGCGATGGCCGAACGATCCCGTCCGGCAGGCGACCCAGTGTCCATCGGAACCACCGCGGACCACCCCTGGTCGGATGGGGGTGTGGCCATGAATGACGAACGCATTACTTCGGAATGGTACTTTCGGGTGCTGCAAGAGAACTCTTGCTTGACGAACGAGTAGGCATGGAAGGGATCGGTATCCCCAAAGTGTTGCATTATATCTGGATCGGTGGGGCGCCGCTGCCCCCGGCATTTCAAGCCAACATCGATCAATGGCAGCGCCTGATGCCGGACTACCGCATCATGCGGTGGGACGAGGGCAATTATGATATGTGCGGCCACCAATGGGTGAGGAAGAGGTATGCGGAAAAGGGCTACGCGTTCGCCAGCGACTACATGCGGCTGGACATCCTCCACCGCCACGGGGGCATCTACCTCGATACCGACACGGAGATCAAGAAACGGCTGGACCCCTTTCTGGGAGAGCACCTCATGGTCCCCTTCGAGTTCGACTGCCATCTTTCCACCGGTGTCATAGCCGCCCGAAAGGGGCATCCGTTCCTCTTGGAATGGATGTCGCTCTACGACCGGCTGGACCACGCAAGGGTCAGCAACGACGTGATCACGAGGTTCTTCCTGGAGCGGTTCCCCGAGTTCAGGCTGAACAACAGGGATCAGCTGGTCGGCGGCGATATCCGCGTGTTGCCCAAGGAATACTTCACCGTGCCGTCGTTCGACAGGAGCAAGAACTTCGGGGTGAACCAATGCGCCAACTCATGGAACCCCGAGCTGAAAAGCAGTAACCTGAGCAAGGTCGTACGCAGGGTGTTCGGCGATGTGATCTATTTCAAGCTCCTCAACATCAAAATGAACTGGAAGAGCGAGTACAAGGTCTTGGAACGCCAACGCCAACGGAAGGCCGGGGCGGTTGAAAGGGGCCGGAAGGAAGGTCGGCCAAGCACCTGAACATCAGGAGGGTTTCTGAACGTTGAAGTCGAAAGTCCCGCCCGGCGAAGAATAGCGCCAGTGCGTTTGGCGGATAGCGCCGATCCTCCTACTTTTGCCGTCCCTTAACCGGGTACCTTCCCTGGTAGCTCAGCTGGTTAGAGCACATGACTGTTAATCATGGGGTCGCTGGTTCAAGTCCAGCCCGGGGAGCAGAAGAGAGCCGCAAGCGCGGCTTTCTTTGTTTACTGAAGCAACCGACCGCATCCGAACCATGCAACTGATCACCGTAGGAACCGTCGCTTTCGACCGCATCGAAACCCCCTTCGGCGTGGCCGAGAAGACCGTGGGTGGCGCTGCCACGTACATCTCGTTGGCGGCTTCCGTCTTCTTGGAGAAGATGGGCCTGGTGAGCGTGGTGGGCGATGACTTCCCTGAGCCGGTGATGCAGCAGCTCCGCGACCGTGGCGTGAACCTCGACGGACTGGACGTGCTGAAGGGCAAGGAGAGCTTCTTCTGGGCCGGCCGCTACCACTACGACATGAACAGCCGGGACACGCTGGAGACCCGCCTGAACGTGCTGCTGGAACTGGACCCGAAGCTGCCCGCCGAATACCGCAAGGCACCCTACGTGATGCTGGGCAACCTCGACCCCGTGGTGCAGGGCAAGGTGCTGGACCAGATGGAGCAGCGCCCGGCCTTGGTGGTGATGGACACCATGAACTTCTGGATGGACAGTGCGCTGGAGAAGCTGAAGGAGGTGATCGCCCGCGTGGACATCCTCACCATCAACGATGCCGAGGCGCGCCAGTTGAGCGGCGAGCACAGCCTGGTGAAGGCGGCATCGAAGATCCTCGCCATGGGGCCGAAGTACCTTGTGGTGAAGAAGGGTGAGCACGGCGCGTTGCTCTTCGGACAGGGCCGCGTGTTCTTCGCGCCTGCGCTGCCGCTGGAGGATGTGATCGACCCCACGGGCGCTGGCGACACCTTCGCCGGCGGGTTCGTTGGCTACCTGGCCCGCACCCAGGATCACAGCTTCGACAACCTGAAGCGCGCCATCATCGTGGGCAGTGCCATGGCCAGCTTCACCTGCGAGAAGTTCGGCATCGAACGTCTGCTCGAAGTGGACCGCGAGGCCATCGACCAGCGCATCCAGCAGTTCGTGGAGCTGGTGGATTTCGATATCGAGCTGGTGGAGGGGTGATCACGCCTTCGCCAACGCTCGGATCTCCCGGTACCTGTGCGTGCCACCCTGCGTCTCCAGCACTGCATTGAGCAGCGCCTTTGCCAGTACATCATGCGGCATGGGACGCGCCTTTGCGGGCAGCAGCGGTGCGATGGCCTTCATCACCACCGCGCTTGTTCGCTCGCCCAAGCGGAACTCCTTGCGAGGTCCCACCAGGATCGACGGATGGAAGATGTGCAGCGTGGGCAGCCCCAGTGCTTTCAGCCCGACCTCCATTTCGCCCTTCACGCGGTTGTAGAAGATCCGTGAGCTGGCGTCCGCGCCGATCGCGCTCACCACGGCGAACACCGGCACGCCTTGTTCTTTCGCCCATGCGCCGAGGCCCAGCACAAGGTCCTTGTCCACATGGATGAACCTTGCCTTGTCGCCACCCTCCTTGCCGATGGTGGTGCCGAGGCAACAGAGCACGGCATCCACGGTTTTTGGGCGAAGACCTTGCAACAGGTCCGGGGATATCCATTCCTCCAGCTTCGGATGTTGCAGGCCGGTACTGCGGCGCGCCAGCACGACCACGTGGCCGAAGCGGGGATCATCGAGCGCCAAGTGCAGCGCGGCATCGCCGATCAGGCCCGTGGCTCCGGCGAGGAGAATGGTACGGGTGGACATGGACCGAAGGTAGGTCCGCTGGA
>JAHBUM010000144.1 GCA_019638075.1 Flavobacteriales bacterium | reverse complement strand
CTCCGCGCTCGTGGCCGTGCTTCTCGCGTTCGTGCTGAGCATCGCGGTGCGCTGGCCTTTGATCGATCGCCCGCTCTCCGCGCACCACGAGTATTGCACGGCCTTCACGCTCATCGCCCTCACCAATTGGTGGGATGATGGGTATGCCGCGCACCACGGCATGCCGTCGGGCGGCTTCATCCGCGAGGGCGAAAGGCTGCTCCCGCCCGATCGTTACGACCGCAACGAACGCGCCGTGGGGCTTTACTACTTCTCGCATCCACCACTCGCCTACGATCTGCCCTACGCGCTGTTCGTCGCCACGGGCACCGCGCCGAACGCTGCCGGGTTGCAGTGGATGAACATCTTCTTCCATTTGGTAACGGCGCTGGCGCTGTTCCATGCGGTGCGTATCGCCGTTGGGGGGGAACGGCCACAGGCGCCCCTGTTCGCAGCGGTGCTCTATTTCTTCCTGCCCGCCACGCTCTGGTTCCATGGCAACGCGTACATGAGCGACATGTTCGTGCAAGTGCCGTGGGTGCTGCATCTGGCCTTCGCCATGCGCGTGCTGCAGCCGGGCGCACGGCCTTCCCGCCGGACGTGGATCGGTTACGGCATCACGCTCTTCCTTGTGCTCTATACCAGTTGGCTCGGCGTGTTCGCGGCGTGTACCGGCGTGGTGGTCGCAGTGGTGCGGTGGTTGAGGGATCGCAAGGTGCCGCTTGCCATGATCGTGGGCATCAGCGCGCTGGCGTTCATGGCGGCTTTCGGCCTCACCGCATGGCGCTTCCTTCAGGTGATCGACGCCGATGCCCTCGTGGTGCAATTGCGTTCGCGCTTCGCGGTGCGTGGCTCGTTCGGTGCGGAGAACGGTGTGTGGCCGCTGCTGAAGCAGATCGCGGTGAATTACCGCATCGGTTTCCTGCCGGTGATCCTGTTGTTGGTGCTGCTGGTTCCGATCATCAGGCGACAGGGACGGCCGCTTGTGATCCATCGGGATCTCCGGCTCTTCATCCTGCTCACCGGCCTGCCCGTGCTGCTGGATCATGCGTTCCTGTTGCAGTACGCCGCGCACGATTTCGCTGCGCTGAAGGCGGCGCCGCTGCTCTGCGGTTTGGCGGGGTGGTCGTTGGCGCAGCTCGGTCCGCGATGGAGCCGTGCGTTGCTCGTGCTCACCTGTTTTGCCAGCGTGCTCTACTTCTACCGAACGAATCCGCTACCGGGCCGCGATGGCGGGCGTTATGCGCAGGAGCGCGAGCTGGGCCTGTTCATCGCGGCCAATGCGGCGCCGGACGAAGTGGTCTTCGCGCAGGGCCTATCCACGGAACCACAGGTGGCTTGGTATGCACGGCGCAACATCCATGGTGTTGCGGATGTGGAAGCTGCCCGCGCTTTCCTGCGTGAACGCGGTGTGGAGCGCGGCGTGGTGATAGCGGGGGAGGGAGGCGTATTCCAGGCCACGCACATCATGCGTTGATATGCTTCAACAGACGCGCCTGCCTGTCCCTACCCCGGCTTCTTGATCTCGAAATCCTCCAAGAACTTCGTGGTGAACACACCCTTGCGGAACTGCTCGTTCTGCATCAGTTGCAGGTGGAAGGGGATGGTGGTATGCACGCCTTCGATCACGTACTCGCCCAAGGCGCGTTCCATCTTGGTGATGGCCTCTTCGCGTGTCTGTGCGCTCACGATCAGCTTGCCTATCATGCTGTCGTAGTTCGGCGGGATGGTGTAACCCGCGTACACATGCGTATCCACGCGCACGCCATGGCCGCCGGGGCTGTGGTAGCTGGTGATCTTGCCGGGCGTGGGGCGGAAGTTGTTGAACGGATCCTCCGCGTTGATGCGGCACTGGATGCTGTGGCGCGTGGGTTCGTAGTTCAATCCGCTGATGGGGATGCCCGCCGCGATCTTGATCTGCTCGCGGATCAGGTCGTAGTCGATGACCTCCTCGGTGATGGTGTGCTCCACCTGGATCCGCGTGTTCATCTCCATGAAGTAGAAGTTGCGGTCCTTGTCCACGAGGAACTCCACGGTGCCCACGCCTTCGTAGTTCACCGCCGCGGCGGCTTTGATCGCGGCTTCGCCCATCTTCTTACGCAGCGCCTTCGTCATGAAGGGACTGGGCGTTTCCTCCACCAGCTTCTGGTGGCGGCGCTGGATGGAGCAGTCGCGCTCGCTCATGTGGCAGAAGGTGCCGTACTGGTCGCCCGCGATCTGGATCTCGATGTGGCGCGGTTCCAGCACGTACTTCTCCATGTACATGCCGGGGTTGCCGAAGGCCGCGCCCGCTTCCTGACTCGCTTTCTCGAAGGCCTCGTCGAACTCCTCCTCCTTCCACACCAGCCGCATGCCTTTACCGCCCCCGCCGGCCGTGGCCTTAAGGATCACCGGGTAGCCGATGCGCTTGGCCTCCTTCTTCGCCACAGTGAGGTCCGTCACCAAGCCTTCGGTGCCGGGCACGCAGGGCACACCGGCCTTTATCATCGTGCTCTTGGCCGTGGCCTTGTCGCCCATGGCCTCGATCTGCTCGGGCAGCGCGCCGATGAACTTGATGCCGTGCTGCTGGCACAATTTGCTGAACTTGGCGTTCTCGCTCAGGAAGCCATAGCCGGGGTGGATGGCATCGGCATTGGTGATCTCCGCCGCCGCGATGATGCGCGGCATGTTGAGGTAGCTCTCCTTGCTCGGGGGCGGGCCTATGCACACGGCCTCATCCGCGAAGCGCACGTGCAGGCTTTCCTTGTCGGCGGTGGAGTAGACCGCCACGGTCTTGATGCCCATTTCGCGGCAGGTGCGGATCACACGCAGGGCGATCTCGCCACGGTTGGCTATGAGGATCTTCTTGAACATGCTGGCGGAACTATTTCACCACAGAGGCACAGAGGACACAGAGAGGGCGGTCGTCACCAGGAAGCCGTTCGAGGGAGGGGTTGCCCGTGTGCCTTTCGGGTATTCCTCTGTGCTCTCCGTGCCTCTGTGGTGAAGGAACTACGATGGATCGACGAGGAACAGCGGCTGGTCGTACTCCACCGGCTTGGCATCGTCCACCAGCACCTTCACGATCTTGCCGCTCACCTCGCTCTCGATCTCGTTGAAGAGCTTCATGGCTTCGATGATGCAGATGGTCTTGCCGGGCTTGATCTCGTCACCCACGTTCACGAACACCGGCTTGCCGGGGCCTGCGGCGCGGTAGAACGTGCCGATCATGGGGGCTTTCACCGTGATGTACTTGGAGTCGCTGGCCGGTGCGGCTGCCGGTGCTGCTGCGGCTGGGGCTGGGGGCGGTGCTGCCGCTGGGACAGCGGGTGCCGGAGCGGCTACGGGAGCTGGCTGTGCGTAGACCGGGGCGGGTGCCGCGATCACTTGCACTTCCTTCTTCCCGGCGGGGGTCTTGATGGTGATCTTGAAGTCCTTCTGTTCGATCTCCACTTCGCTGACGCCGCTCTTGGCGACGAATTTGATCAGGTCCTGTATCTGGTTCAGGTTCATCGGTGCTTGCTCTTGGTTGGCCGACATGCCGCTGCTTCCGTACCGCTCAACACGTTTTGGAAGAGGAGCGAAGGTAGGATAGTCGGTGAAGTTGCAACAGGCTATGGTGTAAAGGGCTGAGGATCAATTGCCGTACGCCCATTTCAGCCAGATGGCGCCCCACGTGAAGCCGCCGCCGAACGCGCTCAGGATGATGTTGTCGCCCTTCTTCAGGCGGCTCTCCCACTCCCACAGGCACAGGGGCAGCGTGCCGCTGGTGGTGTTGCCGTATTTCTCGATGTTCACCATCACCTTGCTGTCGTCCAAGCCCATGCGGCTGGCGGTGGCGTCGATGATGCGCTTGTTCGCTTGGTGCGGCACCAGCCACGCCACGTCATCGGCGGTGAGGTTGTTGCGTTCCATGATCTCGGCGCTCACATCGGCCATGTTCATCACCGCGTACTTGAACACGGCCTTGCCCTCTTGGTACACGTAGTGCTGCCTGTCTTCCACCGTGCGCTCCACGGATGGGCGCATGCTGCCACCGGCCTTCTGGTGCAGGTATTGGCAGCCGCTGCCATCGCTGCGCAGGATGCTGTCCATCACGCCGAAGCCTTCCTCGTTCGGTTCCAGCAGCACGGCACCGCAGCCATCGCCGAAGATGATGCACGTGGCGCGGTCCTCGTAGTCGATGATGGCGCTCATCTTGTCGCCGCCCACCACCACCACCTTCTTGTGCTTGCCGCTCTCGATGAACTGGCTGCCGGTGGTGAGGGCGTAGAGGAAGCCGCTGCACGCCGCGCCGAGGTCGAAGCCCCATGCGTTCTTCGCGCCGATGGCATCGCACACGATGTTGGCCGTGGCGGGGAAGATCCGGTCCGGGGTCACGCTGGCCACGATCATCAGGTCGATCTCATCGGCGCCGATGCCGCGCTTCTTCAGCAGGCCGTTCACTGCTTCGATCGCCATCACGCTCAAGCCCTGATCCTTCCCCTTCAGGATCCTGCGCTCCTTGATGCCGGTGCGCTCGGTGATCCACGCATCACTGGTCTCCACCATCGTTTCCAACACCTGATTGCTCAGCTTGAAGTCGGGGACAAAGCCGTGTACGGCGGTGATCGCTGCGCGGGTCTTCATGGGTCGATGATTACGGGATCGGGCCTAATACCATCTCGACATTCAATTCCAGCCGATCCGCTTGCTCTTTTTCCGCATGACTTCTCCGATGAGGGCGTTCCGCAGGCACCGCTACGCAACGCCCTCCTCGTATCGCCCTGCGAAAAAACAGCTGCGCCTCTCATGCGCCGGAATTGAATGTCGAAATGGTATAAGCCTGCCTTTTGGCGGGACCAAGGTATTCGGAAGATGTGGAAGGGGCCACGCTGGAAGAGTGCGATGGTGGAAGAGTGGCAAGGTGCCAAAGTGGAAATTGCAGGGTGCCACCTTCTACGTCGGGTGCGAAGAGGGAAGAGTGACCGATGCCCTGCACTTGGCACCTTCCATCTTGGCACTTTCCACCCTGAGTTGGCACCTTTCCCCCTGAACTGGCACCCGGCGCTTCGCGCCTACACCAGCGCCTCGCGGATGCGGTCGTTCAGCTTGCTCAGCACCACCTCGCGGGCGGCCAGCACCATGCTCTTGATGGCGATGTCGTTGCTGATGCCGTGGCCGATGATGACGTTGCCGTTCACTCCCAGCACGGGCAGGCCGCCGTAGTTCTCGTAGTTGAAGCGGTGCAGGAAGGGGTCGTTCACGCCGTGGTCCTCCAGCAGGTCGTGGAAGCCTTCGATCACCTTCAGCACCACGTTGCCCGTGAAGCCGTCGCACACCATCACATCGGCCTTGGGGTCGAAGATGTCGCGGCCCTCCACGTTGCCCACGAAGCTGTATTGCTGCTGCTCCTTCATCAGCTCGTAGGTGGACTGGCGCAGGATGTCGCCCTTCTTCTCCTCCTCGCCGATATTGAGCAGCGCCACTTTCGGGGCAGGCACATGGTACACGTGTTCGGCCAGCAGCGAGCCGAGCAGCCCGAACTGCGCCAGCACTTCGGCCTTGCAGTCGGCGTTGGCGCCCACGTCCAGCAGCACGCCCACGCCACCGCCCTCCTTGGGCACCAGCGTGGGTATGCAGGGGCGCATGACACCTTCGATCGGTTTCAGGATGAAGACGCTGCCCACCAGCATGGCGCCGGTGTTGCCCGTGCTGGCGAAGGCGTCGATACTCCCTTCCTTAAGCAGGTGGAACCCCACGCTGATGCTGCTCCGGGGCTTGGCTTGGAACGCCTTCGTGGGGTGGTCGCTCATGGTGATATCGTCCTGACTGGGGACGATATCGAACGCGGCGGGGTCGGCACCTTCGGCCGCGAGCAGTTCAAGGATGCGCGCCTGATCGCCGATAAGGACGATGCGCGCGTCGGCGGGCAGTTCGCGTTGGGCCATGACGGCACCACGCACGGGCACGGCGGGGCCGTGATCGCTGCCCATGATGTCCAATCCGATCCTCATTGCAGGAGGGCGGTGTTAGCCCCTCCCGCCCTCCCTGACAGGGAGGAGAGAACGAGCGTGTGGATCATCGGTCACTCGGCTGCTTCGCTACCGGAAACCACCAGCTTGCCGTTGTAGTAGAGGTCTTCCCCCACTTTGTAGGCGCGGTGGCGCAGGTGCGTCTCGCCCGTTCCGGGGTCCTTGCTCAGGGTGGGCACAGCGGCAACCTTGGTGCTGCGGCGGCTGGCCGTACGGGTCTTCGAGAATCGGCGTTTTGGATTTGGCATGGCTCTGCGTGCTTAGGAGCTGCGCTCCTTGTTCTGTAGGTCTTTCAGCACCTCCCAACGCGGGTCGGGGGCGGGTTCGTTCTCCACGATCAGCTTGCTCAGCACCTTCTCCACCTCGGGGTCGCACTGCCCTTCGGCATGCACGTGGCGGATGGGGAGGGCCAGACGCAGGCACTCGTATATGTAATGGGTCAGGTTGATGCTATGGGCGCGGTCGTCCAGGCTCACCAGTTCATCGTCGTCCGTCTGCTCGCCGCCGGTGAGGCTGAAGATCTGGCGCTGTTCGCCCTCCACGGGCTGGTCCAGCGGGCCATCGCAGCGGTCGCAGTGTACGCGCACGGTGCCGTTGGCCTTCAGGTGGGCTACCAGCAGCGTGGCGCTCTTGTCCAAGGTCACGTCCACCGTTACATGGCCGCCCTGCCACTCCTCTTCGGCCGAGGCATCGAAGAACGGCTGGTCCAGCACGAACTGGAACTCGTGCTGCCCGTCCTTCAGTCCGGTGAATTCGATGGTGTGGTCCTTCAGCGGTTCCATGGGGGAACTTCCCGCGAAACCAGCCCAAGCCATGGGCCGGGCGGGAAAACGGACGGCAAATGTAGCTGTTCTGCGGGATCCGGAAAGCGGTGGATCAATGGGTTAGGGGTGTTGGGGTGAGGTGGTTCGGGCGGAAGTGGCCGGAGCTACCCCGCTCAGGCCTCCGAAGAACCTGTCCGGAACGGCCCTCCCGCTATATTCGCTTCCCAAGGGGTCCCCCACGCATGCAGGCATCACACCGTGTGGAACAGGCCACGGACCGCACGGAGCCGGATGGCCCAAGCCGCATCGGGCCGTACTTGGGCCGCTGGGGTACGGCGTGGCTGCCGGGCGAGCCTTGGCTGCGGGCCACCTTCCTCGCGCTCCTCGCGCTGGCCGCCATCCTCCGGCTCTGGCGCCTGTGGGAAATGCCCTTCATGCACGATGAGCTGAGCGCGCTGGTGAGGCTGTACCCCTCGTTGCGCGAGACGGTGGTGCGTGGCGTGATCGAGCTGGACACCCACCCGCCCGGCGTGCAGGTGTTCGAGTGGTGCTGGACCCGCCTCTTCGGCCTTGGCCCGCTGGCCGTGAAGCTGCCTTTCGTGCTGATGGGCCTTGCGGCGCTGCCCCTGATCTACCGCACCGGCATGGCGTGGACCGGCGCAGGCACGGCCCTGCTCGCCGTGGCGCTGCTCGCGGTACTGCAATACGGCGTGCTCTACGGACAGCTTGCAAGGCCATACGCGGCGGGCCTGTTCACCACCGCGCTGTGCGCCGATCAATGCACGCGGTGGCTGGCATCGGGCAGGCGCCGACACCTTGTGGCGATGGGCCTCGGGGTGGTGCTCAGTGCCTACACGCACCACTTCGCCCTGTTGCTGGCGGGCATCATGTGCCTGAGCGTGCTGCCGCTGATCCCCCGGCGGCACCTGCGCGCCTACCTGTTTATGCTGCTGTGCTGCGCCCTGCTCTACGCGCCGAACCTGCCGATCCTGTTCACCCAACTGGGCCTTGGCGGGCTGGCCGGCTGGCTGGCACCGCCCGGCCGCCATTGGGTGCCGGACCACCTGTGGTGGGTGGCGCATACCACGTGGTGGCTGGCCGCACCGCTGCTGGTCCTGCTGGGCTGGGCCGTGGTCCGTTCGCGGCGCATGCCCCCGCCACGAAGGACCGCGCTGCTCCTGTTGTCGTGCTGGGGCCTGCTGCCCCTGCTGATCGGTCTGGGGTATTCCGCATGGCGCGCGCCGGTCATCCAGCATTCGGTGCTGATGTTCTCGTTCCCGTACATGGTCCTCGCGTTGTTCATCGGCCTCTCTGACCTCGGCCGCAGGGCCGCCATCGCTGTGGTGGCGTTGATCGCTGTGGCAGGCACGGCCACGCTCATCATCACCCGACAGCACTATGCCACGGCCTATTCCAACACCTATCGCGTTATGCTGGATACCGCCCGGAACGCGTTGCAGGGCGCCCATGGCCCCGGCCGGGTGGTGGCGCTCCTTGATGCGCCGGACCCGCAGCTCGACTTCCTGTTGCAACACGGGCCGTACGATCCGCACATGCCGCACACAAGGCTGCGCAAGCTGGCAGGTGACCATGGCCGCCTTGACAGCCTGCTGCGCACGGTGGATGCCGATATCGTGGTCTATGGCGAGGCCGGTGCCTCGCCGGAGCAACTGGCCCGGATCCAGCTCTTCTTCCCCGAAGTGAAGGCACTGTACGATCCGCCCGAAGGCCGCGTGCTCGTGCTTGGTCGGCATGCCACAGCGCAGCCAGCGGGCACCCG
>JAHBUM010000143.1 GCA_019638075.1 Flavobacteriales bacterium | reverse complement strand
TCTATTGTTCGCCCGAACGGTATGGACCACGCCCACAACTTCCACCCCTCCACACCCATCACCCGATCAACCCCGCCGCCTGCCGCGCCACGCGGATCCCGATCGCCACGCCCATCCCGCCCAGGCGCACGGCCACGACCACCCGTTCCGAGCGCCTTTCCACGATCGGCGTTTTGCTGGCCCCCATGCCCATGATCCCGCTCCAGCGTTGCACGATCCCGAAGGGCTGGCCGGGCAGGATCACGTTGCGCAGCAGATCCTCCAAGGCTTGCTGGATGTGGGGCGTAGTGGCATCGTCCCAGGTGGTCTCCCCGGCGATGTCGAGGTTGCGGCCGCCGCCGAGCAGCACACCGCCGCCGTGGTCGCGGAAATAGTAGAAGCCCTCGTCGTAGTGGAAGGTACCGCGCAGCCGCAGGCCGGGTATCGGCGAGGTCTTCAGCACCTGTCCCCGCGCGGGTTCCACGGGAAGGTCCGGCAGCAATTGCCGGGTGTAGCCGTTGGTGCAGATGGCGATGTTAGAGGCCCGCAGGCGCTCTCCATCCTGTAGATGCAGGACCACCTCATGCGGCTGTTCTTCGATCGAGAGCACCGGCGTTCTTGGCCGGAAAAGCACCCCTTCGGCCAGCACCTTCCGCAGCAGGGCCGCCATCAGGGCGCCACTATCCACGGGGCCTTCCAGTTCGGTGCGTACCAGGTGGTGTACACCGGCCAAGCCGAAGGAGGCTATCGCCTCATCATCAGGCACGAACACGGTCCTGCCGAAGATCGGCCGCAGGGCGGTGTTCAGTTCATCGAACCGTTCGGCCACCCGCGTGTACAGTGGGTCATGTGCGGCGTAGATCTCATGTCCACCGCTGGGCTCGAAACCGATGGCGGCATCGCCCAGTTCGGCGCGCAGTTCCAGCAGCCCTTTCCAGCGGTTCTCCACCCGGGCCAGCATGGCGTCGAGGCCTTCCTTCTCCAGATCGGCGAGCAGTTCGCTGGGGCTTCCGAAGCAGGCGAAACCGGCGTTCTTCACACTGGCGCCGCTGGGGAACGGGCCACGCTCCACCACCACCACATGGTGGTTCGGGTGGCTTCGTTTATGGAACAAGGCGGTGAAAAGGCCGACGATGCCGGCACCCACCACCACGAGGTCAGGCGTGCGGTGGAACTGGCGCGATTCCCAGATGCTGTGCATGATGTTCTTCGCCCATCCGGCCGGACGAAGCCGTGGGCGCCCAAAGATGTCGTAATTTGGCCCGTTGATGAACTTCCTGCAAGACGTTCGTAGCTACATGGGAACCAAGCGGTCTGGTCTGGTGCGGTGGTGCTGGGCGGTGCTCCTTATGGCGGTCATGGCCCAGGTGCATGCCCAGGTGGATAACGTGATGATCTACGGCACGGTGAAGGATCTCACCACCAACAAGAAGATGGATGGGGTCACGGTCACCGTGTTCAAGAACGGCGTGAAGCTGATCGATGTGCCCACCAATGCCAGCGGCAAGTACGAGGTGAACCTGGACTATGGCTCCGATTACAAGGTCATGGTATCGAAGCCCGGCTTCGTGGGCAAGAACATCACCATCGACACGCGGAAAGTGCCCGAGGAGGAACGGCAGGGAGGACATGGCATGAACATCGACTTCTCCATTATGTCCGACCTGCCGGGCATCGACTATTCCATCCTGAACGAGCCCTTCGGCAAGGCGAACTACGACGGCGGCACCTTCGCATGGGACATGGAGTACACCAACCGGATGCGCGATGCGCAGGCGCGGCTGATGAAGGAGTATGATGAGAAGCGCAAACGCGAGGGGGATGCCGAAGCGAAGTATGCGAAGCTGATCCAGGAGGGGGGCAACGCGATGACCAGCTCGGACTTCAAGAAGGCCGTGGATGCCTTCACCGGTGCGCTTGCCCTGAAACCCGGCGATGCCGTGGCCACCGCCAAGTTGAGCGATGCCAAGATGAAGCTGGATGCGCAGGATGCCGACAAGAAGCGCGGCGAGCAGTACGCCGCTCTCATCAAGGAAGCCGACGGGCTGATGGGGAAGAAGGATTACGCCGGGGCGAAGACCAAGTACAACGCGGCCCTCGATGTGAAGGATACCGAAGCCTACCCGAAGCAGAAGCTCAAGGAGATCGACGTGATCCTTGCCGAGCTGGAGAAGAAGGCGGCGGAAGAGAAGAAGGCGAAGGAGCTTCAGGAGAAGTATCAGGCGGCCATCACCGCAGCCGATGCCGCGTTCAAGGCGGAGAACTGGGATCAGGCCACGGCGAAGTACACCGAGGCCGGTGGCCTGAAGCCGGACGAGAAATATCCGAAGGACCAGCTGGCCGCCATCGCACAGAAGAAGGCCGATGCGGCGAAGAAGGCCGAGGAGGAGCGCAAGGCGAGGGAGTTGCAGGAGAAGTATCAGGCGGCCATCACCGCAGGCGACGCGGCGTTCAAGGCCTCCAAGTGGGACGATGCCGCAGCGAAGTACACCGAAGCAGGCGGGCTGAAACCGGACGAGAAATACCCGAAGGACCAGTTGGCGGCCATCGCGCTCAAGAAGGATGAAGCGGCCCGGAAGGCCGAGGAGGAGCGTCTGGCGAAGGAGCTTCAGGAGCGCTACCAAGCGGCCATCACCGCAGCCGATGCCGCGTTCAGGAGCGCCGACTACGATGCCGCCGAGGCGAAATACACCGAGGCTTCCGGCCTGAAACCCGCCGAGAAATACCCGAAGGACCAGCTCGCCGCCATCGTGAAGAAGCGCGAGGAACTGGCGAAGAAGGCCGAGGACGAGCGTAAGGCGAAGGAACTCGACGCGCAGTATCAGGCGGCGATCGCGGCAGCCGACGCGGCCTTCGGAAAGGAGTCGTGGGACGAGGCCACGGCGAAGTACACCGAGGCAGGCGGTCTGAAGCCTGCCGAGAAGTATCCGAAGGACCAGTTGACAGCCATCGCTGCGCGCAAGGCCGCTGCGGAGAAAGCCGCTGCCGAAGCCGCCAAGCAGAAGGAGTTGGATGCGAAGTACACTGCCGCCATCGCCGCTGCCGATGCTGCTTTCGGCAAAGAGGAATGGGACGAGGCTGCGAAGAAGTACACCGAAGCATCGGGCCTCAAGGCGCAGGAGAAATACCCGAAGGACCAGCTCGCGCTGATCGTGCAGCGGAAGGCCGATGCCGAAGCCCGGAAGAAACAGGCCGAGCAGGATGCGAAGTATCAGGCGGCCATCGAGGCAGCCGATGCCGCCTTCGGCAAAGAGGACTACACGGCGGCCAGGGCGAAATACACCGAGGCGCTGGGTGTGAAAGCAGGGGAGAAGTACCCGAAGGACCGCATCGCCGAGGCCGACCGCCTGCTGGCCGAAGCCGCAAGGAAGGCCGAAGCCGAGAAGAAGGCTGCGGAACTCGAGGCGCGCTACAGGTCGTTGATCACCTCGGCGGACAAGGCGTTCGATGGCAAGAAACTATCCGAAGCCCTCAACGATTACAAGGATGCGTTGGCACTGAAGCCCTCGGAAGCCCATCCGAAGGAGCGCATAGCCGCCATCGAGCAGCAGCTTGATGCCGCTGCGCGCGCGAAGGCCGAAGAAGAACGCCTGCTGCGCGAGAAGCAGGACCGCGACCAGCGCTACAACGACTTGGTGACCTCGGCGGACAAGGCGTTCGCTGCGAAGCAGTACGAAAAGGCCCGCACGGATTACAGCGCGGCGTCCGGCGTGAAGCCCGAGGAAAAGCACCCCAAGGACCGGCTGGCCGAGATCGAAAGGCTGTTGGCCGATGCGGCGAAGAAGGCCGAGGATGACCGCCTTGCCGCCGAGCGCGATGCGGTCGCACGGGCGCAGAAGGCCGAAGCCGACCGCCTTGCCGCCGAAGCCGCCGCTGCGGAACGCGCCCGCCTTGATGAGGAGGCCCGCCGCGCACGCATGGCCACCGAAGAGGTGGAGACCCGCTACCGGGAGCTGGTCGCCGCTGGTGATCTGGCCTTCCGCAGTGACGACTTCGACAAGGCCCGCGAGAAGTACAATGGCGCCCTCGGCGTGAAGCCCGGTGAGAAGTATCCGAAGGACCAGCTCGCGGCGATCGAGGCGAAGATCGCCGCTGCTTCCGCCAAGCGCTCCGAATCCGAGCGGCTTGCTGCGGAACAGCGCCGCTTGGATGAGGAACGCCGCGCGCGGGAAGCGGCCGATGCCGAAGCTGCCCGGTTAGCCGCTGCGGCCGACCGCGACCGCGCCGATGCGGAACGCCGAAGGAAGGAACAGGAGGATGAAGCCGCGCGCCGTGGGGCGGCGGAGCGTGACCGTCTGGCACGGGAGAACGCCAAAGCCTTGGACGAACAGTACCGGGGGCTGATCGCCTCGGCGGACAAGGCTCTGGCCACCAAGGACTACATCACGGCACGTTCATCCTATGCCCAAGCCAGCGACCTGCGTCCCGAAGAGACCTACCCGCTGGCCAAGATCGACCAGATAGACCGCCTGCTGGCCGAACAGGAGCGCCTGCGTCTGGAAGCCGAGGCGGCGGCGCAGAAACGCACAGCGCCACGGGAGGAGCCGACGCGCGCGCGCGATCGGAGCGGTGATGGGCAGGAGGATGAGGCGGTGCGTTTCATGCGTGAGGCGCGTGAGCGGGAGGAGGCCGAGAAGTACGAGCGTATCAAGAAATTCCGCTCGGCCTTGGAACAGGAGGAGCTGGAGAACGGGGAGGCCGCTGCCGGGCGCCGCAACGCCGACGTGGAGCGCAAAGAGCGCATCGTGGAGGAAGGTGCCCGCCTGTACCAGGGCAACGACCAGCGCCGTGTGCAGCGGGCGGAGGAACTGGATGCCTACCGCGCGGAACTGGAACGGGCCGAGGAACAGCGCAAGGCCAGAGCTGAAGAAGCACGTACGGCCGCTTATCAGGACAAATTGCAGACCGAGCAGCTCGCCGGGGACCGGGCCATCACATGGAACGGCCGCCAGACGGAACGCGCCGAGGCCATGGAGGAGCGCAAGAGCGCGGTTTACCGCGACGAACAGGCCCGCGTGAGCGGCGGCCAGCAGCGTACCGAACAAGCGCGCGGAGCGGTGATCGAGCAGCAGGAACAGCACGCGGCCATGGCCCAGCGCGGATCGGCCGCTGTGGAGGTGCAGCGGCGCGGCGTGGAGGCGGAGAAGCAGGCATTGGAGGCGCGCGAAGCGATGTATGCGGCCAATGGAGCCAGCGCGCGGGCGGCGGCCAAGGAGAAGCTGGACAACATGCCGGCCAACCAGCCCCGTGCCTTCGCCGACTACAACCGATCCAAGCTGGCCCAGGAGTATCCCGAGGGCGTTACCGAGGAGAGCTACACCGAAGGCAACAAGGTCATCATCCGCCGGGTGGTGGTGAACGGTAACAAGGCCGATGATTACTCCAAGGTGATCGCGAAATGGGGCACGTTCTACTTCCGGAACGGCCAGAGCATCACCGAAATGATGTGGAAGGCCGGGACGGAATGATGCCTGGGTGGCAACATCCACGCCCTCATTCACTTGACCTCGGACAAGTTCTGAACGTTCCGTCCCCGATCGGCAAGAGCGGTCGTTGCTTTGGATCCGTTGTGGGATGCAGCATTACGGCCATGGCGCATGAGGCGGGGCCGGGTGATGGCAAGGGCCGGGTTCCGGCACTCTTCTACCTTTGGCTACCCACCCGATCGAGCACATGACCCTATATCGACGCGAATTGTTGCTGATCATCCCCTTGTTCTTCGCCTGTGCGGGGGAGAACGGTGCTGGTGATGCGGAGCGATCGCCTTCCACGAACAGCACCATGGACCATCACAGCCACGCCCGCCCGGACGAAGCGGTCATCACCCACTTGGAGCTCGACATAGCGGTGGACATGGCCGCCCGCACCATCGCTGGCACCGCCACCTATCGCATCGAGGACCATGGCAAGGGCCGCATCATCCTCGACACCGACGGCCTCATCGTGGAGAAGGTGATGGATGGGAAGGGGGAGGCATTGGCGTTCACCTTGGGCGACAGCACCTTCCTCGGCAGGCCGTTGGAGGTGAGCATTCCCGCTGGCACGGAGTCGTTCGCCGTGCAGTACCGCACCGGCAGGAACGCGAAAGCGCTCCAATGGCTCGAACCGCACCAGACGGCCGACAGGAAGCACCCCTTCCTGTTCACCCAGGGGCAGGCCATCCTTGCACGCAGCTGGATCCCCGTTCAGGACAGCCCCGGCATCCGGTTCACGTACGCGGCCAAGGTGAGCGTGCCCGACGGGCTCATGGCGGTGATGAGCGGCACGAACCCGCAGAAGCCCTCAGCCGACGGTGTGTACTCCTTCACGCAGGAACAGCGCATCCCGGCCTACCTCATCGCGCTGGCGGTGGGCGATCTGGCCTTCAAGCCCGTGGATGCCCGCACCGGTGTGTACGCCGAACGCAGCGTGGTGGACAATGCGGCTTGGGAGTTCGCCGATATGGGCCGGATGCTGGAAGCTGCCGAGAACCTGTACGGACCGTACCGGTGGGGGCGGTATGACCTGATCGTACTTCCGCCCAGCTTCCCCTTCGGCGGCATGGAGAACCCCTGCCTCACGTTCGCCACACCCACCATCATCGCCGGGGACCGATCGCTCACGGCATTGGTGGCACACGAACTGGCGCACAGTTGGAGCGGCAATCTGGTGACCAACGCCACGTGGAACGACTTCTGGCTGAACGAAGGCTTCACCGTGTACTTCGAGAGCCGCATCTCCGAGGCGCTGTACGGCGCCGACTACGCGGGCATGCTGCAACAACTGGGCAGGCAGGATCTGCAGGGTGAACTGGCGAAGATCGCGGCAGGCAGGCACCCCGAGGATGGCAGGTTGCGACTCGACCTTGCCGGGCGCGATCCCGATGAAGGGATGACGGACGTGGCCTACGAGAAGGGTGCGGCATTCCTGCGGCTTTTGGAAGCCCGCGTGGGGCGCCCCAAATTCGATGCCTTCATCCGCGACTACTTCGATCGCTTCGCGTTCCAAAGCATGACCACCGACCGCTTCCTGGCGCACTTGGACGAGCATCTGCTGAAGCCGAACGAGGTGGAGGTGAACGTGGCCGAATGGGTGGATGGGGACGAACTGCCCGCCAATGCGCCCACGCCCGTGAGCGATCGCTTCACCAAGGTGGAGGAGGAGATCGCACGTTGGGAAGAAGGCACAGCCGCGCGGGAATTGAGCACGTCTGAATGGAGCACCTTCGAGTGGATGCACTTCATACGCCACCTGCCGGACGGGCTGACCGAAGCGCGGATGAACGAGTTGGATGCGGCCTTCGGCTTCACGAAGACCGGCAACGCCGAAGTGCTGGCCGCGTGGCTGGAGCAGTGCATCCGCAACGATCACGATGAGGCCTTCGACCGTCTGGACCAGTTCCTGAACACGGTGGGCCGCCGCAAATTCCTGGTGCCGCTATACACCCGCATGCTGGAGACCGAGAAGGGGCGGCTGATGGCGCAGACCATCTACCGCAGCGCGCGTGGCAACTACCACTCGGTGGCGGTACACACCATCGACGGCTTGCTGGCGTGGAAGGACAACCAGCCTCCGGTGAATTTCTGACGGGCGCTTTGCAATACGGCAGGAGGTAGGAGAGGTGTAGTTGGCAGGCACAGGGGCGATGTCCTGTTCCTACCCAATGCTCCTTCACCTCATTTTTATCAGCCTTCCATGCTTTGACGAGCAGTTCCGGGATCCCGCTCTCCGAGTTGTGATCAACGCACGATCATCAACGGGTGCGTAGCCGATGGCACGCCATCCAGGGCCATGCGCATCACGTAGTTCCCATTGCTCAGCATGCCCAGGTCCATGCGGTGCGTGAAAGTGCCCACCGGGCGATGGCCGAGCGCCTCACCGTGTACGGTGCGGCCGAGCGCATCCATCACCTCCAACCGCAGGTCGCCGGCCACGTCAAGTGCAAGGTCCACGGTCACCGGGCCGGAAGCGGGCATGGGGAACACGCCCTTGAGAGCGGCGGATGTCCGTTCCTCAACGCCCACCAAGGCACATTGTGCGGTTTGGATGTTGTGCCCTGCCGGGAATGCGTTCACGTAGCTCTGCACACCGGTGATCGGCCAGATGTCATCGGTCTTCAGCTTGTTGTCGGGGCCGATCAGGCAGTATGTCGGGTAGGCGACAGGGTCGAAGGCCGCGTCCACGGCTGCGCACCCGCCTTCGATGCCGACCGCTGGTGAGTGGCGGTAGGTGCCGCCATAGGTGGCCTCGAACGCATCCACCGCCGCGTTGTTGTCGGTGCCGTTGTTGATGGAGATCACGAACAGGTCTGCGCTGTTGCAGCCATACACCTGATGGAGCTGGTTGAAGATGGGTTGGGTCTGCTGGCAGGGCGGGCAGGTATCGAAGAAGAAGTCGATCACCACGTGCTTGCCCGAAGCGGTGATCGAGTACAGGTTATGGGTGTTGCCATGCGTATCGGTCACGGTGAAGTCGTTCACGGTCTGGCCTACGGTGTATCCGTTGAGCTGTGCCGTGGCCTGACCGAAGGTGAGCAATGCTGCGAGCGGGGCGAGTAGTTCTCTGTTCATGG